>NZ_JBKIWN010000133.1:0-392712 GCF_058146165.1 Streptomyces sp. AM25 | reverse complement strand
CCGCAGCCCGGCAGCCGCCGCCGGGGCCGTGCCCGCGGCCCCATCGGCCTGCTGGCCGCCTGCGCGCTCGTCGCGGCCGTGGCCGGCGGCGGCGCCGCGGCCCTCGTCAGCGAGTTCACCGGCGGCTCCGGCGGCAGCAGCCAGAGCACGCCCGTCGAGAACGCCTCCTCCAAGAGCTCCGGCGTCTCCGCGGTCGCCCAGGCCGTCAGCCCCAGCATCGTGGAGATCAAGGCCACGACCGGCCAGGGCCAGTCCACCGGTTCGGGCGTCATCATCACCGGTGACGGCGAGATCGTCACCAACAACCACGTGGTCGCCGGGGCCGACACCGTCCAGGTGTCCCTCAGCGACGGCAGCACCAAGACCGCCAAGGTCGTCGGCACCGACCCCGCCAAGGACCTCGCCCTCATCAAGATCCAGGGCGCGAGCGGCCTCAAGGCCGCCAAGCTCGGCGACTCCGGCAAGTTGCGCGTCGGCGACCAGGTCGTCGCCATCGGCTCCCCCGAGGGCCTGACCGGCACCGTCACCAGCGGCATCGTCTCCGCCCTCAACCGCGACGTCACCGTCGCCAAGGAGCAGGGCAGCCAGGGCCAGGGGCAGGGCCAGGGCCGTGACGGCCGCGGGCTCCCGCAGTGGCCGTTCGAGTTCGGCGGCAACCAGTACAACGGCGACACCGGCTCGTCCAAGACCACCTACAAGGCCATCCAGACCGACGCCTCCCTCAACCCCGGCAACTCCGGCGGTGCGCTCATCAACATGAGCGGCGAGATCATCGGCATCAACTCGGCCATGTACGCGCCCTCTTCCAACGCCGGCGGCGGCGACACGGCCGGCAGCGTCGGCCTCGGCTTCGCGATCCCGGTCAACACGGTCAAGGCCGACCTCGCCAAGCTGCGCGCGGGCGGCAGCGGCAACTGAGCCCCGAGGGAGCCGGGTGACATGCGAGGCTGAGAGGGTTCCCGCCCGCAGACGTGACCCACGTGAGGTAAGCCGATGAGCCCCGCCGAGCACGGCGACCAGCCCTCCCGCATCCTGATCGTCGACGACGAGCCCGCCGTCCGCGAGGCCCTGCGCCGCAGCCTGGCCTTCGAGGGCTACGCGACCGAGCTGGCCGTCGACGGGCTGGACGCCCTCGCCAAGGTGGACTCCTACGGGCCCGAGCTGATCGTCCTCGACGTGCTGATGCCCCGCATGGACGGCCTCACCGCCGCCCGCCGGATGCGCGCCTCCGGCGTCACCGTGCCGATCCTCATGCTCACCGCCCGGGACACGGTCGGGGACCGCGTCACCGGCCTGGACGCGGGCGCCGACGACTACCTCGTCAAGCCCTTCGAGCTGGACGAACTGCTGGCCCGCATCCGCGCCCTGCTGCGCCGCAGCTCGTACGCGAGCGCGGCGGCCGCCCCCGGTGCCGACACGGCCAACATCCTCTCCTTCGCCGACCTGCGCATGGACCTCTCCACCCGCGAGGTGACGCGCGGAACCCGCCCCGTCGAGCTCACGCGCACCGAGTTCACGCTGCTGGAGCTGTTCCTCGCGCACCCCCGGCAGGTGCTCACGCGCGAGCAGATCCTCAAGACCGTATGGGGCTTCGAGTTCGAGCCCTCCTCCAACTCCCTGGACGTATACGTGATGTACCTGCGCCGCAAGACCGAGGCGGGCGGTGAGCCGCGCCTCGTGCACACCGTCCGGGGCGTCGGCTACGTCCTGCGGGGAGACGGCGGCAGCGAATGATCCGCAGGTTCCGCAAGCTCCCGCTGCGTTCGCGGCTGGCCCTGCTGACCGCGGCGGCCGTGGCGTTCGCCGTCGCCGTGGCGGCGGGGGCGTGCTGGCTGGTCACCAAGCAGCAGCTGTCCCACCAGCAGGACACGACGCTGTCCAACGTCTCCGTGCCCAACGAGTACTTGCGCGAACTGCTCGCGAACTGCGGCACCCGCGTCCCGGCCCAGGCGCTGCCGCCCACCCCGTACACGGTGCAGATCGTCACGGCGGGCGGCGCCGTCTGCACGACCCTGGGCAAGGAGCAGATCAAGGTGACCGGGACGGACCTGGCCGTGGCCCAGGGCCTGATCGACGACGTCGTGCTGCACGACGCCCGGACCGCCGACGGCGAGCGGATGCGCGTCGCGACCAAGCACAGCGCGCAGCTGCCGAACGCGGCGGTCTCGGTCGCCCAGCCGCTCGACGTGGTGAACAAGCCGCTCAACTCGCTCGCCCTGGTACTCGTGATCACGGCCGGCATCGGCGTCCTGGGCGCGGCCACCGCCGGCCTGTGGGTCGCGCGAGCCGCCCTGCGGCCGGTGGACCAGCTGACCGGCGCCGTCGAGCACATCGCCCGCACCGAGGACCTCGCGGTCCGCATCCCCGCGGAGGGCGACGACGAGATCGCCCGCCTGTCGCGGTCGTTCAACTCCATGACGGCGGCGCTGGCCTCCTCGCGCGAACGGCAGCAGCAGCTGATCGCCGACGCCGGGCACGAGCTGCGCACGCCGCTGACGTCCCTGCGGACGAACATCGACCTGCTGGCGAGGAGCGAGGAGACGGGCCGGGCGATCCCGCCCGAGGACCGGGCGGAGCTGCTGGCGAGCGTCAAGGCGCAGATGACGGAACTGGCCGCCCTCATCGGCGACCTGCAGGAGCTCTCCCGCCCCGACGCGGCCCCGGGCAGCGGCCCGTTGCAGGTGGTCGCCCTCCACGAGGCCGCGGAACGGGCCCTGGGCCGGGCGCGGCTGCGCGGCTCCGGCCTGACGATCGCGGCGGACCTGCAGCCCTGGTACGTCCGCGCCGAGCCGGCCGCCCTGGACCGGGCGCTGGTGAACCTGCTCGACAACGCGGTGAAGTTCAGCCCGCCGGGCGGCGTGGTCGAGGTGCGTCTGACGAACGGCGAACTGACCGTGCGCGACCACGGCCCCGGCATCCCCGAGGACGAACTCCCGCACGTCTTCGACCGCTTCTGGCGCTCGCCGTCGGCCCGCAGTCTGCCGGGCAGCGGCCTGGGCCTGTCGATCGTGGCCCGCACGGTGCAGCAGGCCGGGGGTACGGTGACCCTGCGTTCGGCGGAGGGCGGCGGCACGGTGGCGTCGCTCCGGCTGCCCGGCGCACCGACGGGGCCGCCGGCGCTGTAGCAGGTGCCTCACCGCCCTCACTTGCCCACGGGCAGCCCGCTCCCGGACACGTCGGCGCGAACCCCGTCACGCTGCACGGTCAACTTGTCCAGATGCAGATGGAGTTCCTCCGCCTCCTTGGGGAGCTGGAAGGAGAAGGACAGCCGGTCGCTCAGCTCGGGCGGCCGCAGCTTCGTGACGCCTTCGAGCACCTTCGGGTCGATGCCCACCTTCCCCAGCAGCCAGGGGTGGTCGGCCACGACGTCGATGAGGTTGACCTGCATCAGCCGGTCGACGAACCGGGGCGCCCCGGTGACCTCGTGCAGCCGGGACTCGTCGTCCAGCACCGCGGCCGCGTCGTCCGGCGACAGACCGAGCCGCTGGGCGATCGACGGCACCGAGAACAGCGCCTTGACGCGCGCCGCGTCGCGGCTGATGAGTTCGGCCGTCTCCCGGTGCAGCAGCAGGCTCTTGTCCCCGCCACCGGGGCGGTAGACGGCGATGCCCGGCAGGTCGAGGCTCATGCCGTCGATGTCCGTGGACACGCCCTGGTCGCCGACGCGGCGCAGGTGCGCCTGGGCCCGCAGCACCAGTTCCTGTCCGGCGACCTTCAGCGAGCCGCGGGCGGCGATGACGTTGCCGCCGCCGTCGCTGAACTTGACCTGTGACGCGGCAAGTTCGCGGTTCATGTCGTCGAACGACAGCAGGACGCTCCCCTCCATCTGCCCGATCACCGCTCCGCGCACGTTGTCCGGCAGGTCGCCGGTCAGCCGGACGTCCTCTGCGGCGGCGTGCACGCGGGCGATCGACACCCGGTCGGCGGCGAGGTGCGGCACGGTCACGTCGACCCGGGTCAGCCGCTTGTCCAGCACCTGGGTCAGGAAGGGGAACCCGTGGATGTCGACCTCGGGTGCGGCCTCCAGGTGCAGAGCCTGCTGGAGGGCCCGTTCCGCCTTCTTCTCCGCGTACATCGCGGCACACCGGTCGGCCAGCACGAGGATCACGGCCAGCGCACCGGCGGCGATCAGCAGCTTGAGCAGGCGGTGCTTGCGGCGCGGCCGCCGGCGCCGCCTGCGCGGCCGCCTGGCGCGGCGGTGGTCGGGGGGCGACCAGGGCTCGTCGTCGTCGCGTTCGCCGAGGTGTATCGGTACGGGTTCCGGTATCGCTACCGGTATCGGTTCCGTGATCGGCTCGGGGTCGGCGAGCGAGGCGAGTTCGTCATAGGGGTTGGAGGGATTGGGAGGCATGCGTGTGGGGGTTCGCATCATCACATCCCACCATGCGTGCGACCCTCGGACGCAAGGGCTACCGTCGGTACGTTAACAAACGCCTTACCGCTTCCGGCCGTTGGGGAAACGGTCCATATCCGGGCGATGCCTCGAACGCGAGTCTTGGTATCCGTTGTGGCAGGGTTTCCGCCTTCTCGCGGAATGTGGCCGTAACGTGTACCTCATGGCAGGAGCTCGGGGGTTTCGGGGGAATCGCGACGACCACGCGACGGCTGTGTACGTTCCGCCGACGCAAATCTTCACGACACGCGGTCGAGGCTGAGGATTCGCGTCGGCGGAAGCCCGCTACATGAGGGTGGTCGCCGAGGCGACGACCCTCGCCTTCCGCGGGTGCTCCGGGTCGCCGTAGCGGATCTCCACGCGCGGGTGGGAGTGCAGGAACTCGCTGTCGATCACCCGTACCTGCCCGGGCCGCCGGGCCGTGCGTTCCGCGATGTCCCCGTTCAGGAAGAACCCGAACTCGCCGATCGCGGGGGCGTACACGAAGAACTCCCCGCCCGCGTAAGGCTTCGCGGCCACCCGGTCCGTCAGGACCAGCGACCAGTAGCCCACGCAGAGCCCGGCCGGGCACATGAACCGGAACTCGGCCTTCAGGCCGTCCAGTTCCATCCCCCGGAAGGGGTTGTCGTCCGCGACCGTCGTCGCGTTCGCGTTCGCGTTCGCGGTCGGCTGCGGCGCGACGGCCGCGTACGCCGAGGCCGCGGGCACGCTCAGGGCCGCCACGGCCACGGTCGCGGCGAGGGCGCGTAACGCAAAGCGGGATGCCACGTCTCGTCTCCAGTCCTGTGAGTGATCGGATCGATACGGGACGTGATCATTCCGGGTCGTTGCGTGCTCGGCAATGGGCGGGCCGGGAATCCGGCCAGCTTTGCATACGGCTGGAAATCGGTCAGAGGAAGGGGAGGAACAGGGTACTGATGTGCGGGAGCTGGACGCCGAGGGCGTTCACGTCGATGTCCGCGGCCTGGGCCGGGGTTGCCCCCAGCACCAGCAGAGCTGTCACCGCGACCGTCACCAGTACCCGCTGCACCTGCTGCATCACGAACTCCTCCAATACCAAAGGGCGGTAGATCTGCATCCGGATCTACCGCCCCTCGGAACTCCTCACTCCAGCCGCGCGCTCACGCGCCGCAACGCGCGCCTGCGCGCCGTCACTTGATGACCGTGATGCGCTCCGCCTTCGGCGGCGCCAGCGGCGCGGTCTTCGACGAGTGAGCCGTCAGGTAGGCGACGAACGCGTCCAGATCCGACGGGCCGACCAGCTTGTTGGTGCCGTCCTTGAACACCGGGAAGCCGTCCCCGCCGCCCATCAGGAACTCGTTCGCGGCGACGCGGTACGTCTTCGCCGGGTCGATCGGCGCACCGTTCAGCTTCACGGAGGACGTGACGATGCGGTCGGCGCCCTTCTTCGTCAGGTCGAGCGTGTACGTCAGGCCGTTGCTCACCTGGAGGACCTTCGGTTCGGCCTCGTTGGGGCCGGTGACCTGCTGCTGCAGCACCTTGATGACCTGTGCGCCGGTCAGGTCCTTCACCTGCATCATGTTGGTGAACGGCTGGACGGTGAACGCCTCGCCGTAGGTGACGACCCCGTCGCCCTCGTTGCCGGAGGCCTTGTAGGCGAGGTCGGAGCGGATGCCGCCGGGGTTCATGAAGGCGATCTGGGCGCCGCCCTTGGCGGCGGGGGACAGAGCCTCCAGCTGTGCGTCGGTGATCACGTCACCGAGCGGCTCCTCACCGTCGCCCGCGGCCCCCCGGCCGTTGATGTCGGCGGAGATGTAGCCGACCGGCTTGTCGGCCACCGGAGCGGCCAGCTTGTTCCACCGGTCGATCAGCTTCGTCATGTCCTTGGCCTTCGGCTGCTGCCGGCTGACCACGTGGTTGACGGCGTGCGGGGCCTTGACGGCGGTCCGGACGATGTTGTTCGTGCGCAGGTCGTACGTCAGCGTGGTGTCCGTGTACAGGCGGCCGAAGGAGGCGGCCGACGTCACGGTGCGCGGTGCGCCCGACGGGTCGGGGATGGTGCAGCTGTAGGCCGCGTGCGTGTGGCCGGTCACGAGGGCGCCGACCTTCGGGGTGACGTGCTTGGCGATGTCGACGATCGGGCCGGAGATGCCGGCGCCCGCACCGGGGGTGTCGCAGTTGTAGTTGTACGAACCGGAGGCCGGGTAGCCGCCCTCGTGGACCAGGGCGACGATCGCCTTGACGCCCTGGCGGTTGAGTTCGTCCGCGTACTTGTTGATCGTCTGGACCTCGTCGCCGAACTTCAGGCCCTTGACGCCCTCGGCGGTGACGACGTCGGGGGTGCCCTTGAGCGTGACGCCGATGAAGCCGATCTTCACGCCCTTGTGCTTCCACACCGTGTACGGCTTGAGGATCGGCCTGCCGGTCTTCTCGTCGGTGACGTTCGCGGCGAGGTACGGGAAGTCGGCGCCGCGGAACGTGCGGCCCTTCTCGTAGCAGCCGTCCTTGGGGTGGCAGCCGCCCTTCTGCATCCGTGTCAGCTCGGCGCGGCCCTCGTCGAACTCGTGGTTGCCCACCGAGGTGACGTCGAGGCCGAGCTTGTTCATCGCCTCGATGGTCGGCTCGTCGTGGAAGAGGCCGGACATCAGCGGGCTGGCGCCTATGAGGTCGCCCGCGGCCGCGGTGACGGAGTACTCGTGGCCCTTGCGGGCCGAGCGCAGCGAGCTGGCGAGGTACTCCATGCCGCCCGCCGGGACGACCTTCTTCGTGCCGTCCTGCTCCGTCTCCGTCACGGTGCCGGAGGAGCCCTGCGGGGGCTCCAGGTTCCCGTGGAAGTCGTTGAACGACAGCATCTGGACGTCGACGGTCCGGTCGTGCCGGTGGCCGCGGTCGTGGGCGCTCGCGGGGGCGGCGGCCGTGGACAGGACACCGGCCGTCGCGGCGAGCACGGCTGCCGTGGCGGTCAGCCGTCGGGCGAGTCGCCGTATCGGCGGCTTCGCTGACATGAGTTCCCCTTTGTGGGTGGTGGGGTTTGGCAGGTCGGCCGCAGCATACGGTTGCCCGCCGCGGCCTCGTAGGCTCGGGCCCATGAGCAACGTGGTGAATGACGTGAGCGGGCAGCGCCGGATCGTGGTGCTGGACGAGCTGACGGGCGAGCAGATGCGCGACGTCCTGGACATGGTGGCCGCGGCTGCGGCCGAGGACGGCCAGCCGGCCGTCTCCGAACAGGGCCGTCTGCAGCTCAAGGGGCGGCGCGAGGGCGTGCGGCACGTTCTGGTGCGCGACGCGGCCGGGGAGTTCGTGGGGTACGGGCAGCTGGAGGACAGCGACCCGGTGGAGGCTCCGGCGGGCGAGTTCGTGGTGCACCCGGTGTTCCGGGGCCGGGGGCACGGGCGGGCGCTGGGCAATGCGTTGCTGCAGGAGTCGGGCAAGCGGCTGCGGGTGTGGGCGCACGGCGGGCACCCTGCGGCGCGGCACCTGGCGCAGGTGCTGGGCATGAGCCTGTTCCGCGAGCTGCGGCAGATGCGGCGGCCGTTGGAGGGCCTGGACCTTCCGGAGCCGGTGTTCCCGGAGGGGGTGACGGTGCGGACGTTCCGTCCGGGCGCGGACGACGCGGAGTGGCTGGCCGTGAACGCGGCCGCCTTCGCCCACCACCCCGAGCAGGGTTCGCTGACCCAGCGGGACCTGGACGACCGCAAGGCGGCGCAGTGGTTCGACCCGGAGGGCTTCTTCCTCGCGGAGCGCGCGGGGGAGATCGTCGGCTTCCACTGGACGAAGGTGCACGCGGACGAGCGCCTGGGCGAGGTGTACGTGCTCGGGGTGCGTCCGGGCGTCCAGGGCGGCGGTCTGGGCAAGGCGCTGACGACGGTGGGTCTGCGGCATCTGGCGGCGCAGGGGCTGCCGACGGCGATGCTGTACGTCGATGCGGACAACGCGGCGGCGGTGGCGGTGTACGAGCGGCTGGGGTTCGTGACGCACGAGACGGATCTGATGTACCGGACGGAGAGCTGAGCCAGGGGGCGAAACCTCCCGCCTTGACAGTGGGGGAACCCCTGCATCACCCTTTCACTAATCAAGTAGTGAAAGGGTGATGCTCCGGTGGTCGACTTCCGCATCGACCGGCGCACCGGCGTCGCCACGTATCTGCAGATCGTCCAGCAGGTCAAACAGGCCCTGCGGCTCGGCCTGCTCGCCCCCGGCGACAAGCTGCCCACCGCCAGAGAGGTCGTGGCCGCCACGGCCATCAACCCCAACACCGTGCTGAAGGCGTACCGCGAGCTCGACCGCGAGGGGCTCGTCGAGGCGCGGCCGGGGCTCGGGACCTTCGTGCGGCGGTCGTTGGCGCGACCGGGGGCCGGTGCCGACTCGCCGTTGCGCGGCGAGCTGGCCGACTGGACGCAACGCGCCCGCGCGGCCGGGCTCGACCGGGAGGACGTGGCCGCACTGGTCGCCTCCGTCCTGGACGAGCACTTCGGTGACCCCGCGCGGCGTCCGAGCGAGGGGACCGGAACCGGATGACCGACCTGACGTACCTCCCGGACCGGACCGCCCTGGAGGCGGCCGGCCTGGGGGTGGAGCACCGGCGCGGCTGGGCGCTGCGCGACTGCTCCTTCCGCATTCCCGCCGGGAGGATCTGCGCCCTGGTCGGGCCCAACGGCGCGGGCAAGTCCACGCTGCTGTCGCTGGCCGCGGGGCTGCGCAGGCCCACCGCCGGGGCCCTGCACGTGTTCGGCGGCGCGCGGCCGTCCGACCGCGCCGCCCGGCCCCGTATCGGCTACGTCGCCCAGGACAAGCCGCTCTACCCGCACCTCACGGTCGGCGAGACCCTGCGCGTGGGCGAGGAGCTCAACCCCGCCACCTGGGACTGGGCGACGGCCGAGCGGATCGTGGCCGCGGGGAAGCTGCCGCCCGCAGCCCGCATCGGCTCGCTCTCCGGCGGCCAGCGCACCCGCGTCGCCCTCGCCCTCGCGCTCGGCAAGCGGCCCGAACTCCTTCTGCTGGACGAGCCGATGAGCGACCTCGACCCGCTGGTGCGGCACGAGATGACGGCCGAGCTGATGACCGCGGCCGCCGAGCACGCCACCACCGTCGTGATGGCCTCGCACGTGCTGGCCGAGCTCGACGGCGTCTGCGACTACCTGCTGCTGCTCGCGGACGGCCGGATCCGGCTCGCGGGCGAGGTGGAGGACCTGCTCTCCGTGCACTCGCTCGTCATGGGACGGCACGAAGGCGAGGGCCTGCCACGGGAGTTCACCGGGCACACGGTCGTCGAGTCGCGCGTGACCGGACGCCAGATCACCGCTCTGCTGCGCACCGACGGACCGGTCGCGGGGGAGTGGGAGGTCGCCGAACCGTCCCTGGAGGAGCTCCTCCTCGCCCACCTGCGCTCCCCGGACGCCCCGGACCTGCTCACCCCGAGCGCCGAACCGCGCTCGATCGCCCCCGCACCGAAGAAGGCGGTATGACGGCCACCGCAACCCCGCTCGCTGCGTCCCCCGGCGCCCGCCCCCGTGCCGGGCTGCGCGGGCTGCCCTGGCTCGTCCTCCGGCAGCACCGCGCCACCGCCTGGTGCGCGGCGAGCGCACTCGCCGCGCTCGTCGTCGGCCTGGTGTGGCTGCGCAACGGGATGGACGACTTCATCGACAGCCGCGCCATCCGGGACGCCTGCATCACCTCCGCCGACTGCCCGACGGCCCAGGCCACCGTGGACCACTTCCGGAGCACGGCCGGTGACCTGCTGCACTACCTCGGCTATCCGCTCGCGCTGCTGCCGCCGGTCGCCGGCATGTTCGTCGCCGGGCCGGTGGTCGCGCGCGAGCTGGAGAGCGGGACGTACAAGCTCGCGTGGACGCAGTCCGTCTCGCCGCTGCGCTGGTTCGCGGTGAAGCTGTCGGTGCCCGCCGTGGCCGTGCTGGCGGGCGGGTCGATGCTGTCGGCGGCGTACATGTGGGCCTGGCAGGCCGTGCCGGAGGTGCTGCTGCCCGGCCAGGCCTGGTACCACTCGTTCGACAGGCTGGGCCCCGCGCCCGTCGCGCACGCGCTGCTCGGCATCGCCGTCGGGGCGCTGGCGGGCCTGCTGGTCAAGCGCACGATGCGCGCGATGGGCGCCGCGCTGGTCGGCTACCTGGTGCTGGCCCGTGGGCTGCTCGACACCCTGCGGCCGCACCTGGTGAGCCCGGTGACGCAGCTGTCCGCGGAGGCGCCGGGGCTCATCCGGGACCGCACCTGGATGCTGGAACGCGGCATCGTCACCCGTACGGGCGAGCGCCTGACGGAGCCCCGCTGCGGCGTCGGCGTCTCCCCGGAGCAGTGCCTCGCCCGGCACGACGGCGCCGGCTGGTACCTCGACTTCCATCCGTACAGCCACTTCTGGCCGCTCCAGTGGGCCGAGGCGGGCGTCTCCGTGGCCCTCGCGGCGATCGTCGCCGGTGTTGCGGTGTGGCTGCTGAGGCGTACGTACCGCTGAGCCGTCCGGCCGCCCTGCGCGGGCGCGTGCACATGATCCGTGCATGCGCCCGCGCAGTCCGTTCGGGCACCCTCCCGTGCACCCGTCCGTGCAGGCCACCGCCGTCGCCGCGTGGCAGGCCCCCGCTTTCCTGCGCGCCATGTTCGCGTTACCCGTGATTCACAAGCGGTTGCGAGCCTTGCCGAATGCAGCCCGCTGTGCCCCACGCACCCGCAAGACGGCTCCACGCCGCCAGGGCGCCCCTTTCCGGCGCGCCCGACCTGCCGTCGGCGCGGAACAATGAAGGTATGACCCAGTCCTCCAGCGCTCCGGCACAGGATCGTCCGCACGGCGAAGGGGAAGATCACGGAGGCCGCTCCGGGCGGCCGCAGCCCTCCGTCGGGTTCATCGCGGCCCGCCGCCCGCACACGGACGACTCCGCGGGCCTGCCCGGCCTGGAGCCGGATCTCGACGTCGACCTGGACGCGTACGAGGTGCGGTACGACGACACCTTCGAGGAGGGGCTCGACGGGCTCAAGGAGCGCGAGCAGCCCGAGGAGGAGGGTGTGCCCCGGCGCCCCGAGGAGGACCCGCTGCCCGAGGGGCGGTTCCTGGACCGGGAGCGCAGCTGGCTGGCGTTCAACGAGCGGGTGCTGGAACTGGCCGAGGATCCGGCCACCCCGCTGCTGGAACGCGCCAACTTCCTGGCGATCTTCGCGAGCAACCTCGACGAGTTCTTCATGGTCCGCGTCGCCGGCCTCAAGCGGCGCATCGCCACCGGAGTCGCCACCCGCTCCGCCTCCGGGCTGCAGCCGCGCGAGGTCCTGGAGCTCATCTGGACCCGCTCGCGCGAGCTCATGGCCCGGCACGCGGCCTGCTTCCAGCAGGACGTGGCGCCCGAACTGGCCGAGCAGGGCATCCACTTGATCCGCTGGCCCGACCTGACCGAGAAGGAGCAGGAGCGGCTCTTCACGCTCTTCCGGCAGCAGATCTTCCCGGTGCTGACCCCGCTGGCCGTCGACCCCGCGCACCCCTTCCCGTACATCTCCGGCCTCTCGCTCAACCTGGCCGTGGTCGTCCGCAACCCCGTGAGCGGCCACGAGCACTTCGCACGGGTGAAGGTGCCGCCGCTGCTCTCGCGCTTCCTGGAGGCCTCGCCGCAGCGCTACGTCCCGCTGGAGGACGTCATAGCGGCGCACCTGGAGGAGCTGTTCCCCGGCATGGAGGTGCTCGCGCACCACATGTTCCGGGTGACGCGCAACGAGGACCTGGAGGTCGAGGAGGACGACGCCGAGAACCTCCTGCAGGCGCTGGAGAAGGAGCTCATGCGCCGCCGCTTCGGCCCGCCCGTGCGGCTGGAGGTCGAGGAGACCATCGACCCGTACGTCCTGGACCTGCTGGTGCGCGAGCTGAAGATCTCCGACGCCGAGGTCTACCCGCTGCCCGGCCCGCTCGACCTCACCGCGCTCTTCGGCATCGGCGCGCTCGACCGGCCGGAGCTCAAGTACCCCAAGTTCGTGGGCGGCACGCACCGCGACCTCGCCCAGGTCGAGTCCGCCTCCCCGCCCGACATCTTCGCGGCCCTGCGCGAACGCGACGTGCTGCTGCACCACCCGTACGACTCCTTCTCCACCTCCGTCCAGGCCTTCCTGGAGCAGGCGGCCGCCGACCCCGACGTCCTGGCCATCAAGCAGACGCTCTACCGGACGTCCGGCGACTCACCCATCGTGGACGCCCTGATAGACGCGGCCGAGTCCGGCAAACAAGTACTTGTGCTCGTCGAGATCAAGGCGCGCTTCGACGAACAGGCCAACATCAAGTGGGCGCGCAAGCTGGAGGAGGCCGGCTGCCACGTCGTCTACGGGCTCGTCGGGCTCAAGACGCACTGCAAGCTCTCCCTGGTGGTCCGCCAGGAGGGCGAGACGCTGCGCCGCTACTCGCACGTCGGCACGGGCAACTACCACCCCAAGACGGCCCGCCTGTACGAGGACTTCGGCCTGCTCACCGCCGACACGCAGGTGGGCGCCGACCTCTCCGACCTCTTCAACCGGCTCTCCGGCTACTCGCGGCGCGCGACCTACCGGCGGCTGCTGGTCGCCCCCAGATCGCTGCGCGACGGGCTGGTCAAGCGCATCGCCAAGGAGGTCGCCCACCACCGCGCCGGGCTGCCCGCCTACATACGCATCAAGGTCAACTCGATGGTCGACGAGGCCGTCATCGACGCCCTCTACCGCGCGGCCCGCGCCGGGGTGCCCGTGGACATCTGGGTCCGCGGCATCTGCGCCCTGCGGCCCGGTGTGATGGGCCTGTCGGAGAACATCAGAGTGCGCAGCGTCCTCGGACGATTCCTGGAGCACTCCCGCGTGTTCGCCTTCGGAAACGGCGGGGAGCCGGAAGTATGGCTCGGGAGCGCGGACATGATGCACCGCAACCTCGACCGGCGCATCGAGACGCTCGTCCGGGTCACCGACCCCGGCCACCGTGCCTCGCTCAGCCGCCTCCTGGAGGTGGGCGTGTCCGACCGCACCGCCTCCTGGCACCTGGGCGCGGACGGCAACTGGACGCGGCACGCCACCGACGGGGACGGACAGCCGTTGAGGAATGTGCAGGAGATGCTCATCGACGCCCGGAGGCGCAGGCGTGGTTCGGCTACCCCATGACGTGCCCGGGGGGCAGGAAATGACAACGGTGAAAGGCGTACCGGAGACGGATGCGGCCGGTACCACGGCCGTCGACGTCCTGTCGGCCTATCTGCACGACCAGGCAACGGAGTTCCTGCGCAGCCTGCGGCTGCACCGGGAGAGCGGGGCGGACGCGGAGGACGTGGGCGAGGCGAGCCGCCTGCTGCGCCGCTCGGCGCGCCGCATCTCGGGCACGCTGCACGTGTACCGCCCGCTGACCGACACGGCGTGGACGGACCAACTGCACGGCGAACTGGCCTGGTTGTCCGACATCCTCGCCCGAGAGTACGCCTACGCGGCGCGGCTCGCACGGCTGCGGGGCGCCCTGCACCGGCTGTCCGGCGCAGAGGAGGACGACGGCGCGGGCGGCGGCCTGACGGTGGGCGCGGCACGGGCCGGGGCGCTGCTGGAGCGGCAGTTGACGCTCGCGCGGACGCGCGCCCACTCCGCTGCGCTGCAGGCACTGGGCTCCTCGCGCTTCCACGGTGTCGCCGACGCGGTGGCGGTGCTGGCCTCCGACGTGCCGCTCGACCCGGCGGCCCGGGGCCTGCCCGCCCGCGACGCGCTGTCGCGCCTGGCCGAGCAGGCGCATGTCCGGATGGCGGAGGCGGTGGCCGCGCTGCCGCTGTCGGTCGCGGGGCTCCCGTACAACTCCGAGGCGCTGGTCCACGGCCTGGCCGCGACGGCCGCCGCCGACGCGCCGCCGCCGGAGGGGCGGCAGGACGCGCCCTGGCACCAGGTGCGCCGGCTGGTGCGGCTGCGCCGCTACGCGCAGGAAGTGCTCGACGAGCAGCAGCAGACGGAGACCGAACCGTCCTTGTCCGTGCGCCTGTTGAGCGCCAGCCAGGCCCTCGACCGCCACCGCGACGCGGCGGAGGCCGCCGCTGCGGCCGCCTCCGCGGCCCGCACGCCGCGCATCGCCCCCGCCACGGCGTACGCCCTCGGGGTCCTGCACGCGGACCAGCGGCACGAGGTGGAGGCGGCGCGCTACTGCTTCGGCCGCGTGTGGCAGCGGCTGACGGGGACGACGTGAGCGCACAGGTCGTCCGCGCGGCCGGCTGCGTGCTCTGGCGGTACGTGGAAGGGGGCGGCGGCGTGGTGGAGGTCGCCGTCGTCCACCGACCGAAATATGACGACTGGTCGTGGCCGAAAGGCAAGCTCAAGCGCGGCGAGACCCCCCTGGCGGGCGCGGTCCGCGAGGTCCTGGAGGAGACGGGCATGCACTGCGAACCGGGCCCGCCCCTCCCCACGGCCCGCTACCTGGCCGCAGGCCGCCCGAAGGAGGTCCGCTACTGGGCGGCGCGCGCGACGGGCGGCACCTTCGAACCGAACCGGGAGGTGGACCAGTTGCTGTGGCTGCCGCTGGAGGCGGCGCGGGGCCGGCTGACGCAGCGGCGGGACCGGGAGCTGGTGGATGCGCTGGTGGGGGCGCTGCCGGGGCATTAGCCCCGTGGCGCCAACGCCCCCCAGGCAACCGTCACTTCGCCCTGGCGCCAGCGCTGCGGCCCGTCCAGCACGGGCCAGTCCCGCCGGAGTTCCGTCACCGTCCGGATCCACCGCTGCCGCGCGCTGAGCGCGGCGTACGGCGCAGCCGCCGCCCAGGCCCGGTCGAAGTCCCGCAGGAACGCGTGCACCGGTTCCCCCGCAACGTTCCGGTGTATGAGCGCCTTCGGCAGCCGCTCCGCCAGATCGGACGGCATCCCCAGCGACCCGAGCCGCGCGGCGAACGTCACCGTCCGCGGCCCCTCGGGCCCGAGCGCCACCCACACGTGGCGCCGCCCTATCTCGTCGCACGTGCCCTCGACCAGCAGTCCGCCCGGCGCGAGCCGCCCGCACAGCCGCGCCCAGACCTCGGCGACCTCGTCCTCGTCGTACTGCCGCAGCACGTTCGCGGCCCGTATCAGCGCGGGCCGCCGCGCGCCCGCGAGCGGCACCTCGAAGCCGCCGTGCGCGAAGGCCAGCCCGTCCCGGGCGTACGGCTGCGCCGCCGCGACCCGCCCGGGGTCTATCTCGACGCCGACGACCTGCGCGTCGGGCCGCACGGTGCGCAGCCGCCCCAGCAGCTCCACGGCCGTCCAGGGCGCGGCCCCGTAGCCGAGGTCCACGGCGACCGGGTCTGCGCTGCGCCGCAGCTCGGGGCCGTGCGCGGCGGCGATCCAGCGGTCCATGCGGCGCAGCCGGTTCGGGTTGGTCGTACCGCGCGTCGCCGAACCTATGGGCCGGCGGGGAGGGGCGGCGGTACGGGAGCTCATGGTGAACAAGCCTACGGGCGTGCTGCGTGGGGCTGGTGTGCCCGCGGTTCCTGGGCGCGGGTGTCCCACGCGCGCGTGTCGGCGACGTTGGCGCCGGCCTGCTCGGCGGCGCCGTCCGGATCCCGGTCCCGCAGTGCGGCCAGCAGCGACTCGTGGCCCACCGGGTCCGCGCCCTCGAAGCCGGGCGTGGACCACGTGTCGGCCATGGCGGCGTGCAGCGGCTCGGCGAGGTTGCAGTAGAGCTCGGACAGGAGCGGGTTGCCGGCGGCCTCGGCGACCCCGGCGTGGAAGGCCCAGTCGGCGGCGACCCACGCCGCGAAGTCCCCGGCGCGCCACGCGTCGCCGCGCCGCTGGAGCGCCACGGCGAGCTCGTCGAGCGTGGCGTCGTCGGCCCGCACGGCGGCCAGCCGGGCGGCCTGCGCGTCGAGGGCCTCGCGCACTTCGAGCAGCTGGCCGAGGCCGCTGTCGCCGTAGAGGCGGGACACCGCGCCGGACAGCTCGCTGGTCGCACGGACGTACGTGCCGTCGCCGCGCCGCACCTCCAGCAGGCCTGCGTGGGCGAGCGCGCGCACCGCCTCGCGGACGGTGCCGCGCGCGACCTCCAGCCGACGCATCAGCTCGGGCTCGGGCGGGATGCGGGAGCCGACGGGCCATTCGCCGGAGGCGATCCGGGCCCGGATCGCCTCGATGACCTCGGCCGTCAGGGCCGGCCGGCGGACCGGTTCCAGAGTCATGGATTCACGGTACCCGTTCGGGGCATGGACATAAAACGTCGGACGTCTTACGTTTGAGTCATGTCCTCCGCGCCGCCCCGGGTCTCCGCCCCGGCCCCGTCCGTCACCGCCGCCCCGTCCACTCCCCGCCGCGCCCGCGCCGCCTGGCTCACCGCCGCGGCCGTGGTGCTCATCGCCCTCAACCTGCGCCTCGGCATCAGCAGCGCCTCCGCCCTGCTCGAAGCCCTGCGGGCGGATCTCGGCCTGCCCTCCGCGGTGGCGGCCCTGCTGCCCACGCTGCCGACGCTGTGCTTCGCGGCCGCCGGCGCCGGCACGGGCGCCCTGGCCCGGCGCATGGGCGCCGAGCGCGCGGTGCTGCTGGCGCTCGCCGCGCTCACGGCGGGCCTCGCGATACGGGCGGTGCCGGCGGTGTGGGCGCTGCTGGCGGGCACGGCGCTGGGCATGTCGGGCCTGGCGCTGTGCAACGTCCTGCTGCCGACGCTGGTCCGCACCCACTTCCCCGGCCGCACGGGCCTGATGACCAGCGTCTACACGACCACGCTCGCCCTGGGTGCGGCCGTCGCCTCCGCCGTGTCCGTCCCGCTGGCCGGCGCCCTCGGCTCGCCGTCGCTGGGGCTCGCGGTGTGGGCCGTGCCGGCCCTGGCGGCCCTGGCGGTGTGGGCTGCGGTACGGGCCCGGGCGCCGCGCGCCGCCGCGGAAGCGTCCGCGGGCGGGGCCGCCGAGCGGACATCCCTGCGGGCCGTCGCCCGCACCCGGCTGGGTGCGCTGGTCACCGCCTACTTCGGCCTGCAGGCGCTCAACGCCTACGCGGTGGTCGGCTGGCTGCCGTCCCTGCTGTCGGGGCAGGGCATGTCCGAGGGCGCGGCGGGGGCGGTGCTGGCGGTCACGCAGGCGGTCGGCATCCCCGTGTCCTTCGCGGTGCTCGCCGTGGCCAAGGGGCCGGGGCGGCTGCGCGGGGCGTTCGTCGGTGTCTCGCTGGCGATGCTCGCCGGGTTCGCCGGCCTGCTGCTGGCGCCGGTGGCGCTGCCGATGGTGTGGGCGGTGCTGGTGGGGCTGGGGATGTGCTCGTTCCCGCTGGTCCTCGCCGTGATCGCGCAGAGCGGCGGCAGCCCCGCGGAGACGACGGCCCTGTCCACGCTCTCCCAGTCCCTCGGCTATCTGCTGGCCGCGCTCGGCCCGCTGGCGGTCGGCCTGCTGCACGGTGCCACCGGCGGCTGGACGGCACCCATGGCGGCCCTGCTGGTGACGGCCGCGGCCCAGCTGGTGGCCGGCGTGCTGCTGTCCGGCAGCCGGGTCGGGCCCCAGGGCTGAGGCGGCGAAGTGGATGGCTACATCACGCTTTGGCAAAGTGGGAAGGGGAGACCGCCTCCGCAGCGTTGGCCCCGGTGAACAAGAGAGTGGTGCACGTCCCAGGCACACGGAGGAATACGCAGGTGAGCCAGTACGCATCCCGGCTCGGCGCTCGCCGCGGCCGCACGCTCGGCCCCTTCCACAAGCCCCAGTTGCCCCAGATCCGGCGCCTCGGCACGCCCCGGCGGCCGCGCCGCATCGCCATGCTCAGCGTTCACACCTCCCCGCTGCACCAGCCCGGCACGGGCGACGCGGGCGGCATGAACGTCTACATCGTCGAGCTCGCCAAGAGGCTGGCGAGCATCGACATCGAAGTCGAGGTCTTCACCCGCGCCACGACCGGAGCGCTGCCGCCCGTCGTGGAGCTCGCCCCCGGCGTCCTCGTCCGGCACATCGACGCCGGTCCCTACGAGGGCCTGGCCAAGGAGGAGCTCCCGGCGCAGCTGTGCGCCTTCACCCACGGTGTGATGCAGGCCTGGGCCGGACACCGGCCCGGCCACTACGACCTGGTCCACTCCCACTACTGGCTCTCCGGCCACGTCGGCTGGCTGGCCGCCGAGCGCTGGGGCGTGCCGCTGGTCCACGCCATGCACACCATGGCCAAGGTCAAGAACGCCGCGCTGGCGGAGGGCGACACCCCCGAGCCCGACACCCGGGTCATCGGCGAGACCCAGATCGTCCGGGCGGCCGACCGGCTCATCGCCAACACCGACGGCGAGGCCGAGGAGCTCGTGCACCACTACGACGCCGACCCCGGCAAGGTCGCCGTCGTGCACCCGGGGGTCAACCTCGACCGCTTCCGCCCGTCCGACGGCCGCGCGGCCGCCCGGGCGCGGCTGGGTCTGCCGGCCGATGCGCTGATCCCGCTGTTCGCCGGGCGCATCCAGCCGCTCAAGGCCCCCGATGTGCTGCTGCGTGCGGTCGCCGTGCTGCTGGAGCGGCGGCCCGAGCTGCGCGCGCGGATGGTCGTGCCGGTCGTCGGCGGCCCCAGCGGCAGCGGCCTCGCCAAGCCCGAGGGGCTGCAGAAGCTCGCCGCCCGGCTGGGCGTCGCCGATGTGGTCCGCTTCCGCCCGCCGGTCGGCCAGCAGCAGCTCGCCGACTGGTACCGGGCGGCGTCCGTGCTCGTCATGCCGTCCCACAGCGAGTCGTTCGGCCTGGTCGCCGCCGAGGCGCAGGCCTGCGGCACGCCGGTGCTGGCCGCGGAGGTCGGCGGCCTCCCGGTGGCCGTCCGGGACGGGGTCAGCGGCTTCCTGATACCCGGGCACGACCCGGCCGACTACGCGGAGGCGCTCGCCCGCTTTGCGGACACACCGGAGCTGACGGACCGTATGGGCTCCGCGGCCGCCCGGCACGCGGAGTCCTTCGGCTGGGGCGCGGCGGCCGCCGCCACGGCCGACGTCTACACCGCAGCCATGCACGAGCGGCGCCGTCGCCTACGCTCGACCCATGTCTGACGCGAAGACCACCATCGAGCAGGCGCTGCGCGAGGCCGGGCTCGAATGGGAGAGCCCGGCCGACGGTTCGTACGTCGTCAAGCTCCCCGGCACGCGCAAGCTCTCGACGACGGTCTCCCTGCTCGTGGGCAGGCACTCGCTGTCCGTCAACGCCTTCGTCGTGCGCTGCCCCGACGAGAACCACGAGGCGGTGCACCGCTGGCTGCTGGAGCGCAACACCCGCCTGTACGGCGTCGCTTACGCGGTCGACCCCCTGGGCGACGTCTACCTGGTGGGCCGCCTGCCGCTGGCCGCGGTCACCCCGGACGAGATCGACCGCATCCTCGGCACGGTCCTGGAGGCGGCGGACGGCAGCTTCAACACCCTGCTGGAGATGGGCTTCGCGTCGGCGATCCGCAAGGAGTACGCGTGGCGCACGTCGCGGGGCGAGTCGACGCGGAACCTTGACGCGTTCGCGCGCCTGACGCGCAAGGAGGAGTAGTCACCCCGACACCCGCTCCTCCTCGGCCCGCGGTGCCGGCATCGCCCCGCCGGCCGGGGCCGCCGCAGGCAGCCCCCGCATGAGCAGCCAGTACCCCGCGGCGGCCACGCTGCCCACCACCGCGCAGCCCGCCCACAGCGTCGCGGCCCCGAAGCGGTCGATCACCGTGCCGCCGGCCAGCGGCGCCACCAGTGCCGCCACCGACCACGACAGCGTGTAGACGCCCTGGTAGCGCCCGCGCCCGTGCGTGGGCGACAGCCGCACCACCAGCCCCATCTGCGTGGGCGAGTTGACGATCTCCGCCAGCGTCCAGACGGACACCGTCAGGGCGTACACCGCGATCGACCCGGCGAACGCGGTCAGTCCGAAGCCGTACCCCGCGAGGAGTGCGGAGAGCACCAGCAGCCGCTGCGGGTCCCGGTGCTCGATGAAGCGGGTCACGGGGATCTGCAGGGCCACGATCAGCACGCCGTTCACCGCGATGACCGTCCCGTAGTCGCTGCTGGAGAAGCCGCTCTCGCCCATGGCCAGGGGCAGCGCGACCGAACTCTGCTGAAAGATCAGGGCGATGAGGAACGACAGCCCGACGACGCTCATGTAGCGCCGGTCGCGGAGCACCGTGCCCATCCCGACGGCCGGTTCGGGGCCGGCCGCACCGGAGGATGCCCGCTCGGGCCGCGACTCCGGCAGCTTGAGGAAGACGAGCACGGCGCACGCCAGCGTCATCGCCCCTTCCACCAGGAAGCCGATCAGATAGCTGTGTTCGGCGATCAGCCCCGCGGCCAGCGCCGAGAAGGCGAAACCGAGGTTGATGGCCCAGTAGTTGAGGGCGAACGCCCGGACCCGGTCCTGCGGGGCCACGATGTCGGCCATCATCGCCTGCACGGCCGGGCGCGAGGCGTTGCCGGCCATGCCCACCACGAACGCGACGGCCGCGATGGCGCCGGGGTGCTGCATGAAGCCCAGCAGCGCGACCGAGAATGCGGTCGAGGCCTGGGCGACGAGCAGGGTGGGCCGCCGCCCGAGGCGGTCGGTGAGCACCCCGGAACCGATGGAGGAGATCACTCCGCCGAGCCCGTGCAGCGCCGCGACCATCCCCGCGAACGAGGCCGAATACCCGCGCTCCACGACGAGATAGAGCGCCAGGAAAGAGGAGACGAAGGAGCCCAGCCGGTTGATCAGCGTGGAGGTCCACAGCCACCAGAACTCCCGCGGCAGCCCCGAGACGCTCCGCCGCACCGCCGTTCCCATGCCCACCCGTGCCCCCTGTGTAAGTGGTGATCAGTAGATCCGCAACTTACACACTTTCGACGTGTGCACGCCATCGAATTGACGATCGTGATCAAGTGACCGGCGCAGGGCCGGGGCGCGCGGGCCGCCCGCGCAGTCGATTACGCTCATGGGCATGGCCGACGCACCGTACAAGCTGATCCTCCTCCGCCACGGCGAGAGCGAGTGGAACGCCAAGAACCTGTTCACCGGCTGGGTGGACGTCAACCTGAACGAGAAGGGCGAGAAGGAGGCGGTCCGGGGCGGCGAGCTCCTCAAGGACGCCGGCCTGCTCCCGGACGTGGTCCACACGTCCCTCCAGAAGCGCGCGATCCGCACCGCGCAGCTCGCGCTGGAGTCCGCGGACCGCCACTGGATCCCGGTCCACCGCTCCTGGCGGCTGAACGAGCGCCACTACGGCGCGCTCCAGGGCAAGGACAAGGCCCAGACCCTGGCCGAGTTCGGCGAGGAGCAGTTCATGCTCTGGCGCCGCTCGTACGACACCCCGCCGCCGGCCCTCGAGGACGGCTCCGAGTTCTCGCAGAGCGACGACCCGCGCTACGCCTCCATCCCGCCGGAGCTGCGCCCGCGCACCGAGTGCCTCAAGGACGTCGTCGCCCGCATGCTGCCGTACTGGTACGACGGCATCGTGCCCGACCTGACGGCCGGCCGCACGGTCCTGGTCGCCGCGCACGGCAACAGCCTGCGCGCCCTGGTCAAGCACCTCGACGGCATCTCCGACGCCGACATCGCGGGCCTGAACATCCCCACCGGCATCCCGCTCGCCTACGAGCTCGACGCCGACTTCCGCCCGGTCGTCCCCGGCGGCACGTACCTCGACCCGGAGGCCGCCAAGGCCGCCATCGAGGCCGTGAAGAACCAGGGCAAGAAGAAGTAGCGCCGCCCGCTGCGCGACGGAGGGAGCCCCCGGCCGGAATCCCGGCCGGGGGCTCCCCCCGTGAGTGACATGTGCGAGGGGTCAGCCGCAGCCGCCGCCGCACTGGCAGGAGCCGCCGCTCTGGCAGCCGCAGCCGCATCCGGGTCCGCACTGACAGCCGCTCATTCGGTACCTCCTCGATGGAGTGGTCAGCCTGTCCACCAGTCAAGGGCGGCCCGCAGCGACCGTCAATGCCCGTCGCGTACGTATGAGCGGGCGCGCAGGCGCATTCACGGCGTGCGGTGGCACATGCAGGCGCACAGTTCAGCCGTGCGCCTATGCGTTCTCGCCCGCGCCGGGGGTCTGTCCGATCTCGTCCGCGTGCTCACCGGTGACCAGGTAGACCACGCGCTTGGCCACCGAGACCGCATGGTCGGCGAAGCGCTCGTAGTAGCGGCCCAGCAGCGTCACGTCCACGGCCGTCTCGATGCCGTGCTGCCAGCGGTCGTCCATCAGGTGCTGGAAGAGCGTGCGGTGCAGCATGTCCATCGCGTCGTCGTCCTGCTCCAGCTGGAGCGCCAGATCGACGTCCTTGGTGATGATCACCTCGGCCGCCTTGGCCATCAGCCGCTGGGCGAGCTGGCCCATCTCCAGCACCGTGGAGTGCAGGTCCGAGGGCACCGCCGTCTCCGGGAAGCGCAGCCGGGCCAGCTTGGCCACGTGCTGGGCCAGGTCGCCCGAGCGCTCCAGGTCCGCGCTCATCCGCAGCGAGGTGACCACGATCCGCAGATCGGTGGCGACCGGCTGCTGCCGCGCCAGCAGGGCGATGGCCCGCGCCTCCAGGTCCCGCTGGAGGTCGTCGACCTTGGCGTCCGCGGCGATGACGGACTCCGCCAGCTTGAGGTCCGCGTCCAGGATCGCCGTGGTGGCGCGCCCGATCGCGGAGCCGACCAGCCGGGCCATCTCGACCAGGCCCTCGCCGATCGAATCCAGCTCCTCGTGGTACGCGTCCCGCATGTCCTGTCCTTCTCTCGTCCGAGTGCTACGGATGGCCGGGTGGCCCCGTCACGGTCCCACGTTCCGGCCGGAATCCGACGGCTTCCGTCATCCGGAGTGAACCGGTCCTGACCTCAAGGTGAACTCTCGGCAACGTATGTTCGAGGTACCCCCCGTTCGGCTGTGGAGGTGTCGGTGGGCCCGCATAACCTGGATACATGAACGTGAACGCGGCGGTTGCCGCCGCAGCAGCGGTCGCCGGGCTGTGCACCGGTGTGATCGCCATGCTGGCGTTCCGCTGGAGCGAGCGGGACCAGGCCCGCCCCACGCGGAGTTCCCTGCACACCGATGCCGTCCTGCCGCCCGGGGTGGACACCGTCCTGTCGGTGCTCCGGTCCTCCGCGGTCGTGCTCGACGAGGGCGACGCCGTGGTCAAGGCCAGCTCCGCCGCGTACGCGCTCGGGCTCGTCCGCGGCGGCAGGCTCGCCGTCGAGCCCATGCTGCAGATGGCCCGCGACACCCGCCGCGACGGCGAGATACGCCAGGTCGAGCTCGACCTGCCGCGCCGCGGCACCGGCCGCGGCGACGCCCTCGCGGTCTCCGCCCGGGTCGCCCCGCTCGGCTCCCGGCTGGTGCTGCTGCTCGTCGAGGACCTCACCGAGGCCCGCCGCATCGAGGCGGTCCGCCGGGACTTCGTCGCCAACGTCAGCCACGAGCTCAAGACCCCGGTCGGCGCGCTCTCCCTGCTCTCCGAGGCCGTCATGGACGCCGCCGACGACCCCGAGGCCGTCACCCGCTTCGCGGGCCGGATGCAGATCGAGTCGACGCGGCTGACCAACCTGGTCCAGGAGCTCATCGACCTCTCCCGGGTGCAGAACGACGACCCGCTGGAGGACGCCGAGCCGGTCCGGGTGGACGAGCTCGTCGCCGAGGCCATCGACCGCTGCCGCCACCAGGCCGGCACCAAGCAGATCACCATGGCCGCGGGCGGCACCGCCGACCTGCACGTCTGGGGCAACCGCGGCCAGCTCGCCGCGGCCCTGGGCAACCTCGTGGAGAACGCCGTCAACTACAGCCCCGCGCGCACCCGGGTGGGCATCGCCGCCCGCCGGGTGGCCGCCCCCGGCGGCGACCTCATCGAGCTCGCCGTCACCGACCAGGGCATCGGCATCTCGGAGAAGGACCGCGAGCGCGTCTTCGAGCGCTTCTACCGCGTCGACCCCGCCCGCTCCCGGGCCACGGGCGGCACGGGCCTGGGCCTGTCGATCGTCAAGCACGTGGTCGCCTCGCACGGCGGCGAGGTCACCGTGTGGAGCGCCGAGGGCCAGGGGTCCACCTTCACCCTCCGCCTGCCGGAGGCCGGCTCCGTCCGCGACCGCGTGCGGGCCGAGCGGGTCCGCAGCCGCCTGCCGGACGACCCCGCCTTCGACGACCCGGCTGCCGACCCCGTCGACCCCGCCGACCCCTTCGTCCCCGAATCCCTTCCCGCCCCGGGGGTCCACCCATGACACTCGAGGTTCCCTTTTCCCCCACTGCGTACTACCCAGAGACCCGACCGGAGGTCTTTCCGTGACCCGAGTGCTCGTTGTAGAGGACGAGGAATCCTTCAGCGACGCGTTGTCCTACATGCTCCGCAAGGAGGGCTTCGAGGTCGCCATCGCGACGACCGGCCCCGACGGGCTGGACGAGTTCGAACGCAACGGCGCCGACCTGGTCCTGCTCGACCTCATGCTGCCGGGCCTGCCCGGCACCGAGGTCTGCCGGCAGCTGCGCAGCCGCTCCAATGTGCCCGTGATCATGGTCACGGCCAAGGACAGCGAGATCGACAAGGTCGTCGGCTTGGAGATAGGAGCCGACGACTACGTCACCAAGCCCTTCTCCTCCCGTGAGCTGGTGGCCCGCATCCGCGCCGTGCTGCGCCGCCGCGGCGAGCCCGAGGAGGTGACCCCGGCGGCCCTGGAGGCCGGCCCCGTCCGGATGGACGTCGACCGGCACGTCGTCACGGTCGCCGGCGGCAAGGTCGACCTGCCCCTCAAGGAGTTCGACCTCCTGGAGATGCTGCTGCGCAACGCGGGCCGTGTGCTGACGCGCATGCAGCTCATCGACCGTGTCTGGGGCGCGGACTACGTCGGCGACACCAAGACGCTGGACGTGCACGTCAAGCGCCTGCGCGCCAAGATCGAGCCGGATCCGGGCGCTCCGCGCTACCTGGTGACGGTGCGCGGCCTCGGCTACAAGTTCGAGCCGTAGGCCGCGGGCGGGCACGACGAAGGGGAGGGCCCGGAAGCGGAATGCTTCCGGGCCCTCCCCTTTCGGTGTCCCTGTTCCGGGCCCCGGCTCAGTGCCCGGCGTGCTGCTGGCCGGCCTGGGCCGACTCGCTCGAGCCCGGGCTCGGCTTGGCACCGGCCTGCTGGCCGGCCTGGCCCGGCTTGCCGGGCTGCTGCTGGGCGGGCTGGCCGGTGGCCTGGGAGGCGCCGGGCGCCGGGGCGGGGTTGCTCGGGCCCCAGTCCTTGAAGAAGCTCTTCGCGGGGTACACGAAGGCGCCGATCTTCACTTCGCCCGTGTTGCTGAAGTCGAAGGCCAGCTGCTGGGAGTCGCCGTCCTTGAAGCCCTCAGGGCCCTTCGGGAGCACGGCGGACGCGTTGTCCTTGCCGCCCAGGGTCAGCGAGCCGCCCGCGGGCACGACCAGCGCGCCGGTGCCCTTGGCGGGGCTGAGCTTCACCGTGACGTTCTTGCCCGGGAAGCTGATCGAGCGCAGCTGCTGATCCGTGCGGCCGTTGTTGAAGATCTTGCCGGTGACCACGGCGGGGCCGTTGGCGGCCTGCTGCTCCGGCTGGGTGATGACGTTGACGTTCTGCAGCTTGATGTCGCCGACCGTGGTCTCGGCGTTGTCCGGCTTGACCTGCAACGTCTGCGCGCTGTTGCCCGCCGCACAGGCGGAGAGCGAGGCGATCGAGAGCACGAGGGCGGTAGCGGCGAGAGCGCCGCGTCGAAGGCTGCTGCTCACGGCGGCGGCATCTCCTTGGACGAGGTGGGCGAGATAAAGGGTGTGTCAGCGCGCTTAGGTTACCGAGCCGCCATGGGGCCGCCGCACCCGACCCGCCCCATGGTCCACTCCGGTGCCCGGACACCCCCTCCCGGACGTCGCCCGCCGGGCGTCCGGCCGGCCGCGTCCGAATATCGCCGTCGCGGCGGCCGGGAAGTCGTTCATGGCGTGCGCGGGGGCGCTCGCGCGGATTATCGGCGCAGAATGCGAAGGCGCCAGGGAAGAACTTCCGGAATTGATCAAGTACGGCTTGATCAATTCCGGAATCGCCGTGCGGAAGGCCGGGCGCGCCCCGAACGGAGTACCGGAACTCGGCCGACCGGACCCCGGCAAAACGGGACGTTCGGCCGCCCGCGAGCCCTGCCCGGAGCAGGTGGCGCGCGTGTTTCGCCGCGCCCGAAGACCGGCTCCGACCTGCGAATACCCGCTTCCGGAAGCCCTCCGCAGCACGTCCCGGTTGCTGTTGTCAAGCCCCGAGATATGCCCTGACCTGCGGAAACGCCATTCAGAACGGGCAGTTCCCGTGTTAGACTGGATAGCCACGGAAGGGGTACCTGTCACATGACGTTCAAGGTTGGCGACACCGTGGTCTATCCCCATCACGGGGCCGCGCTGATCGAGGCCATCGAAACTCGCCAGATCAAAGGCGTGGACAAGACCTACTTGGTGCTGAAGGTCGCCCAGGGTGACCTGACGGTTCGGGTGCCGGCGGACAATGCCGAGTTCGTCGGCGTACGCGATGTGGTCGGCCAGGACGGGCTCGACCGGGTCTTCGAGGTGCTCCGCGCGCCCTACGCGGAAGAGCCGACGAACTGGTCCCGTCGCTACAAGGCGAATCTCGAGAAGCTCGCGTCCGGCGACGTGATCAAGGTCGCCGAGGTCGTGCGCGACCTGTGGCGCCGGGAGCGCGAGCGCGGTCTCTCCGCAGGTGAGAAGCGGATGCTCGCCAAGGCGCGGCAGATCCTGGTCAGCGAGCTCGCTCTTGCGGAGAACACCAACGAGGACAAGGCCGAGGCCCTGCTCGACGAGGTTCTCGCGTCCTGACGCACAGTTCGGCCTGACGCACAGCTTGACGCCAGACGGTTAGGCGACCCACCCGACGCAAGGCAATGCCGCGGTGCCCGCGCGATGACGGATGTCATCCGACGGGCGCTGCGGCATCTCCGGATCCGGCTGGGCCGCACTCGGTGTGCCGGGCCCGGGCAGCCTGCCCGACCAGTGTCACGGAAGGGGCTGGTCGGGGCATCGTGCCCGGCACGGTGAGGCCATACCCAATTCGGCTGAGGATACAAACCTGAACGCCAACCCCATGTCTGATCGAGCCACCGCAGCGGCCCCCGCGCGCACGGCCGCCGTCATCCCGGCGGCCGGCCGGGGCATCCGGCTCGGCCCCGGCGCGCCCAAGGCCCTGCGCGCCCTCAACGGCACTCCGATGCTGGTCCACGCGGTACGGGCCATGGCGGCCTCCCGCGCGGTCTCCCTCGTCGTGGTCGTCGCCCCGCCCGAGGGCGCGGCCGAGGTGCGCAGCCTGCTGGACGAGTTCCCGCTCGGCGAGCGCACCGAGGTCCTGGTCGTCCCCGGCGGTGCCACCCGCCAGGAGTCCGTGCGGCTGGGCCTCGCGGCCCTCCCCGGCGACGTCACCGCCGTCCTGGTCCACGACGCGGCCCGCCCGCTGGTGCCCGTCGACACCGTCGACGCCGTCGCCGCGGCCGTGCGCGAGGGCGCGCCCGCCGTGGTCCCCGCGCTGCCCCTCGCGGACACCGTCAAGCAGGTCGAGCCGCGCACGGACGGGCCCGAGCCCGTCGTGGCCACGCCCGACCGCGCGCTGCTGCGCGCCGTCCAGACCCCGCAGGGCTTCGACCGCGCGACGCTGCAGGAGGCCCACGACAAGGCCGTCTTCGGCGGCGAGGGCGCCACGGACGACGCCGGCATGGTCGAGCAGCTGGGCGTCGAGGTCGTGGTCGTCCCCGGCCACGAGGAGGCCTTCAAGGTGACCCGCCCGCTGGACCTCGTCCTGGCCGAGGCCGTACTCGCCCGCAGGAGGGCCAACGATGGCTTCTGAGTCCCCCCGGGTCGTCATGCCCCTGGTGGGCATCGGCACCGATGTGCACGCCTTCGAGGAGGGCCGCGAGCTGTGGTGCGCGGGCCTGCTGTGGGAGGGCGAGACGGGCCTCGCCGGCCACTCCGACGCCGACGTCGCCGCGCACGCCGCGTGCGACGCGCTGTTCTCCGCCGCCGGGGTCGGCGACCTCGGCGCGCACTTCGGCACGGACCGGCCGGAGTGGTCGGGCGCCTCCGGCGTGGCCCTGCTGACCGAGGCGGCGCGGATCGTGCGCGAGGCCGGGTTCGACATCGGGAACGTCGCCATCCAGGTGATCGGGGTGCGCCCGAAGATCGGCAAGCGGCGGGACGAGGCGCAGAAGGCGCTGTCGGCCGCCGTCGGGGCACCCGTCTCGGTGTCCGGCACGACGACGGACGGCCTCGGCCTGACGGGCCGCGCCGAGGGCCTGGCTGCGGTGGCGACGGCACTGGTCGTACCGGCGGGCTGAACCGGGCCCGGTTTCGGGAACGGGCGGGGCAGGGGAAGAAACGATCACTCGCCCCGCCCCTCCGGAAGGAGTCCCCGTGCTCTCCGACGACCTCAAGAAGTACGTCGACGACAACCCCGTCTTCGCCACCGTCGCCACCGTCCAGCCCGACGGCAGCCCTCAGCTCTCCGTGACCTGGCTCAGACGCGACGGCGACGACCTGCTCGTCTCCACGACCGTCGGCCGCCGCAAGGAGAAGAACCTCCGCCGCGACCCCCGTGTCACCGTCATGATCAACCCGCCGAACGCGCCCTACACCTACGCCGAGGTCCGCGGCTCGGCCACGCTCACCACCGAGGGCGGCCAGGAGCTGATCGACGAGCTGTCGCGGAAGTACACCGGCAAGGACTACGCGGACTTCAACCCGGCCGCCAAGGACGACGCCCAGCGGGTCGTCGTGCGGATCAGCCCGCGCAAGGTGGTCGGCTCGCTGTGAGCCGCAGGGCCCGCCCCGGAGAGGGCGGGCCCTGCGAGTCAGCGGTCCGCCGCGGCGCGCGGCACCTCCGCGTAGCCGTAGGCCTGCCGGGGCGCGGTCACCGGCTCCTGCGCAGGTTCCTGCGGGGCGGGGCGCGGACCCCGCTCCGGCGTGTTGCGCCGGACCTCCTCCATGCCCTTCAGCAGCGCCTTGCGCAGCCACTTGCCGAGCGGGCGCTCGACGTAGCGGTGCATCAGCCAGGCGGCGCCCAGCATCACCGCGATGAGCCCGGCCACCAGCAGCGGCGGCGACACCTTCTCGCGCAGCCCGTAGATGACCGTCATCCCGATGTACTGGTGCAGCAGGTACAGGGGGAAGGTGAGCGCACCCGCGGTGGCCAGCCAGGGCCACTGCACGCGGTCGAACTTGCGCAGCGCCACCAGGGACATGACGACGAACGCCGCCAGCACGCCCAGCTGGGCGGGGAACAGCGGCATCACATGGTTCGCGTTGTCGTGCACCCGCTTGGCAACGTGGTGGTTGGCGAGCAGGTACGAGACGACGACGATGCCCCACAGCAGGGCGGTCGGCTTGAACCGGTGCATCAGATAGAACGCGATGCCCGCGATGAAGTAGGGCGCGTACAGCGGCATCGCCCACAGATCGAGCAGCTTGTTGTTCACCGCGGGGGCCGTGGCGGCGGCCACCGTCCACACGCCGCAGAACAGCACGCATCTGCGGTAGGTGACGCCTCTGGCGACGACGAGTGCGAAGAGCACGTAGAACTTCAGCTCGACGAAGAGCGTCCAGTAGACGCCGTCCACGTCCCAGACGCCCAGTCCGTGCTGGAGCATGCTGAAGTTCGTGACGACCGTCTCCCAGCCGGCCAGGGAGCGCACCTGCGGCCAGGTCATGACCACGGTCCCGGTGAGGGCCACCGCGACCCAGTAGGCGGGGTAGATGCGGGAGGCGCGGGAGACGACGAAGTCGCCCAGGGAGCGTCCCCAGGCGCTCATGCAGATGACGAAGCCGCTGATGAGGAAGAAGACTTCCACGCCCAGCCAGCCGTAGCGGGTTATCGGTTCGATGGCGGAGAACATCCGTCTGGTGTCCCGGGTGCCCCAGCCGCCGGTCAGGTACGTGTAGTGGTACAGCACGACCATGAGGGCGGCGAGGAGGCGCAGTCCGTCCAGGGCGTAGAGCCTGGGTGTCTTCCCGGGGGCGGCCGGTCGGCCGCCATCGATTTCGCCGCGGTTGGCGAAACGCATGTCGTCCTCTCCGGTAGAGGTGTCGGCCCGCCGCGGCGGGCCCGTCCCGAGCATGCTGACACACCCGCCGTCCCGCGCGCCGCGACAGACCCGGGGCCCGGGGGCCGGTTCACGCCTGCGCGTGCCCGGCCCGGATCTCCGCCACAGCGCGCTTCAGCCCCTGCCGTACGAGGCGGGCCAGGGGCCGTTCCACCAGGCGGTGGACCAGCCAGGCGGCCGCCAGCATGACCGTGACCAGCGTCACGAGCAGCAGCGGCCGGGGCAGCAGTCCGTCGGCGTACTTGATGACGATCCAGCCCATCCGCTCGTGCAGCAGGTACAGCGGATAGGTCAGCACGCCCGCCGTGGACAGCCAGCCCCAGGTGATCCGCCGGGTCAGGCCGAGGGCCACGGCGGCGAGGGCGGCGAAGAAGAGCGCGACGAGCAGCACGCTGGGCCACTGCGGGACGCGGTGGCCCATGTAGTGCTCGGCGTTGCGGTGCGCCTCCAGCAGGAAGTGCTGGCCGGCCAGGAAGCAGCCGCCGACGATCAGCCAGAGCAGCAGGTTGGGGCGGAACCGGTGCATCAGGTAGAAGGCGATGCCGGCGATGAAGTACCAGGCGTCGCCGGGCAGCAGCAGGGTGGTGAGCAGCGGGCTGCCGGCCGTGGCGGCGACGGCCGCGGCGATGCCCCACAGCAGGCAGAAGGCCAGGGCCCGCCGGTAGGTCAGCCCGCGCCAGGCGACGACGAGTGCGAAGAGCAGGTAGAAGCGGACCTCCACCCACAGGGTCCAGTAGACGCCGTCGACCGGAGCCACCCCGAAGGGGTCCTGGAGCATCGTGAGGTTGACGGCGATGTTGCTCAGCCGGGGCGCGTCGTTGACGACCGGGAAGAGGGAGACGACGAGCGAGACGGCGAGAACGGCGAACCAGTACGCGGGATACAGCCGTGTCACGCGCGATACGGCGAAATCCCCGACGCTCTTTCCCCAGGCGCTCATGCAGATGACGAAGCCGCTGATGAGGAAGAACAGCTGAACGCCCAGCCAGCCGTAGGAGGCGGGCAGGTACGCGGCGGGGAAGAGTTTCTCCGAGGGGGCCGGCCAGGCTCCGCTGTTGAAGGCGACGTAGTGATAGGCGACGACCATCAGGGCGGCCAGCAGCCGCAGACCGTCCAGCGCGGCCAGCCGCCCCTGCGGTCTTCTGCGGGCCGGGGGCGGGACGGGAACGGGCGAGCGTTCCTGCTGGCTGATGACGGTGGAGTGCACGGTGGAGTGCAACGTCCCTCCTGAGTCCCCGGAAGCTGCCGTGCGGCTCCTTATGATGTGCAGATCGTAAATTGAGGTCAAAGACCGGCGGTCGAGTTGCCGGATTGCATCCCGCTTCCTCCCGGGGGAGCGAGGCACTGCCCAGGGCCCACTACCCTGGTTCCGTGACTATTCGCCTGTACGACACCAGCGCCCGGCAGATCCGTGACTTCGCCCCGATCGCAGCGGGCTGTGTCTCGATCTACCTCTGTGGTGCCACCGTGCAGGCTGCGCCGCATATCGGGCACATCCGTTCCGGCCTGAACTTCGACATCATGCGCCGCTGGTTCGCCTACCGCGGCTACGACGTGACGTTCGTGCGCAATGTGACGGACATCGACGACAAGATCATCGCGAAGGCCGCCGACCAGGGCCGCCCGTGGTGGTCGATCGGCTACGAGAACGAGTGCGCGTTCAACGCCGCGTACGACGCGCTGGGCTGCCTGCGCCCGACCGTCGAGCCGCGGGCGACCGGGCACGTGCCCGAGATGATCGAGATGATGCGCGGGCTGATCGAGCGCGGTCACGCCTACGCCGTCGACGGCAACGTGTACTTCGACGTGCGCTCCTTCCCTGGCTACCTGGAGCTGTCCAACCAGGAGCTGGACAACCTGCTGCAGCCGTCCGGCGAGGGCGAGACCGGCAAGCGCGACCCGCGCGACTTCGCGATGTGGAAGGCGGCCAAGGAGGGCGAGCCCAGCTGGGAGACCCCCTGGGGCCGTGGCCGTCCGGGCTGGCACCTGGAGTGCTCGGCGATGGCGCACAAGTACTTGGGCGAGGCCTTCGACATCCACGGCGGCGGCATCGACCTGATCTTCCCGCACCACGAGAACGAGATCGCCCAGGCCAAGGCCTTCGGCGACACCTTCGCCCGGTACTGGGTGCACAACGCCTGGGTGACCATGAGCGGCGAGAAGATGTCCAAGTCGCTGGGCAACTCGGTGCTCGTCTCCGAGATGGTCAAGCGCTGGCGCCCGATCGTGCTGCGCTACTACCTGGGCACCCCGCACTACCGCTCGATGATCGAGTACAGCGAGGACGCGCTGCGCGAGGCCGAGGCGGCGTTCGCCCGCATCGAGGGCTTCATGCAGCGGGTCTGCGAGAAGGCCGGGAAGACCGTCGAGCCCGCCGCCGAGGTGCCGCCGGCCTTCGCCGAGGCGATGGACGACGACCTGGGCGTCCCGCAGGCGCTCGCGATCGTCCACACCGCGGTGCGGCAGGGCAATTCGGCCCTGAGCGCCGACGACAAGGAGACCGCGGTCGCCCGCCTGGCCGAGGTCCGCGCGATGCTCGGGGTGCTGGGCCTGGACCCGCTGGACGAGCAGTGGGCCGCCGCCGGCGACGGCCGTGGCGAGGACCTGCACGGTGTGGTGGACTCGCTGGTCAGGCTGGTGCTGGAGCAGCGCGAGGCGGCCCGCGGCCGCAAGGACTGGGGGAGCGCCGACGCCATCCGCGACCAGCTGCAGCAGTCCGGCCTCGTCATCGAGGACACCCCGGCGGGTCCGCGCTGGACGCTCGGCTGAGCGACACTTTTCGTAAGCACGTTCACAGCAGTAATCGCAGTTAGCAATCGCAGTAGTAAGAAACAGGTGACCCATGGCCGGCAACAGCCAGCGCAGGAACCGCCGCACGTCCAACAAGAAGGGCGCGCAGGTCGGCAGCGGCGGCCAGCGGCGCCGAGGCCTGGAGGGCAAGGGCCCCACGCCGCCCGCGAGCATGCGCAAGGGGCATAAGAAGAACCGCGTGTCCAACGCCCAGGCCAAGCAGGCGGCCCGCCGCCCGGCCCCGCGCCGCGGCGGCCCCAAGGGCACCAACGAGCTCGTCGTCGGCCGCAACTCCGTGGTCGAGGCGCTGCGCGAGGGCGTGCCCGCGACCACGCTGTACGTCCAGCAGTTCGTGGACAACGACGAGCGTGTGCGCGAGGCGATCCAGCTCGCCACGGAGAAGGGCCTCAACCTCATGGAGGCCCCGCGTCCGGAGCTCGACCGGATGACCAACGGCCTCAACCACCAGGGCCTGGTCCTGTCGGTGCCGCCGTACGACTACGCGCACCCCGAGGACCTCACCGCCGGGGCCTACGACAACGGCGAGGACCCGCTGATCGTCGCGCTCGACGGCATCACCGACCCGCGCAACCTCGGCGCCGTCGTCCGCTCCGTCTCCGCCTTCGGCGGCCACGGCGTCGTCGTCCCCGAGCGCCGCGCGGCCGGCATGACCGCCAGCGCCTGGAAGACCTCCGCCGGCACCGCCGCCCGCACGCCGGTGGCCCGCGCCACCAACATGACGCGCGCCCTGGAGGCCTACCAGAAGGAAGGCCTCATGGTCGTCGGCCTCGCGGCGGACGGCGACACCGAGCTGCACGAGCTCGACGCGCTCGAGGGCCCCGTCGTGATCGTCGTCGGCAGCGAGGGCAAGGGCCTCTCCCGGCTGGTCGGCGAGACCTGCGACTTCCGCGTGCGGATCCCGATGCCGGGCGGCGCCGAGTCGCTCAACGCCGGTGTCGCCGCAGGTGTCGTGCTGTACGAGGCCGCGCGCCGGCGCGCCTGAGCGTGCCCCGGCGGGTCAGCCGCGCGAGCGCTGATCCGCCGGAAGGGGCGCGGGAGTTGATGATCTTGACGGGTCTCGGACACATCGGGGCGGTCAAGGCAGTGTCCTAATCTCAAGTCACTCGGTTAGATGAGTGTGGACACCAGAACACCCCGCACGCCTACGGGGGGAAGCTCTTCGGGGTACGACGACCAGCCCGCGCTGAGTACGGTGAAGGTCCCGTCGGACCCGGCGCAGGTCTCCGTCAACCACCTGAGTTTCCGCGTGCAGCTCGCGCGCCCCCCGCGCGCCGCCCGGCAGTTCGCGGGCGCAGCCCGGACGGACGGGCTGCCCACCCTCAAGAGCGCGGCCCGGCGCCGCGCCCCCGTGGTGTGGAGCGGGCGGACCGGGCCCGGCGATTCGGCATCCACCCAACTCCTCGACGCCGTACGGGAGTCCGGGCTCACCGGCCCCGCCCGGACGGCCGGAGGCGGGGACGCCGCCACCCAGGTGCTGCCGCGCATCGCCCTCGACGACCCCCCGACCACCGTCATCGGGCCCCGCGGTCCCGCCGAGCCCACCGGCCCGGCCGGCGCCGACGCCACCCGACTCCTGCCCCGCGTCCGCCCGAACGGCGATGCGCGCGACGAAGACCCGTACGGATACTCCCAGTTCGGCGAACCCGGTTCGGACTACGAGACCGAGGACGACGAGGACACCCCGCGCAGGCAGCGCACCGGCGACGCCGCCCGGCACGCCTACTATCCGGACCGCCGGATGAACCTCGGTGTCGTCCTGCTGCCCCTGCGCATCTTCCTCGGCCTGATCTCCGTCTACGCCGGCATGGGCAAGCTGTGCGACCCCGTCTACTTCGACGGCGGCAAGCGCGGCTCGATGGTCGCGTGGCTCACGTCCCTGCACCCCTGGGCCGTCGCCGCGCCGCTGCGCGCGCTCGCCCTGAGCCACCCCGTGGGCTCCGGGCTGACCGTCGCCTTCGTGCAGATCATCGTCGGCATCCTTACCATCTTCGGCCTCTGGCAGCGGCTCGCCGCGGGCATCGGGATGCTGCTGTCGGCCGTCCTGCTCGTCACCGTCAGCTGGCGCACCGCCCCCGTCTACCAGGCGCCGGACATCATCTGCCTGGCCGCGTGGAGCCCGCTGGTCATCGCCGGGGCGCCGTTCTACTCCGTCGACGGCAAGCTCGCCGGGGAGGCCTGGCGGCGGCTCGGCCCGCGCGCCGAGCTCTGGGCCCTGCGGCGGCGCGTCCTGCGGCGCGGCACGGTCATGGCCACCGTTCTCATCGGCCTGTCGCTGCTGACCGGTTCGATGCTCGGCGGAGCCGTGCGCTCCTCCCGGTCCGTCCAGACCCCCGGCGTCCCGGCGGCCCCGCCCAGCAACAGTCTTCCCGGTACGCACCTGCCGCAGCGGCCGGGTTCCTCGTCCACCACCCCCGGCGCGCACGGTGCCACCACGCCGGGTGCCGTCAAGCCCAGCCCCACCGGGCACAAGCAGTCCGGGCCGTCGGCGACGCCGAGCGCTCCGGGCACGTCGCACAGCCCCGCGGGCACCCCGGGCGGCGCCGGGGCCCCCGGCGGCCACGGCGGCGTCCACACGGCGCCCCAGACGCCGCACCAGCAGCCCGCTCCGGCGGCGCCGCGCAGCAGTTCCTCCGCGGGGGGCTCCGCCGGCAGCACCGGCGAGTCGTCCGGCAGTTCGTCGGGCAGTGGGTCCGGCGGCCACGGCGGGGGCGCGCTCGGGGGGCTCCTGGGCTAGGGCAGCGCCCCGTAAGGGGCGCGGGGAACTGCGCGATCAGCCACGATGCGCCCGCAGCCGACGTACCGTTCCGGGGCTTCGCCCCGGGCCCCTTGGGGGTGGTACGTCGGCTGCGGGCCGTCGATGGCCGGTCGCGCCCACGCGGCGGAGCCGCACAATGACCCGGCCCCGCGCCCCTTACGGGGCGCTCCTACGAGGCGCGCAACTCCCGCGCGGCCTCCGTCAGATCCTTCGCCGTGTCGATGGCCCGCCAGTACGCGCCGTGCGGCAACGGGAAGCCGGCCAGGCGGCGTTCGCGGGCCAGGCGCGGGAACGTCGTCCGCTCGTGGTCGCCGCGGTCCGGCAGCAGGTTGCGGAAGCCGGCCGAGAAGACGTAGACGCCAGCATTGATCAGATAAGGCGACGGGGGCGCCTCGATGAAGTCCAGGACGTGTCCGAACTCGTCGGTCTCCACGGCCCCCCAGGGGATCCGCGGCCGCGCCAGCGACAACGTGGCCGTGGCGTCGCGCTCTTGGTGGAAGGCGGCCATCTCGCGCAGCGAGAAGCGGGTCCAGATGTCCCCGTTGGTGGCGTACCAGGCCTGGTCGGGGTGGGGCAGCGAGGCGGCCGCGTACTTCAGCCCGCCGCCGCGGCCGAGGGGCTCCTTCTCCACCACCGTCGTGACGCGCAGCGGGAGTTCGGCCGACACGAGCCAGTCCTGCAGGACTTCGGCCAGATGGCCGCACGAGACGACGGCGTCGGTGACGCCTTCCGAGGCGAGCCAGGCCAGTTGGTGACCGATGATCGGGACGCCCGTGCCGGGGATCTCCACCATCGGCTTGGGGCGGTCGTCGGTGTACGGGCGAAGCCGTGACCCCTGGCCGCCGGCCAGGATCACGGCTTGCGTGGGATACGGGGAGGCGTGGGTGCCGGTCATGCCCCGCACGATATGCGCTGAGCCCCGGACCGGTGCGTTCCGGTCCGGGGGTGGTGCGTTCGGCCGCGGCTCAGTGGCCCTGGGCGACGACGCCGGAGGCGAAGGAGGTGTCGCAGACGGGGCGCGAGAAGCTCTGGGCCTTCCTCGCGCCGTACTTGGCGACGGCGGCGCGGCCGAGGGCGCGGGCGATCTGCCCGCAGTACTGGGCGAGCGAGGGACGGCTCTCCGTCTCCCGCTGGAGTTCGGTGAGTGCGGCCCCGGGGTTCTTCTGCTGCAGTTCGGTCAGCAGCCGGTCACGCAGCACCTCGTGCGGCGCGCGTGCCTTGGCCTGGGTGGAGGCGGTGCCCGATGAAGCAGTGAGCACCTGCGACTCGGCGTTAGGGGCCGCCCACGGGACACGGGTGACCGCGAGGGTCCCGGAGAGCACCAGAACGACGGGAAGGACGAGAGCGAGAGTTCTGCCGATGCGGCGGGCGGCCTGGTTCATGCCGCAGATGGTAGCGAGGGGTAATGATGCGGCGACATTTAGTCACCCGGTCGAGCGACATCACGGGCTGCCGTTTGTTCACCGTGTTGACGTACGGGGGTCGAAAAGCGAGGTGTGTCAGGGCATGTCTCGACACGGCGGGCGGTGCGGACGGTCGTCGTCGCGGACGTCCGCACCGCTCACGCTCAGTCGCCGATGCGCTCGCCCGAGGACGTCGAGAACACGTGCACCTCGCCCGGCCGCGGCACCACGTGCAGCACGGAGCCCTTCTCCGGCACGCGGCGCCCGTTCACGCGCACCACGAGGTCCTTCGGCTCGCTGCCGACCTCGGCGGTGCCGTACACGTAGCCGTCGGCGCCGAGTTCCTCGACCACGTTCACCGTGACCGCGAGGCCGGCCGGCACGTCCGCGGACTCCTTGCCCAGGGAGCGGGCCGCCTCGCCGTTCTGCTCGACCACGTCGAAGTGCTCGGGCCGCACGCCGACCGTCACCGTGCGGTCGCCCCGGTCGGCCGCGGCCGTCAGGGCCTCGCGCGGGACGGGCACGACGCTGTTGCCGAACTTCACGCCGCCGTCGGTGATCGGCACCTCGACCAGGTTCATGGCGGGGGAGCCGATGAACCCGGCGACGAAGAGGTTCGCCGGGCGGTCGTACATGTTGCGCGGCGAGTCCACCTGCTGCAGCAGGCCGTCCTTGAGCACGGCGACCCGGTCGCCCATGGTCATGGCCTCGACCTGGTCGTGCGTGACGTAGACGGTCGTGATGCCCAGCCGCCGCTGCAGCCCGGCGATCTGGGTGCGGGTCTGCACGCGCAGCTTGGCGTCGAGGTTCGACAGCGGCTCGTCCATGAGGAACACCTGGGGCTCGCGCACGATCGCGCGCCCCATCGCGACGCGCTGGCGCTGTCCGCCGGAGAGCGCCTTGGGCTTGCGCCCCAGGTACTCGGTGAGGTCCAGGATCCGGGCCGCGTCCTCGACCTTCTGCCGGATCTCGGCCTTCGGCACGCCCGCGATCTTCAGGGCGAAGCCCATGTTGTCGGCGACCGTCATGTGCGGGTAGAGCGCGTAGTTCTGGAACACCATGGCGATGTCCCGGTCCTTGGGCGGGAGATGGGTGACGTCCCGGTCGCCGATCCGGATCGAGCCGCCGTTGACGTCCTCCAGCCCCGCGAGCATCCGCAGCGAGGTGGACTTGCCGCAGCCGGAGGGTCCGACGAGCACCAGGAATTCGCCATCCTCGATGGTGATGTCCAGCTGATCGACGGCGGGTTTGTCGGAGCCCGGATAGATGCGGGTCGCCTTGTCGTACGTGACCGTGGCCATGGTGATGCAGTCCCTTCACCGGCAGGAACGTGCCGGACGATCCGAGTAGAGGGAGTGGTCCAGTCCAATCGGACCGGCTGTCGAGGACGCTACCGGGGCGTTGGCCGGTTGTCAGCAGGTCGCGGTGCACCAAATCGTTGTGGGTAGACTGCCTCCCACATGCCGCCTTAGCTCAGCTGGTAGAGCACCGCTCTTGTAAAGCGAAGGTCGTCGGTTCGAATCCGACAGGCGGCTTGCATCAACACGCGACAGAGCCGCAGGCCCCTCGGGGACCTGCGGCTCTGTGCGTCCACGGCGCGTCTACGGGCGTACTTCCTCCAGTTCGCCCGTGCGGTCGGCCGGAGCGGGCGCGACGGGCTCGTCCTGGTGGCCCGGCCACCAGGCCTTGTGACCGAGCAGCGAGGTGACCGTCGGGACCAGCAGCATCGCCATGATGAAGGCGGTCAGCAGGATGCCGAACGCCACGGCGAAGCCCATCTGCTGGAGCATCGAGTTGTCGGCGAGCATCAGGACGCCGAAGGTGCCGGCGAGGATGATCGCCGCCGAGGCGACGGTGGGTGCCGAGCGGGTGACCGCGGTGCGGATGGCCTCGCGCGGGGCCGTGCCGCGGCGGGCCTCCTCGCGGAGGCGGGCGACCATGAGGATGTTGTAGTCGGTGCCGATGGCGACCACGAAGAGGTACATGATCACCGGCAGCATGAACAGCAGGCCGTGCTTGCCCTGGAGGCCCTGGAAGAGCCAGACCGTCGAACCGAGCGTGGCGCCGAAGCCGAGGGCGACGGCGGCCATCAGGTACCAGGGGGCCACCAGGCTGCGCAGCAGCAGCCCCAGGATGACCATGATCGCGATGCCTGCCACCGGGAAGACGACCGTGTAGTCGTGGTCCACGGCGTTCTTGACGTCCGCGAGGACGGCCGAGGTGCCGCCGACGAGGGCCGTGGTGCCCGCGGGCGCGGCCGCGTGGGCCTGGTCGCGCAGGGTGCCGCCGGCGAGCTCGATGGCCTTGTCGCTGGTGGGCGCGTACTTCAGGACGACGCTGTACTGGGCGACCGTGCCGTCCGGGTTCGGGACGCCCGGGGCGGCCTGGCCGACGCCGTCGATGCCGGCGAGGCGGGTGCGGAAGGACTCCATGGCCGTCTTGCCGAGGCGGGAGCCGTCGGCGGACTTCAGGTAGACCATCGCGGGGTCGGACTGGCCGGCCGAGAAGCCGCGCTGCAGGTCCTTCATGGCCTGGACGGACTCCAGCTTCTGGGACATCTGGCTGGAGGTGTCGAACTCGGGCCGGAAGGACAGCGCCCCCACGGCGAGGGCGGCCAGCACCCCGGCGGAGACCAGGGCGACGAGGCCGGGCCGGCGGGAGACGAGGCCGCCGACGCCGTTCGCGAAGCGGTTCCGCGGCTGCTTGCGCCACGCCTTGGACGGCCAGAAGGCCTTGGAGCCCAGGAGCGAGAAGACCGCGGGGACGAACGTGAGGGCGGCGACCAGGGTCACGGCGACGGCGATGGCCAGCGAGGGGCCCATCGCCCGCATCATGCCCATCGTGGACAGCAGCAGGGCGAGGAAGGCCACGATGACGGCGCCCGCCGCGGAGGCGATGGTCTCGCCGACCCGGGCCACGGCGCCGACGAGGGCCTCCTTGGGCTCCTGCCCGGCCCGCAGGTGCTCGCGGTAGCGGAAGAGCAGGAAGAGCAGGTAGTCGGTGCCGACGCCGAAGAGGACGACGATGAGGATCGGGGAGATCGAGCTGTCGGCCTTCAGGTCGCCGAGCGAGGCCGCGGTGCCGATGAGGCCGATGGCGACCATGAAGACGACGCCGATGATGATCACCGGCAGCAGGGCGATCAGCGGGCTGCGGAAGATCACCAGCAGCAGGACGATGATCAGGAGCAGGGTCGCGCTCATCACCATGGCGTCGGTGTTGCCCGAGGACTCCTGGGAGTCCACGTTGGTGGCCACCTGGCCGGTGATGCCCATCTTCAAGTGGGTGCCGCCCAGCAGGGGTTTGGCATCCTCGCGGAGCTGCTTGACGGAGTCGGTGAGCTTCTTGTCGTAGGTGTCCTTGGTGGTCGCGACGATGTTCGCGAGGGCGATCTCGCCGTTGGGGGAGACGGCCTGCGGGCCCGTCTCCACCTTGGCTATCTCCGCGCGGTGCTTCGCCTGGAGGTCCCCCGCGACCGTGATCACGTCACGCCGGTCGTCCGCGGTGAGCCGGCCGCCGTCGGAGCGCTGGAACACCGCGATGGAGGCGGGCTGTTCGGTCTGCGGGAACGCGCTCTTCTGCAGGTTCGCCACCTGTACGGACTCGTAGTGCTTCGGCAGGAACTCCGCCTCGTCCGTCGTGGACTTGAGCCCCGGGGCCAGCACGGCGAGGGCCACGGCTGCGACGACCCAGCCCAGGATCGTGAGCCACGGTCGGTGGACGGCGAACCGCCCGACTCGTTGGAACATGGTGCTCCTTCACGGGTGTGGTGCACGCGGCCGGGGGAGTCGTGCGAACGTCGCACGGACGTGCGGCCTGGGCGTGTTCACGCTAGGGAGCCGGGTTCCCCGGAAACAACGGATTCCGGGTGAATCAGGGTGAGGCGCGGGGAAATCGGTCCTGAGGTGGGGCGCCCTCTCCTCCGGGGGGAGGAGGGCGGCTCACCCGTGGGGTAGAGACCGCCCTGCCGACCGCCTGCGGGCGGATTACGCTGCCCCCATGACGGATGTCGAGGTGTACCGCGCACGCATGGAACGGGCGGTCGTGGCCGCCGCCCAGGAAGGGCTGGCGGGCCTGCTCGTCGCCCCGGGTCCCGACCTGGTCTGGCTCAGCGGCTACCGGGTCCCGGCGGACACGGAGCGGCTGACGGCCCTGCTGCTCCTCCCCGGGCACAAGCCCCGCCTGTTCGTACCGGAATTGGAGCGTCCGGACGCCGAACACGCTCCGGGTGCCGGAGCGTTGGACATCAGCGGCTGGACGGACGGCGAGGACCCGCACGCGGCCGCCGCCAAGCTGCTGGAGCCGCAGGGCCGTTACGGGGTCTCCGACAACACCTGGGCGCTGCACCTGCTGGCCTTCCAGCGGGCCTGCCCCGGGACGCACTATGCGGCGCTCACCGAGGCGCTGCCCATGCTGCGGGCGGTCAAGGACGCCTTCGAGATCGAGCGGCTCGCCGCGGCGGGCGCCGCCGCGGACGCCACGTTCGAACGGATCGCGGAGCTGCCGTTCGCCGGGCGGCGCGAACGCGAGGTGGCCGCCGACCTCGACCGGCTGCTCCGCGAACACGGCCACAGCCAGGTCGACTTCACGATCGTGGGCTCCGGCCCGAACGGTGCCAACCCGCACCACGAGGCGGGTGACCGGATGATCCAGAACGGCGACATGGTCGTCCTGGACTTCGGCGGCCTGCTGGACGGATACGGCTCCGACACCACCCGCACGGTGCACGTGGGCGAGCCGACCTCGGAGGAACGCAAGGTCCACGACCTGGTCCGGGAGGCCCAGCAGGCGGCCTTCGAGGCGGTGCGCCCCGGCGTGGCCTGCCAGGACGTCGACCGCGTGGCCCGCCAGGTGATCCGCCGGGCGGGCTACGGCGAATACTTCATCCACCGGACGGGGCACGGCATCGGCGTCACGACGCATGAGCCGCCGTACCTGGTGGAGGGGGAGCACTTGCCGCTGGCTGCGGGGATGGCCTTCTCGATCGAACCCGGGGTCTATCTGCCGGGGCGGTTCGGGGTGCGGATCGAGGACATCGTGGTGTGCACCGAGTCCGGGGCGCGGAGGCTGAACAACACGGGGCGGGGGTTGCGGGTGGTGGGGTGAGGGTGGCTTGTGGCCCGGTCCCGCCCTTTCGCCGTTTCTTGGGGGCATGCCCCCAAGCCCCCCGTTTCGGGGGCTGTGCCCCGGGCCTGGACCGCGCTGCGCGCGCCGCGCGGCGGAGCCGCAAATCGACTGCAGGTTCAAACGCCGGGCGGGCTGATTTCAGCCCGTCCGGCGTTTGAGGACGAGCGGCGGTAGCCGCGAAAGGGGGTCTGGGGCGCAGCCCCAGGAACGGCGAAGGGGCGGGACCGGGGCCCCAAACCCCTTACAGCACCCGGCGCATGATGTCCGAGTGCGTGGCCCATTCCGATCCGGATCTGACGGCGTCAGGATGGTGGCGGGCAGTCGCACATGCCACTGGATTTCGTCGTGCTGCGCGCCGCGACCTGGTGCTTCGGGGCCGGTGCCGTGACCAGCAGCCCCGAGATGAGGGCGGCCAGCAGCATGATGCCGGAGCCCCAGCCGATGGCGACGTCGAAGCCGTGCACGATGCCCTGCTTCAGGGAGCCGTTGTACGTGGCGCTGGCGGACGTGGCGATGGTGTTGAGGAGTGCGGTGCCGATCGAACCGCCCACCTGCTGCGAGGTGTTGACGGTGGCCGAGGTGATGCCCGAGTCGCGTGGCGGCACGCCGGCGGTGGCGGTGGCGATGACGGGCATGTAGACCAGGCCCATGCCGAGGCCGACGAGGATCTCGGCGGGCAGGACGTGGGAGGCGTACGCGGGCTCGACCGGCAGGAAGGTGAGCAGGAAGAGCCCGGCGGCGACGAGCAGGGTGCCGGGGACCATCAGCGTGCGGGGCGGCAGGTGGTGCAGCAGCCGGGCCGAGAGCTGGGTGGAGGACACGACGAGGGCACCGGTCAGCGGCAGGAAGCCCAGGCCGGTGCGGACCGGGGAGTAGCCGAGGACGACCTGCAGGTAGTAGGTCATGAACAGGAACATGCCGAACATGCCGATGACGGTGAGCGCCATGGTGATGAGCGCGCCGATCCGGTTCAGGTTGCGGACGATGCGCAGTGGCAGCAGGGGGCTGGGCGCGCGGGTCTGCCACCAGGCGAACGCCGTCAGGAGCAGTGCGCCGCCGCCCAGCAGTCCGAGGACGAACGGGCTGCTCCAGCCGTGGGGTTCGGCTTCGCTGCAGGCGTAGACGAGGGTGACGAGGCCGCCGCAGCCGAGCAGGACGCCGGGGATGTCGAGGGACGGCCGGCCGTCCCGGGAGGGCCGGTGGTCGTGCAGCAGCCAGGCGGCTCCGGCGAAGGCGACGAGGGCGATGGGGACGTTGACGTAGAGGCACCAGCGCCAGTCGAGGTACTCGGTGAGCAGGCCGCCGGTGACCAGCCCGATGGCACCGCCGCCGGCGGCGATGGCACCGTAGATGCCGAAGGCCTTGCCGCGTTCCCTGAGGTCGGTGAACGTGGTCGTCAGCAGGGACAGCGCGGACGGCGCGAGGAGCGCCGCGAAGGAGCCCTGGAGGGCGCGCGCGGTGAAGAGCATGCCGGGGACGTGCGCGGCCCCGCCGAGCGCGGAGGCGCCGGCGAAGCCGACGAGTCCGGTCATGAACGTGCGCTTGCGCCCGACGAGGTCGGCGACGCGCCCGCCGAGGAGGAGCAGCCCGCCGAAGGCGAGGGTGTAGGCGGTGATCACCCATTGCCGGCTGCCGTCGGAGATGCCGAGGGCGCGCTGTGCGGAGGGGAGGGCGATGTTGACGATGGTGGCGTCGAGGACGACCATCAGCTGGGCCATGGCGATGATCACCAGGACCCACCAGCGGCCGGGGGTGGACGGGGGCTCGGGTATGAAGGGCTGGTCCGTGTCGCGCATGCGACCCCCTGGGTGGCCGAAAACGTACGGTCTCCCAGATTAGGACCGGATCATGGTGCCTCGCTTGTCGGATTGACGTATTTTTCCTCCTCGCTTCCCTCCGCGTCCTCCCCTCCGCGCTCGGCCGGGGCGTTGTCAGTGCCCCGTGTCACCGTGGGAGGCATGAGCGCGAAGAAGACCGGCCCCCGGCTTCCCGACGTGCGGCTGCCTGCGCTGCAGCCCTACGAGGGGGCGGGGCTGGAGCCCGAGGGGGATTACGAAGGCGTCGAGTTCGCGGAGGCGGGGCTCGGTGGGGAGGACGGGCGGGGTGCCCGGTTCATGGACTGTGCGCTGGTCCGCTGTGCGCTGGACGAGACGCGCCTCCGCCGGGCGCGGTTCACGGACTGCGTGCTGGACGCGGTGCGCGGCGTCGGCACGGATCTCGCCGGGGCGTCGCTGCGCGACGTGGAGGTGCGCGACGCCCGCCTCGGTGGTACGCAGTTGCACGGCGCGGTCCTGGAGCGGGTGGTGATACGCGGCGGCAAGATCGATTACGTGAACCTGCGCCAGGCGGAGCTGAGGGACGTCCTCTTCGAGGGATGTGTGCTCTCCGAGGCGGATTTCGGCGGGGCCCGGCTGGAGCGGGTCGTCTTCCGGGACTGCGTGCTGCGCCGCGTGGACTTCACGGGGGCGCGGATGACGGACGTGGATCTGCGCGAGGTGGCCGAGCTGGACATCGCGCGGGGGATCGAGGGGCTGTCCGGGGCCGTGGTCAGCCCGGTCCAACTCCTCGGTCTGGCCCCGGCGTTCGCGGCGCACCTCGGGGTCCGGGTGGAGGGGGAGGAGGAGCGGGAGGGGTAGCCGGCGGCGTCACACCCGGGGGAAGCGGGCGAGCAGGTCCCAGACGGCGGGGTTGTCGGCTAGGCCCTCGTGCATGTCCGTGAGGTCGGCGGTCAGGTCGTGCAGGAAGTCGCGGGCCTCACGGCGCAGGGTGCGGTGGTTGAAGGTCAGCGGGGGCTCGTCCGGGGCCCAGTCGGCGGTGACGTCGACCCAGCCGAAGCGGCGCTCGAAGACCAGGCAGTCGGCGGACTCGGTGAAGTCCAGCTCGGCGAACTGGGTATTGGCCGAGCGGTTGCCGCGGGGGTCCTGGTCGAGCTGCTCGATGACGTCGCACAGGGCCCAGGCGAAGTCGAGCACGGGCACCCATCCCCAGGCTGTGGACAGCTCCCGGTCGGCCTTGACGTCGGCCAGGTAGACGTCGCCGCAGAAGAGGTCGTGCCGCAGGGTGTGCACGTCAGCGGTGCGGTAGTCCGTCTGCGGGGGGTCCGGGAAGCGGCGGGAGAGGGAGTAGCCGAGGTCGATCACGCTTCCGATGGTACGTACGAAACGCGCCGCCCGTGTTCCCGCCGTCTGGGTGGCGGCGGGAACACGGGCGCCGGGGTGGGGGGTGCTGCGGGACGTTCGTGAGGTGCGTGGCCGGCTGTGTGCGGCTACCGGGCGTCGATCTACTTGACGTTGATCGCGGTCCAGGTGGCGGCGACCGCCTTGTACTCGGCGCTGTTCGCGCCGTAGAGGTCGGTGGCGGCCTTCAGGGTGCCGGTGCGGGCCGCCTTGTAGTTGGTCGTGGAGGTGAAGTACGTGGTGAGCGCCTTGTACCAGATCTTGATGGCCTTGTCCCGGCCGATACCCGTGATCTTGGACTTGTCGGCGGTGGGGCTGTTGTACTTGAAGCCGTTGACCGTCTTCGCGCCGCTGCCCTCGGACAGCAGGTAGAAGAAGTGGTTGGCGGGGCCGGAGGAGAAGTGCGGGTCCAGGCCGCCGAGGCTGGAGGACCAGTAGTCCTTGGAACGGCCGTCCTTGCTGGGCTGGTCCATGTAGCGCAGCGGCTTGCCGTCGCCGTTGATGTTGATCTGCTGCCCGACGAAGTAGTTGCCCGGGACGGACTTGTTGTTCGCGTAGAACTCGACGGCCTTGCCGAAGATGTCGCTGGTCGCCTCGTTGAGGCCGCCGGACTCGCCGCTGTACTCGAGACCCGCGGTGGCGGAGGTGACGCCGTGGGTCATCTCGTGGGCGGCCACGTCGAGCGCGGTCAGCGGGTGGGAGTTGCCCTCACCGTCGCCGTAGGTCATGCAGAAGCACTCGTCGTCCCAGAAGGCGTTGACGTAGTTGTCGCCGTAGTGGACGCGGGAGTACGCGCCCTTGCCGTCGCCCTTGATGCCGGAGCGGCCGAGCACGTTCTTGTAGAAGTCCCAGGTGACCGCGGCACCGTAGTGCGCGTCCACGGCCGCGGTCTGGGCGCCGCCGCCCCACACGTCGCTGGAGTTGGTGAAGAGCGTGCCCTGGCCGTTGGTGCCCTGCGCCAGGTTGTAGGTCTTGTGGCCGCCGCGGGAGCCGTCGGTGAGCTCGTAGCCCGAGCCGGACTTGGTGGTGGTCAGCGGGACCTTGCCGCTGTAGGTGCTGGTGCCCTCGCCGGTCTCGATGGCCTCGTGCTGGTAGAGCTTCTTGCCGGTGGCCGCGTCGGTGACGACGTGCAGCTTGCTCGGGGTGCCGTCCTTCTGGACGCCCTTCACGACGGTCTCGTACGCCAGGACCGGCTTGCCCTCGGCGGCCCAGACGATCTTGCGCGGAGCCTGCGAGTCGGTCTTGCTGTTCTGCGCGCCGGCGGCGACGCTCAGTGCGCTCTTCTTCGCTGCGGACGGCGCCACCTGGGGGTTCGTGGTGGGCACGGATATCTCGGCGTCGGTCGCCTTGGTCACGCTGCGCGCGCCGCTCCTGGTCTCGTGCACGACCAGGTCGCCGCCGAGCACGGGCAGGCCGTCGTAGGTGCGCTCGTAGCGCGTGTGCACCGTGCCGTCCGCGTCCTTGACGACGTCGCGGACGACCAGCTTCTCCTTGCTGCCGAGGCCGATCTTCGCCGCGGTCGTGGAGGCCGAGCCCTGTGCGTCCTCGATGGCCGAGGCCTTCTGTCCCGCGGACAGCGCGAGCGGCAGCCCGCCGCTGTCACGGCTCCCGGTGGCGGCGCCGGCCGAGCCGGCCTGGACGCCCACGACGACCATGGCGGCGGAGGCGACGAGCGCTGCGGCGCGCAGGGAGTTCTTGCGGGGGGTGGCGGTGACGCTTCTCAACTCTGTCTCCTATGAGGGGGGTTGGGGCAGCCCACGTCGACTGCCCTGATGCAGGAGTGGTGCAGGAGCGAATTGATTCGAGCGTGCCACCGATTGCCCGTCATTGGCAGGGGCGCAACAAGGATGTGATCTGCCGTTATCCGAAGGGCGGGGCGAGGAATCCGCTATGCGGTGAACTGTGCGGTAATGGCGATGACTTGAAATGTCATCGGCCGTTCAAGTGCCGGACCGCCCGTTTGGCCTCGATGTTCGGAAATCTACCCGCACGGTATGGACCGGATATGACGGGGGGTGAGTCAGAGGTTACGGTCGCGCGCGGCCGCGGGAAGTGAACCGTACGGTTCCGGTTGGAAACGCGGTCTCGGCAGGCTTGCATCCCATTCTGCGAGACGGTGCTGCAGCCGTGCGTGGCGGAATTGGTGGACCGGGCCCACTTGGCGCAGGATGCCGAGCCGGTGGGTGTCGGCGAGGAATGTCTGCAATCGCCACGGGAGCCGGCCGCGGGCCGCCGGCACGATGCGGGCGAAGGCGTAGTGCGGCCAGGCGCGGGCGGCCAGGGCGAGGACGGGGGCCACCAGGCCCCCGTCCAGCAGACCGGCCGCCGCGCCGGAGACGGTCTCGCCGATGCCGGTCGGCACCGAGTCCGTGGCAGGAACAGCGGCAGCGGCACGCGCGCGTGCCCGCCGGGGGCCGGCAGGCCGGCCGCCTGCGACGGCACAGATGGCCGGTCAACGAGTGACCACTACGTACGGTCACAACTCGTGGGCGGAGCCGGTGATTTCGGTTACTCTCCGATCAGCGATCAACGAGAGGAGATCGAAGGTGACCGACGTACGCATCCACGTCTACGAGGACGGCGGGATACCGGCGGAGCTCTTCGCCCGCGCCGAGGCCCTGCGCGAGCAGGCCTGGCCCGGCGGCGGGCCGCACGACCCGGCCCTGCGGCCCGTCGCGATGCTGCTCGTCGCGCCGGACGGGAGCGTGCCGGCCACGCTCGACATCCTCAGCAAGGACATCGTCCACGGCGGCCGCACCTACCGGGCCTCCGGCCTCAGCGCGGTCGTCACCGACACGGCACAACGGGGCAAGGGGCACGGGCGGCAGCTCGTGGCCGCAGCACGCACGGAGATGGCCGCGCGCGGCGCGGACGTGGGGCTGTTCACCTGCGAGCGCTCACTGCGGGGCTTCTACGGGAGCGCAGGCTGGGACGTACTGGAGGGAACCGTGCTCATCGGCGGGACGCCGGAGGACCCTCTGCCCAGCGACGCCCCGGAGTTCGACATGATCACCCTGGGCGCCTTCTTCACGGAGGGAGCGCAGCGGAACGCGGACACCTTCCACAACAGCCGCATCGCGCTCTACCCGGGTGGGATCGACAGGCTGTGGTGAGTGCCGCGCCGTATCCCGGCCACGCCTTACTCAGGGTGGTCCAGCGTGGGGTCCAGCGCGGAGTCGTACACCCCGGTGCCCCGGCAGTGCAGGCACTGCCCCGCACGCCGTACGGTCTCGGCCGGGCCGCCGAAGGGGTCGATGCCGGAGACGTACGCGGCCGCCCGCGCCGCGAAGCCGGTGCCCTGACACCACTGGCAGGCGAACGCACCGCGTGGCGGGGGAGAGGACTTGCGGTCTGTCATGAGGGCCGTTCGTTCGGTGCGGTCCGGAACCGGGGCCCGGCCCCGGTTCCGGTGGTGCGGTCCTGCAATCGACAAGGAAATCAGACGGATCAGACGGATCAGAGCTGGTAACCGCACTTGGGGCAGACGTACACGTCACCGTGTCTGGTCATCGTTCCGCCGCACTCCCCGTTCGGGCACGTGATTCCCAGCGGCCGGGCTATGGCAGGCTCGCGCACTTCCGATCACACTCCGCTCTCACATTGACAGCCGGCGGGCTGCTGCTTCCCGTCGTTACTTCCTCCGTGGCAACGACCCGCGTCTGCGCACCACACGTCGGGCAGCGGCGGGTGCTGTCGTCGCGCTCCCGCTCGACTGCCTCCGCGATCCTCCGGAGCGCCTCGGCCGCGTCTTTGCCCATAGCTCCATCTTCGCTCAACGCGCGCGCGGACCGACCATGTTTCCGGGGGAGTCGAGCCAGACGGAGTGACCGGTACGGGTCACGGTCAGACCGAAGCGGTCGTGCCGCGGTTCGCCCTGGCGGACCCACCAGGCGTACACCTCCTCGGCCTCGTCCCACAGGCGACGCGGGCCGCCCTGCCACACGAGCGCCTCGGCGGTGTCGTCACGGAACATCACACAGGCCCACGAATGGCCCCGCTCCTCGGTACCGTCCAGCCCGTGCAGCCAGATCGGCCGCGTGCCGCGCCGCTTGTACGCCACCTCCTGGCGGCAGTGCGGCAACCGGACGCCGAGGGCGAACGAGAGCGGACTGCGGTCACAGAACTCCGCTTCGGTGACCGCAGTCATGGACACATCGCCCTCCGCGACTACGTTGCGCGGCTGCGCCGGGCACGGCGCCGGGGCGAGCACGACCGGCCCGGTGAACCGGCCCTCCGCGCGCCGGTGCGCACCGTAACCACTCACGGTGAGCCGCGCGAGCGCGCCGTGCTCCCCGAACGGCGTCCCCCACGGCACCACGATCACCGCCCCCGGTACGGCCTGCGCGACCAGTCGCGCGGTGTCGCCGAGTACTTCGGTGGCCTGCTGCGTCACGGGCGCACCCCCGCGGCGTCGCACTCGTCCCGGGTCGCGAGCCGCAGGGCGTGCGGTGGCGCCTCCCATTCACGTCCGCCGTCGGGCCGTCTGATCTGCACGCGCGGCCCGACGTGTCCCATCACTTGCGCGAGCGCGCCGGTGCGCTGGTCGACGACGTAAGCCCCCACGCGGTAGGTCACGGAACGCCTCCTTCGAGTTGTGATTGCGGGGTGTGCTCACAGGGTGGCGGGGCGGGGCTATGGTCGGGAGAGGGGCGCGCCGTGCAACACCCCTGTAATGGAGGGGAGTTACCCTGTGGCCAAAGGTGGGTGGCTCGGGCAGTCCCGCATCGGCTGGGGCTTCTTCGGCAGGGAGCTGAAGCGTCGCCGCGAGGCCGCCGGGCTGACGCAGCAGGAACTGGGGATGCGGGTGTTCTGCTCCGGCTCGTACATCGGCCAGTTCGAAACGGCGATTCGCAAGCCGCAGTTGGATGTGGCGCAGCGGATCGATGCCGTGCTGGGGACCGATGGGTTCTTCGAGCGGGTGTGGGAGGAGGTGATCGACAGTTCGCCGTATGCGGACTGCTTCGCCGAGACCGCGTACCTGCAGAGTCTGGCCACCGGCATCTACGAGTACGCATTGTTGTTCGTGCCCGGCCTGCTGCAGACGGCGGCGTACGCTCGGGCAATCTTCCTGGGCAGTTTCCCCTTCGCGCCGGACGGTGACATCGAGTCGAGGGTGGCTGCACGGCTTGATCGGCAGCGGATCCTTGATGATCCAACAAATCCGTTGCTGTGGACCGTCCTTGACGAGAGTGTCCTGCGGCGTCGAGTGGGAGGTGCCGCCGTGATGCGCGAGCAGCTGATGCACGTTGCATCCTTGGTGCGTGAACGGCGCATCGGGCTGCAGGTTCTGCCGTTCGATGCCGGAGTTCCTCCGGTGGATGGGTCACTTACCCTGATGACATTTGATGACGCGCCTCCTGCGGCCTACTGCGAGGGCCACAGGACAGGCAACCTGTTGGACGATCCGGCGCTGGTGGCCCAGTGTCAGCGATCCTACGATCTCGCGCGGGCCGCGGCGCTCTCGCCGGAAGCGTCCCTGTCCCTGATCGAATCGGTGGCGGAGGAGTACGCCGATGAACATTGAATCTTGGCGGAAGAGCAGTTACAGCGGGGCCGGAGACGAAAAGGGGGGCAACAACTGCCTCGAAGTCGCGGACAACATACCCGGTGTGGTCCCGGTGCGGGACTCCAAGAACCTTCATGGCCCGGCCCTGGCGTTCCCCGCCGCGGCGTGGGCCGCATTCATCGCGCCCCAAAGGGGCGCGGGGCTGTAACTATTTGCGGCTCCGCCGCGTGGGCGCGACAAGCCGCAACGCACCCGCAGCCAACACACTGCCCTCCCCGTGGAGCGCCTAGCCAGGGTTGCTGTGCAACAAGTCACGCCCAAGTGCCGTGAGCGCATGGCGAACTTGCCGCCCCTCACGCTCGGTGGTGATCGCGCCTGCTACGCGCAGCGCGGTCGCGTGGGAGGAGGCGGACGGCGAGGTGATACGGAGGCGTTCGGCCAACTGGCCGGTCGTGCAGGAGCCCTGCCCGATCGCCCGCAGGGCCCTGGCCCGGGCCGAGCCGATCAATGAGGCGAGCCCGTCCGTCAGCCGGGCCGAGGCGTATGCGGGCGGCCGCGCAGCCATCGGGTAACCCAGTGCGGTCGGACGATGCTCGGCCGGAATGGCCATGACTCCGCTCTGGAGGAAGTAGTTGGGCCGCAGGTCGAGCCCGCGTCCGCCCAAGCAGACGGTGGCGTCCCACGTGGGCCCGGCGTACCGGAGGACGCCTTCTTCGTGCCAGGTGAGCTGCGGATGCAGCTGGCTCAGCACGGTGCCGACGCCGGCTTCGGACGCGGTCCGTGCGCGATGCGCGATGTCGGTCTGCAGGTGACGCTGGATGTCGGGCCAGTGCGGGGCGATGCAGGCCCGGAACAGCGCCCAGACACCGTCGGCGAACCGCCGCAGCTCGCGAGTGCCTGCGCCGCACAACTCCGCCACGATGGAGGGCAGTTCCTGATCCGGTCCGTAGAACGCGGCATCCGGAACAGCGAGGAGGATGTCGAGTTCATCGGTGAGCCGCTGGCCGGAGGCCTCCCGGAGGAAGTCCGGAACACCTTTGAAACTGGCGTTGACCAGCTCGAACACAGGGGCGGCCCGGAGAGGCACATGCCGTCTCTCCTGGCGCCACCAGAGATCACGGTTGGCCGAGGCGCCGAAAGTAGCGGTGCTCCGCCCGTGCGGCACCGCTGAGCACATGGTCCATGGGCGAGATGCCGAACCGGACTCTCGCCATGTCGGCAACGCCGAAGTGAAGTTCGAGCACCGTTCCCCCCGTGGTCCAGCCGACCTCAGACGCACGATAGTGCGACGAACACGACAGTCAAGGGCGACGGTTTCGCGACTATTAGGCGCAGCATCGAACAGCTGGCGCGCACGACACCGTCTCGCCACCATGGGGCGACCCGACGGCTCGAGCGAGTCGACGAGAGAGGGGAATCCCGTGATCAAGCTGTCGACGGCCACTCCCACAGCCGGTGTGCCGGTTCTGCCGCCGGAGAAGAACGGCGTCTGCGGAAACGGTTGTTGATTCGTCCATCAGCTCAGCACGCCGTGTGACGGCCCCGCACCGCGCGGGGCCGTCACACGGCACTCACGTCGGCGGGGAGATCCATGTCAGCGATGCCTGCAAGGGACACCGAGCTCACCGGTCCCGTCTTACCCATCCCGCCCATCCCGCAGGAGCGGGTGAGCGACTACGTCCGGGTCAGCGACCGGGCCTATCTCCATGCCGGCCGGCAGCGCGTACGCATGGTCTACGCGACGCGCACCGGCTCGATGGTCGCCGTACCCGAGGAGGCCGGCCTGCGGCTGGCCCAGGGGTCGCTCGAAGGAATCGACCCCGAACTGCTCGACGGGCTCCGGGAGATCGAGGCCGTCGTCACGGGCGGACAGGAGGAACTGGACACGGTTCTGGACCGCCAGCGTACGGCCAGCGCCGATCTCAGCAGCCCGCGCTACGTGCTGTTGCCCACGACCTACTGCAACATGGGCTGCTCCTACTGCGGCCAGCAGCACACGCGTGGCCGGCTCTCCGGACGGCACCGGGACGCCGTCGCCCGCCGCGTGCTGGCGGGGATCGGGAGGAAGACCACGCGCACGGTGACGGTGAGCTGGTTCGGCGCGGAACCGATGATCGGCTACCCGATGATCCGGGACCTGAGCGCCCGTTTCACCGCGGCAGCGCACGACAGGGGCGTCGGATACGTCTCGCGCATGGTCACCAACGGCACGCTCCTCACGCCCGAGAAGCTGCGCGTTCTGCGCCAGGAATGTCAGGTGACCAGATACGACGTCACCTTGGACGGTCCGGCTCGCATCCACGACGCCCACCGGCCGCTGCGCAACGGGCGCAGGTCGTTCGACCGCATCACCCGCGTTCTGCTGGAGGCCCTGCAGGACGACGTCCTCGCCGATGTGGGTTTCGTCCTCCGCACCAACATCGATGTGGCCAACGCGGACTGGGTGGCCGAGTACCTGGACACCATGGCGGAACTCGGGTTCGGCGACGGCCGGGTCTTCTTCAACCTCGCCCCGGTCTACTCCTGGGGCAACGACGTATCGCGCATAGAGCTCGACCGGCGTCACTACGCACGGCAGGAAGTCGAGTGGATGCGCCGCATGCACGGACTCGGACTGCATTTCGTGGCACTGCCGACAGAACCGGAGCACGTGCTGTGCGCTGCCGTCTCGCAGTCCGTGGAGATCCACAGCAGCAGCGGGGCGATGTTCTCCTGCTCGGAATACCCGCTGGTACCGCAAGAAGAGGCGACCGGCGGGCTCGGCCCGATCGAGACGCTTCCCGTCCATGCGATCCGCCCGCTCGGCCCCTTCGACGACTGGCACGACGCCGTCGCCGCGGGCGAGACACCGTGTCACACCTGCTACTTCTTCCCGGTCTGCGGCGGCGCCTGCCCCAAACAGTGGCGTGAGGGCAATACGCCCTGCCCGCCGTACAAGTTCACGCTCCAGGAGCGCTTCGATCTCGTGGCCGAGATGAACGGGCTCACGCCCGCGCCATGTTGATCAACAGGAACTTCACGCTCCTGTGGTTCGGGCAAGCCCTCTCGCTGGTCGGCGACTACGCCTGCGGTACCGCCGTGCTGCTGTGGGCGAGCACCGACCTCCTGCGCGGCAAGCCGTATGCGCCGAGCGTCACGGCTGCGCTGGCGGTGGCCGTGTCCGTCGTCCCCATCCTCGTCGCACCGGTCGCCGGCGCCCTGGTCGACCGGTGGGACAAGCGGCGGACCATGCTGCGCTCCGAACTCTTCCGGGCCGCTGTCATCGGCCTGGTGACCGTACTGGCCTTCCTGCCCTCCGGATACGTTCCGCCTCTGGCGCTGCTGCTGTGCATCGGCGCCGCCGAGGCGCTGATCTATGCGGCGGCCCCTTTCTTCCGCCTGTCGCGGTTCGTCGCGATCAGCGATGTGGTGCCGCCCGAGCAGCATGGCCGTGCGTTCAGTTACACGCAGACGGCCGCGGCACTGGCCACGATCGTCGGGCCGATGGCGGCCGCGCCGCTCGTGTTCACTCTCGGGGTGCGCTGGATGCTCGCCTTCGACACGCTCTCGTTCCTGGTGTCGTACTTGGCGATCCGACGGGTGCGGTACGTCGTGCCGTCCCGCCACACGGAGAGCGGCGGGACGGCACAACAACAGGGAAGGCGTCCGACGCGATACGAATTCCTGGGCGCCGTGCGTCTGTTGGCGGGCAGCCGCACGCTCCGGGCCATTCTGACCGCAGCCGTGCTCACCACGGTGGGAACGGGCGCACTGAACACGTTGGAGGTGTACTTCGTCCCGGAAAACCTGCACGCCTCGCCGAGCTGGTACGGGACGCTCGAAGCCGTCTTCGGCGCCGGGACGATCGGCGGGGCCCTGCTCAGTGGACGGCTGGGCGACCGGGCCGGGCACACCCGGGTGTTCAGGATCAGCCTGCTGCTCTTCGGCCTCCTGCTGATCGGCTATTCACGTACGACCGACATCCCGGCCGCCCTGATCGTCTCCGTCCTCTTCGGTCTGGCGCTCGGCGCGCTGAACACGGTCAGCTCCCCGCTGATCCTCCAGGAGACACCACGCGACCATCTGGGCCGGGTCATGGCGGTCTTCGACCCGATCTCCCAACTCGCCTCGCTGATCTCCGTTGCCCTGTCGGGCGTGATTGCGGGCACGCTGCTGGACGGATTCCACGGGCACTGGGCGGGCATGGACTTCGGCCGGATCGACATCGTCTTCCTGGCCGGCGGAGTCTTCACGGTGGCTGCCGGGCTCTATTCCTTCGCGGCCTTTCGCCGGCCTTCCCCACCGGCCGCGGCACCGGCCGCGCCGGCGGAGAGTTCGACGGTGCCCTGACAGTCGTCAACGCCCCGCCTCTTTATGCTCTCTCCGCAGACGCGACAGGGATCAGGAGAGGAAATCGGGCTCGATGGGCGGAATGTCGCCAGGGGAACCGCAGTGGGTCGGCCGGTACCGGGTACTGCGGAAGCTGGGAGAGGGCGGCATGGGCCAGGTCTTCCTCGCTCGGTCGGAGGGCGGGCGAACGGTGGCCGTGAAGGTGATCCGGCCGGAGGTCGCGCACGAGCCCGAGTTCCGCCGCCGGTTCCGCCTGGAGGTCGAGGCGGCGCGGAAGGTCGGCGGGGCCTGTACGGCGCCCGTGCTGGACGCCGACACCGAGGCCGCGGTGCCATGGGTCGCCACCGGCTACGTCGCCGGGCCGTCCCTGCACATGGTGGTGGGCGAGGACTACGGGCCGCTGCCGCAGCACTCCGTGCGCACCCTCGCGCACGGTCTGGCGCTGGCGCTGCAGGAGATCCACGCCGCGGGGCTGGTCCACCGCGACCTGAAGCCCTCCAACGTCCTGGTCACCGTCGACGGCCCGCGCGTCATCGACTTCGGCATCGCCCGTGCCCTGCACCCGGTGCCGGACGGCCGCGTCCTCACACAGACGGGCGCGGTGCTCGGCTCACCCGGCTTCATGTCGCCCGAGCAGGTGCGCGGCGAGCGCGTCACCGCGGCGTCGGACGTCTTCTGCTACGGCGCGGTTCTCGCGTTCGCGGCCACGGGGCGGCTGCCCTTCGGGACGCCGGACAGCGGGCTGCACGCGCTGATGTTCCGGGTCGCCGAGGAGGAGCCGGATCTGACGGGCCTCGCCGAGGGCCCCCTCCGGGACGTGATCGTGTGCTGCCTGGCCAAGGACCCCGCAGGCCGGCCGGACGTCACCGAACTGGTCGCCTTCACGCGGCAGCACGCACCGGCCGCCGGCCCCTGGCTGCCCGGCGAGGTCCTCGCGGGTCTCGGACGGCACGCGGCGCAACTGCTGGACGCGGAGTCGCCGGTCCCCGCCGCGGTGCCGTCCGCCACGGTGCCGGACGCGGCAGCGGCCCCCGCCGGCGCCTTCGGACCGCCGCCGCTGCCGGAGCCGGCCGTCGCTCCGCGCGAGGACGTCGTCGTGACCGAGTCCCCCCGAGGCATGGCCCTCGCGCTCCAGGCGCTGCTGGTGGTCCTGGGACTGCTGATGATCGTGCACCTGGGTTTCCAGGTCGACATGTTCCGCACGCTGACCAGGGCCGTCGACGCAGGATCCGAACTGTCCGACGCCCAAGTCGACCGGAACAAGGACCTGTTCGCATGGCTGCAGGACCTCAAGGCGCTGGTCATGGTGCCCACGGCCGTGATGTGGCTGCTCTGGTTCTGGCGGATCCGCATCAACGCCGAGGCCTTCGCATCCGGCCGCCATCGCTACCGTCGCGGCTGGGCGCTCTGGGGCTGGTTCACGCCCGTCGCAAGCCTCTGGATACCGAAGCTCATCACGGACGACATATGGGCCGCCAGCGACCCGAACGGTGGCAGCGCGCGGCGCGTACCCCGCGGATTCCTGAACGCCTGGTGGGTCTTCTGGGTGATCGAGCTGCTCTTCGGGCTGTTCAGCTTCTCCGGCCTGTACAACTGGTACGACTCCGACGACCCGGCCGAGTCGAGGCTGCTGCTCCTCCCCGACCTCATCGACAACCTGCTGATGATCGCGGCCGCCGGCTTCGCCACCGCGGTGGTGGGGCGCCTCACGGCCATGCAGGTGCGGCGGCGGGGCGCGTCGGGGTGAGGGCGGATCGGCGGCTCTTGCCGCGTGGTCACCGCACATTCCACGGCGGCACCGCCGGCGGTATCCGGCGCGGCACGTCCTGGGGCCCGGCCGGCGCGTCGAGCCGCTCGACCAGCCTGCGCAGCTCGGCCGCGCTGCGGGCCGGGAGGGCATTCACCATGTCCTCCAGGAGGTCCCTGGCGTGGAAGGGATTGCCGCAGCAGTCCCAGTGCAGTTCGTCGCCCCATTCCCAGTCCAGCCACAACCGGCGCTTGGGAAGCTGCACATGTTCCTTCCACAGCCGCACCGCCGCGACCGTCTGCCCCGGTTCCAGGTAGGTGCGGGTGCGCTCGATCCGGCGGATCCCGGACGCGGTCCGTGCGGACAGGCCGCCAACGGCGGCGACAACCAGAAGTGGTGCCTCACGCCGGTGAAGTGAGAGCCGGGGCGCCCCTGAGTCGCAGGGGCGCCCCCTCAGGGCGACGTCGCGTACCGCGTCCCGACGTTTCCGGCGTGCCACTCGTGGTTGCCGGTCATCCAGTTGTGGAGGCCGGTCACGAAGCGGGCGATCAGGGGGTTGGTGGCGGAGAGGGCGGCGGCCTGTTCCTCGAAGAGGTGGACGATCTCGTTGTGCACCTCGATCGCCTTCTGGAAGGCGTCGTGGATGGAGCAGTCCTCCTCCGCGGCGATCACGGTGGGCAGGCTGTAGTGGAACCGCCCGCTCGCCTGCTCCTTGCGCAGCGAGTAGAGGTCGTTGCAGATCGTCGAGGCGTTGGAGGACAGCGCGACGGCACGCTGTACGGCCGGTTCCGCGAAGAGGTGGGCGGGGAGCTCGTAGCCGCCGACCGAGTCGGTGAGGGTGAGGCACGGGCGGAACCCGTTGAACTGCCGCTGCACCAGGTACTCCCACACCGGCGGGGTGCGGTGCTGGCTGATGCAGTCGCCCTCGGCGCCGTACCCGAGGTAGAGGTTGGCGATGTCGTGCCGGAAGCGGTGTGCCTGGGCCGGGGTGGCCAGGGCGTAGAAGTGGTCCATGGCCGACCGCATGGAGCGCAGGGCCGGGTGGGATTCGACGCCGGCACGCCAGTCGGCCTCGTAGCGCGGGGTGTTGTGCGAGGGGTCGATCGCGGACTGGGCGACGGCCAGGGCCGCGCCGCGGCGGTCCGCGCTGCCGCCGTACTCCGCTTCGCAGAAGTAGTCGTCCACGGCGTTCTCGCCGACGTAGAGACGGGCGGCGGCCATGAGGTGGTCGATGCTCGGCGCGTCCGGGTGGCACAGGACCACCGACCGTCCCGGGTCGAAGCCGACGAGCTTCTCCCTCAGTTCGGTGTCCGGGTAGAGCCCCACTTCCTTCTCGGCCCACTCGACGATCCGGGCGTTGACCTCGTCGGCCAGCGCGCGGTCGTCCCGTACGGCCGGCGGGCAGTAGAGGCCCTCGATCCGCTCAGAGGACGACGGCTGCAGGGTTGGTCCCGATGCCGACGGCTCTGCCTCGTCCGGCAGCTCGGGCAGCTCGGGCAACTCCGGGAGTGCCGTCTCCGGCGTCAAGTCCGGCGTGAGGCGCAGGGAGTTCGTCCCGATCCCGGACGGCCCGGACAGCAGGCGCACCACCCGAGGAAGGGCTTCGGCAACGGCCTCGGAGGCATCGGTCGTGCCGGGGATTGGCGCCTTCATCCGCAACAACTCCGTCCACAGCTCCGTACGTCTGGCACACGCGTGACCACCGTGCCCGCCCCGCGGAGTCGGCGCAAGGGCGCCTTCCCGCATCCGTTTCTTCCCAGCACTGTGCCGGATATCCCGGGCCGGTTCGCCGGATTCCGGCCGTACTGAGGAGCGATCGTTCCCGTCGTCGGGGGACCCCGGAGACCCCTGAACTCGGCATCCGTGCTCTGCAGCCGGTGGCGCAAACGCACGGGCTGCGTTCCGCCACTCTCGACCAACATCGTTACGCGCTGCTTCACTTGCGGCTCGCATCGCCTGCGGCAGGCCGGTCCGCCGCGGCCGATGTCCACGACATGCCTCCCCGTCACGTTTTGGAAGGGCACAGGGATGACGACTGCAGTGACGCCCGAGCAGCCTGAGCAGAATGAAGCGAACGCAGGGCGAGCCCAGTTGAGCCTCGGGGTAGCGGCCGCCCGCAATCTCGCGACCACCACCAAGACCGTTCCGCAGATGCAGAACATCAGCTCGCGCTGGCTGCTGCGGACGCTTCCCTGGGTGGAGGTCAAGGGCGGTACGTACCGGGTCAACCGGCGGTTGGTCTACACGGTCGGCGACGGGCGGGTGACGTTCGTCCAGGAGGGGTCCACGGTCACGGTCATCCCCGCAGAGCTGGGCGAACTGCCGCTGCTGCGCGGCTTCGACGATCCGGAGGTGCTGCGGGCACTGGCCGGACGGTTCGAGCAGCGGGAGTACGAGCCGGGCCAGGTCCTGGTGCAGGCCGGGCAGCCGGCGGACCAGGTCGTGCTGATCGCGCACGGCAAGGTGGAGAAGACCGGTACCGGGAAGTACGGGGACGAGGCGCGGCTCGGGGTGCTCGCCGACGGCGGGTTCTTCGGCGGCCAGACGGTGTCGGAGGAGCCCGGCGCGTGGGAGTTCACCGCGCGGGCGATGACCGCGTGCACGGTGCTCGTGCTGCCCCGCCGGGCGTACGAGGAGGTGGCCGGGCAGAGCGAGCCGCTGCGCGAGCACGTACGGCGCCGCCAGGCCGAAGGGGACCTCCCGCAGAACAAGCGCGGCGAGGCGGACATCGCCCTGTCCGCCGGCCACTCCGGGGAGCCCCTCCTGCCGGGCACGTTCGTCGACTACGAACTCGCACCGCGCGAGTACGAGCTGAGCGTGGCGCAGACGGTCCTGAAGGTGCACACCCGGGTCGCCGACCTCTACAACGACCCGATGAACCAGATCGAGCAGCAGCTGCGGCTGACCATAGAGGCGCTGCGCGAGCGCCAGGAGCACGAGCTCGTCAACAACCGCGAGTTCGGACTGCTGCACAACGCCGACCACGCTCAGCGCATCTCCACCCACTCCGGCCCGCCCACTCCGGACGACTTCGACGAACTGCTGAGCATGCGCCGCCAGACCAAGGCGTTCTTCGCCCACCCGAAGGCGATCGCCGCTTTCGGCCGCGAGTGCAACAAGCGCGGGCTCATCCTCGGCGACGTGGACGTCAACGGCCACCGCCTCCCCGCCTGGCGCGGTGTGCCGATCTACTCGCTGGGCAAGCTGCAGGTCTCGGAGCACGGCACCACCTCGATCCTGGCGATGCGCACCGGCGAGGACGCCGAGGGCGTGGTCGGACTGCGGCAGACCGGCATCCCGGACGAGTACGAGGCCGGTCTGAACGTCCGGTTCATGGGCATCAACGACCAGGCCGTCATGTCCTATCTGGTCAGCACGTACTACTCGGCGGCCGTCCTCGTGCCCGATGCGCTCGGTGTCCTGGAGAACGTCGAGGTCGCCCGCGCCGCCGACGCCTGAGCCGTGCACCGCCTGTTCGACACATCGGAACGTTGAGAACGTTAAGGAGTACCCCCGCATGACCACGACCCCGGAAGCCCCTGCCCAGGTTCTGCGCACGGCCTACCAGCAGTCGGTGGCCGACTACTGGAACAGCGAGAAGGACCCGGTCAATCTGCGTCTGGGTGATGTCGACGGCCTCTACCACCACCACTACGGCCTCGGTGACTACGACCCGTCCGTCCTGGAGGGCCCCAAGGAGACCCGTGGCGCCCGCATCGTCGAGGAACTGCATCGCCTCGAATCGGCCCAGGCGGACGTCCTGCTGGACCACCTGGGCCCCGTGGCCCCCACCGACCGCCTCCTCGACGCGGGCTGCGGCCGTGGCGGGAGCAGCATCATGGCCAATGCCCGCTTCGGCTGCCGGGTCGACGGCGTCTCCATCTCCCAGGCCCAGGTGGACTTCGCCAACGGCCAGGCCCGCAAGCGCGGTGTGGACGAGACGGTCCGCTACCACTTCCGCAACATGCTGGACACCGGCCTGCCGACGGGTGCCTTCCAGGGCATCTGGAACAACGAGTCCACGATGTATGTGGACCTCTTCCAGCTCTTCGCCGAACACGCCCGCCAGCTCGCCTTCGGCGGCCGCTACGTCGTCATCACCGGCTGCTACAACGACGTCACCGGCGGCCGCTCCAAGGCCGTCAGCCGCATCGACGAGCACTACACCTGCAACATCCACCCCCGCAGCGCCTACTTCAAGGCGATGGCCGCCAACGGCCTCGTCCCCATGAACGTGGTGGACCTGACGCCCGCGACCATCCCCTACTGGGAACTGCGCGCCCAGTCCTCCCTGGCCACCGGCGTCGAGGACCCCTTCCTCACCGCCTACAAGGAGGGCAGCTTCCACTACCTCCTCATCGCGGCCGACCGGGTCTGACCGCAACCGACCGGACGGGGCGCCCCGGAGCCGGGGGCGCCCCTCTCGTTCACGTCAGAGCGTCAGACGTTGACGCCGAAGTCGCGCGCGATGCCCACCAGGCCCGACGCGTAACCCTGGCCCACCGCGCGGAACTTCCACTCCGCGCCGTTGCGGTACAGCTCGCCGAAGACCATCGCCGTCTCCGTCGCCGCGTCCTCGCTGAGGTCGTAGCGGGCTATCTCCTGGCCGCCGGCCTGGTTGACGATGCGGATGTACGCGTTGCGCACCTGGCCGAAGTTCTGCGCGCGCGTCTCGGCGTCGTAGATGGAGACCGGGAAGACGATCTTGTCGACGTCGGCCGGGAGGGCGGCCAGGTTGACGTTGATCTGCTCGTCGTCGCCCTCGCCCGCGCCCGTCGTGTTGTCGCCGGTGTGGACGATGGACTGGTCCGGGGTGGACTTGTTGTTGAAGAAGATGAAGTGCGCGTCCGAGTAGACGCGGCCGCCCGCGTTCACGGCGATGGCGCTCGCGTCGAGGTCGAAGTCCGTTCCCGTGGTGGTGCGGACGTCCCAGCCGAGGCCGACCGTGACGGCCGTCAGGCCCGGGGCCTCCTTGGTGAGGGAGACGTTGCCGCCCTTGGACAGGCTTACAGCCATGGGATGGGTCCCTTCAGATCGAGCAGATCGAGATCGACGAGGTCGTCATCCGGGAGAACGCTCGGTGAGGGCGATGGGGTTCCGGAGTTTCTTTACTTTCTTTGCCCAGTCATGGCCCTGGCGGTCCTGGCGGTCCTGGTGCAAAACGATGTGACGGTGCGGCGGATCGTGCGGAATCATGGGACACATGTCCGGTCCCTACGTCATCCGCGGCTCCGTCTCCCTCCCGGAGGCCGAGCTCATGTGGCGTTTCTCGCGGTCCTCGGGGCCGGGCGGGCAGCACGTCAACACCAGTGACAGTCAGGTGGAGCTGCGCTTCGACCTCGCGCGCACGAACGCGCTGCCGCAGGCGTGGAAGGAGCGGGCGCTGGAGCGGCTCGCCGGCCGGCTCGTCGACGGGGGCGTGGTCGTCGTACGCGCCTCCGAGCACCGTTCGCAGTGGCGCAACCGCGAGACCGCCGCCGTCCGGCTGGCCTCCCTGCTCGCCGAGGCGTCCGCGCCGCCGCCCAGGCAGCGCCGGGCCACGAAGATCCCGCGCGGTATCAACGAGCGGCGGCTGCGCGAGAAGAAGCAGCGCAGCGATACCAAACGGGGGCGTACCGGGCGGGATTGGTGACCGCCCGGGTCTCTCGGCCCAGTTGGCGGTATCAGCCCAGTTGGCGGTAGCGGCCCCGGAAGTACGTCAGCGGTCCGGCGTCCGTGCTCGGTGCCGCCGCCGTGAGGACGCGGCCGATGACGAGCGTGTGGTCCCCGGCCGGCACGCGCTGCTCCGTGCGGCACTCCAGCACCGACAGCGCTCCGTCGATCAGCGGGGCGCCGGTCGTCCCGCCGTGCCCGTGCGGGACGTCCGCGAACAGCAGCCGGTCGCTGATGCGGCCCTTCATGGCGAAACGTGCCGCCACCTGCCGCTGACCCTCGGCCAGTACGGAGACCGCCCACAGGGGCTGGCGGGCCAGCAGGTCGTCCATCCGGGAGTCGTTGCGCACGCTGACCATGACCAGCGGCGGCTCCAGGGAGACGGACAGGAAGGCCGTCGCCGTCATGCCGACGTCCTCGCCGCGCGGGCCGTCTTCGGGGTCGTGCGCGGTCACCAGCACCACGCCGGCGGCGAGGCGGGCGAGGGCGGCACGGAATTCGTCGGCGCTCACTCCTTCAGGATGAGCTATGCCGGACGCTGCGGGCGGGGTGGCGGAGGTCGTCTGCAACACGGTGTGCACGCTAGCCGCCTTTCCCCGAGGGGCGCATCGGGCTGGGGGACCAGGCTCTGGTCCTAGGCCGCTGTCATTTCCCGTATCGTCGCGGATTTGCGTTCGTAAGGCGTTCGCGTGGCACAAGGAATCTCCGAACGCCAGTGCCCGGATGGCCCCCACGCTTGTGACATGAGTCACATGAAGCGCTAATTGTTGACCCTGTGTACCGAGCGGTCAGCTCGCTGTGATTCAGTGGCCGTGGTAAGCGGACGACAAAGAAGCCTGGAGTTGCTGTTTAGGTCTCGGGGGAGAGCGAGCTATGGAGACCGAGTCGGAGCCATATGTCCGCCTGGCCACCTTGCGACAGGTGCATCAGGCAGTCGCGGAACTGAACACCGCGCGAAGCCTCGCGGACACCTTGCAGACGGTCGCGGACGGCATCGTCGCCGGGCTCGGGTACGAGCTCGCAGCCGTCAACCTCGTCCGGCCGGACGGGGATCTGGTGGTGGCCGCGGTGGCCGGGAGCGCCAGCGCGGAGGCGCTGATGTCGGGCCGGGTCGGCTCCCGCGTGTCGTGGGAGCGGCGGCTGACCATGGGCGACCAGTGGGGCGAACTGCGGTTCATCCCGTACACCGAGGGGTGGGTCCTCGACGAGGACGACGTCCCCCAGTGGCACACCGCCGGGCCCGCCCCGCGGTTCGCCGACGAGTGGCACCCCATGGACCGCCTCTTCGCCCCGATGTACACGACGGGGCCCTCCGGGGGCGAGCTCCTGGGCGTCATCTCGGTGGACAAGCCGCGCAGCGGGCGGCGCCCGGGCGCCTGGGGCCGCGAGGCGCTCCAGATGTACGCATCACAAGCCGCCATTGCGATCAGCAACGCTCGTCTACGCGCAAATATGCAGCGCGCCCTGGTCCGTCTCGAACGCGAGCAGCAGGCCCTGCGCGCCAGCGAGGAGAGCTTCCGGCAGGCCTTCGAGTACGCGCCCAGCGGCATGGCCATCGCCGAGCTCGGCGGCGACCAGCACGGGCGGCTGCACCGCACCAACGACGCCCTGTGCCGGCTGCTCGGCCGCTCCGCCTCCCAGATGCGGCGGTACTCCTTCTCCGACCTCGTCCACCCCGAGGACATAGGCACCCTGCTCCGCACCTCCGCCGAGGGCGGCCGCGCCGAGCTGCGCCTGGCCCGGCGCGACGGGACGTACGTGTGGGTGTCGCTGCGCAACTCGGTGGTCGCCGACGCCGCCGACGGGCCGCGCTTCCTGCTGACGCACGTCGAGGACATCGAGGAGCGCAAGCGGCACGAGCTGCAACTCGCCCACCGCGCCAGCCACGACTCGCTGACCGGCCTGCCCAACAGCGCCGAACTGCGCGCCCGGCTCAGCTCCCGGCTGTGCGGGAGACCGCCGGGCAGCGAGACGCACGCCGCGGCGGACGTCGCGCCGTACGGCTGTCTCGACGGCTTCGCCGAGGTCGAGAGCGTCGCGGGCACCGCACCGTACGGGCACGGCTTCGGCTCGGACACGGCACCGGACTACGCGCCGGACTTCGTCCCCGACGAGTACGCCGACGGGGGCTACGCGCACGGCGGTTACGCCCACCACCACGATCACCATCACGTGCACACCTTCGCGCCGGACGAGGACGGCGTGGAGGGCGGCGACGGCGACGCCAGGGGCCTGGCCGTCCTGTTCTGCGACCTCGACGGCTTCAAGGCGATCAACGACCGCTACGGGCACCACACCGGCGACGCCGTCCTGATCGAGGTGGCCCAGCGGCTGAGCAACGGAGTGCGCGAGGGCGACACGGTCGCCCGGCTCGGCGGCGACGAGTTCGTCGTCCTCGCGGACGGGCTGGGGCCCGCGGACGCGGAGGACCTCGCGGTGCGGTTGCGCAACGCCATCGTTCCGCCCATAAGGGTCGACGGGCGCGCGGTGCGCGTCGGGGCGAGCTTCGGCATCGGCTGGGCGGGCTGCGGGATGTCCGCAGACGAAGTGTTGCACTCCGCCGACCAGCGGATGTACATCGAGAAACGGTCCCGCGCGAAGGCCGGCCGGCGGGCAGGATAGGTGGCGTACGGCGTGATCGGGCCCGCTCGGGGTAGGCTGCGCCGATGCGGCGCAGCCGCCGAGCGCGTACGAGCGTGGGCGCCGATGGGCACACCATGTGGGGAGTGACAGGGGATGACGGCCGGCAACAACGGCAACGGCACCGGGACGCCGGAGAACGAAGACCCGTTCGGCTACCTCTACCGCTCTGAGGGCGGCGAGGCCGACACGGATGCGCCCGCCGCGCGCCAGCCCGGGGTGCCCCGCACCTCGTACAACCAGGTGCGCCCCGTCGGCTCGCGCCAGTACGGCCAGCCCGCGGCCGCCCAGCAGCGGCCGCACCCGCATTACGCGGCCCCGGAGACCCTCCCGGGCGGGGCCTCACCCCAGCCCCCGACGGGGTACGCGGCGGGGCCGGCCGCCCCGGCGCGGCCGAAGCGGCGGGGGCCGCTGATAGCGGCGATAGCGGTGGTGGCGGTCGTCGCGGGCGGCATCGGGGTGGCGATGCTGACGAACAACTCGTCGTCGCAGGACGACAAGCAGAACTCGGCGAGTGAGCAGAAGTCCGGCAAGGGCGACAGCTCGGGCAAGGGCGACGACTCGAAGAAGTCGGGCGACGAGCCCAAGAACCCTTCGGTCAACGGGCAGACGACGCGCGACGCGGCGAGCCTGAAGCTGAGCGGTGGTGCGACCACCGAGAAGACGCAGAAGGGCGCCAAGGCCGAGGGCGGGACGTACATCACCGGCATGAACGCGCCGGGTGCGGCGGTCGAGTGGACGGTCGACGTCAAGGAGCCCGGTCAGTACCGGCTGAACCTGCGCTACGGCGTGCCGGGCAAGGACGCCAACCTCACGGTGTGGCAGAACGGCGACAAGAACAACGCCATCAAGATGAACAACTACGGTGCGAAGCCGGGTGACTACAGCGACATGTGGTTCACCAGCTGGGTCAACGTGCAGCTGAACAAGGGCACCAACACCCTCAAGCTCTCGTGTGAACCCGGGAACTCGTGCGATACGCACCTCGACCAGGTGTGGCTCACGCAGGGCTGACGCTGACGACCTGAAGGAAACGGGCAACCGTTTCCGCCATGGCTTCCCGCGCAGGTGCCAGGTACCTGCGCGGGTCGACCGTGGACGGATGGGCCTCCAGGAAGGCGCGGACCGCGCCGGTGAAGGCCGTGTTGAGGGCTGTGCCCACGTTGATCTTCGTCATGCCTGCGGCCACCGCGCGGCGGAGTTCCCGGTCCGGGACGCCGGAGGAGCCGTGGAGGACCAGCGGGACCGGGAGTGCTGTGCGGAGTTCGGTGATCAGGGCGTGGTCGAGGGCGGCCGTGCGGGTCGTCATGGCGTGGGTGCTGCCCACTGCCACCGCCAGGGCGTCGATGCCGGTTTCCGCCACGTAGGCGGCCGCCTCGGTGGGGTCGGTGCGGATGCCGGGGGTGTGGGCGTCGCCCGCCTTGCCGCCGATGCGGCCCAGTTCGGCTTCCAGCCAGAGGCCGCGTTCGTGGGCCCAACGGGCCGCAGCGGCGGTTGATTTGACGTTGTCGGCGTAGGGGAGCTTCGACGCGTCGAACATGACCGAGCTGAAGTCGTGCGTGTGGGCGGCGTGGAGGAGGTCCGTGCTCTCGACGTGGTCGAGGTGCAGGGCGAGGCGCGCGGTCGAGGCGCGGGCCACGGCTGCGGTGGCGGTGGCGATGGGGGCCGGCCGGTTGCCGTGGAACTTCACGGCGTTCTCGGAGATCTGGAGGATGGCGGGGGCGCCTGCCGCTTCGGCTCCCGCGGCGATGGCTTCGGCGTGTTCAACGGTGATGACGTTGAAGGCGGTTACGGCTCCGCCTGCGGTCATGAGGTCTGCGGTGCGGATCAGCGGCATTCGGTGGTCCCTTCCTCCGTGACCCGTACCTTCGGCAGTAACTCCTCGTACAGGACCGCGTCGAACTCGCCCGCCACCGGGGCGTGGACCGTCGCCGCCGACAGGGCCACCGCACTCGCCAGGCGGTCCGGCCAGGGCAGGTGCCAGGCCGCGAGCAGGGCGGCGACCGCCGCGTCGCCCGCGCCCGTCGGGTTGCCCCGGAGCGGGCGGGGCGGGCTCGCGCGCCACGTGCCGTCGGGGGTGACGGCCACCATGCCGTCCGCCCCCAGCGACGCGGCCACCGCATGGGCGCCGCGGCGGCGGGCGTCGCGGGCCGCGTCCAGGGGGGCCGTCGAGCCGGTGAGCGCGGCCAGTTCGGCCGCGTTCGGCTTGACCGCGTCGGGGCGGGCGGCGATGCCGCGGCGGAGCGGTTCGCCGCTCGTGTCCAGGATCACCGGCACCTGCCGCGCCCGCGCCTGCCGCACCAGGTGCGCGTACGCCCCCACCGGCACCCCGGGCGGCAGGCTGCCGCACAGCGCGACCGCCTCCGCGTCGGCCAGCAGCCGCACGTAGCGCTCCTCGAAGGCGAGCCACTCCTCCTGGGCCACCTCCGGGCCCGCCTCGTTGAGCTGCGTCGTGTCGCCCGTCGACTCGTCGACGACGGCGACCGTGCGGCGCGTGGTCCCGGATATGGGGGCGAGGGCGTCGGTCACGCCGGGCGCGGTCTCCGCGAGGAGGCGCCGCAGGGTCTCGCCCGTCGCCCCGCCGGCGAAGCCGGTGGCCACCGTGTCGCGGCCCAGCGCGGCCAGCACGCGTGCGACGTTCAGGCCCTTGCCGCCCGGCCGTTCGACGGCCCGGGCGACGCGGTGGTCGGCGTGCGGGAGCAGACGCGGGACGCGGTAGGTCAGGTCGAGCGCGGCGTTGAGCGTGACCGTGAGGATCATCGGCGCCTCTCTCTCGCATCTCTCGCACCGGTGCGACATCGCGCGAGCGATCATGCCAAAACAGCGGCGGCAGGCCCAGTCCCCCGGGCCCGCCGCCGCTGTCGAAGTGGGGTGATATTCAGCGCACTTCGGGAGTGACCACCCAAGTGCCCTTGCGCATCACGCCCACGAGCTCGTACGCGTCGTCGAACACGGCCAGGTCCGCGTCCTTGCCCGGCTCCAGCGAGCCGACCCGGTCGGCAACGCCCAGCAGACGGGCGGGGTTTGCGGAGAGGGCCTGCACGGCGTCCTCGACCGGGAGCCGGTCGACCGTCACCGCGCGCTTGAAGGCGGTGTCGAGGGTGAGCGTCGAGCCGGCGATCGAACCCGCCGTCGGGCCGTCGGCGATCCGGGCCACGCCGTCCTTGACCTCGACGCGCATCGGGCCGAGCGGGTACATGCCGTCGTTCATGCCCGCCGCACCCATCGCGTCCGTGATGAACGCGACCCGCTCCGCGCCCGCGCGGGCGAACGCCAGCTCCAGGACGGACGGGTGCAGGTGCGTACCGTCGTTGATCAGCTCGACGGTGACCCGCTCGTCCTCCAGCAGCGCGGCGATCGGGCCCGGTGCGCGGTGCAGCAGCGAGGGCATCGCGTTGAACAGGTGCGTGGCGACGGTCGCACCCGCGTCGATCGCCTCCAGCGTCGCCTCGTACGTGGAGTCCGTGTGGCCGACCGCCGCGATCACGCCGTGGTCGGCGAGGAGACGAACGGACTCCAGGCCGCCCGGCAGTTCGGGCGCGAGCGTCATCATCCGGGCCGCGCCGCGCGCCGCGTCGACGAGCTTGCGCACGTCCGACGGGTCCGGGTCGCGCAGCAGCTCCGGCTGGTGCGCGCCGCAGCGGTGCGGGGAGATGAACGGGCCCTCGAAGTGGATGCCCGCCAGGTCGCCCTGCTCGGTGAGCTCGGAGAGGACCGCGGCCTGCCGGGCCAGGTCGTCCAGGTCGCCGGTCACGGTGGACGCGACCATCGTGGTCGTGCCGTGCGCGCGGTGTGTACGGATCGCGGTGAGCGCCTCCTCGGCGCTGCCCGCGGAGAAGGACGCGCCGCCGCCGCCGTGGACGTGGATGTCCACGAAGCCGGGGACGATCCAGTGACCGGACAGGTCGAGGGTCCGGTCGCCCGCCGTCTGCGGGGCGATCTCCGCGATGCGGTCGCCCTCGACCGCGAGGGCCGTCCCCTCCGCCACGCCCGTGGGCAGGACCAGCCTGGCTCCCGTGAGAACTGTGCGTTCGGCCATCAGGCGGATACCTCCGTGGCGTGCTGAGTGATGAGGTCCCAGGCGAGCAGGCCCGCGCCCAGGCAGCCGGCGGTGTCCCCGAGGGCCGCCGGAACGATGCGGGGGAGCTTCTGGAACGTGATGCGCTCCGCGACCGCGGCGCGCAGCGGTGCGAACAACGTTTCCCCGGCCTCGGCCAGCCCGCCACCGATGATCAGGGTGCCGGGGTCCAGCAGGGTGACGGCCATGACGAGGCCGTCCGCGAGGGCGTTCACGGCCTCGGCCCAGACCGCCGTCGCGCGGGGGTCGCCCTCGGCGACGGCCTTCGCGCAGTCCGCGGCGTCGGCCTGCGGGTCGCCGCTGACGTCTGCCCAGGCGCGGCTGACGGCGCTCGCCGAGGCGACGGTCTCCAGGCAGCCGTGGGCGCCGCAGCCGCACGGCTCGCCGCCGGGGCCGGGGCGGACGGCGATGTGGCCGATCTCGCCCGCGCAGCCGTTCGCGCCCTCCTCGACGCGGCCGTCGATGCCGATGGCGCCGGCGATGCCGGTGCCGAGGGGGACGAACAGGAAGCGGTCGGCGCCGCGGCCGGCGCCGATGCGGCCCTCGGCGAGGCCGCCGGTGCGCACGTCGTGGCCGAGGGCCACCGGGCCGCCGACGCGGTCGGCGAGGAGGGCGCGCAGGGGGACGTCGCGCCAGCCGAGGTTGGCGGCGTAGACCGCCGTGCCGGCGGTGGTGTCGACGATGCCGGGCACCGCTATGCCGGTGGCCGCCGCCGGCTCGCCGTAGCGGCGCTCGCCGAGGTCGCGGAGGTCTGCTGCGAGGTCGAGGATGCCGGTCACGACTGCGTCGGGGCCCTGGTCGCGGCCGGTGGGCCGCCGGGTCTCGTGCAGCAGTACGTGGTCCGCTCCGACGAGGGCGGCCTTGATGGCGGTGCCGCCCACGTCGAGCGCGATGACGTGTTTCACGGGGACAGTTTCGCGCGGGTGGGTACGAAAGGTCTAGTCCACTCGGCGTGGTGGCGCGGTTTGCCCCCACCCACCCGCCCGATTGCCCGGCACCGGGGCGGTGCCGGTGCGGTGCCGAGGGGGCTTGAGCGGGGTTCGGCACCGCCGGGTTCCCACGTCGTGGCCGAGCACCGTTGCGGCGGATCCAAAGGGGGCGGGCCGCCCCTTTGGAGCCCGGCGGCACCGAACCGGCCTGGCGGCCGGACGGCGCAATGCCGGGTGGCGCCCGCTGCCTTTCGCCGACTGCGGCCGGTCAAAGGGGCGGCCCGCCCCCTTTGGATCCGCCGCAACGGCGAGACGCCCGACGGTGCAGTCCGGCGGTGCCGAACCGGCCTGGTGGCCGTCCCCTCAGCAGCTCCGCAGGATCACGCTCCGCGTCAGGTTCCGTGGCGCGTCCGGCGACAGTCCGCGCCGTTCCGCCACCGCCACCGCGAGCCGGTGGACGCGGATCAGGTCCGCCATCGGGTCGCCCTCGGCAGTGATCAGCGTGGCCCCGGTCGCCGCGACATCGGCCGCCAGCCCGTCCGGCAACGGCCCGAACGCCCACACCACCCGCCCCGGCCCCGCCACGGCCACCGGGCCGTGGCGGTACTCCATCGCCGGGTACGCCTCCGTCCACGCCCCCGCCGCCTCCCGCATCTTCAGCGCCGCCTCCTGCGCCAGGCCGTACGCCCAGCCCGTCCCCAGGAACGTCCACTGCTCGGCCTCCAGGGCCGCCGCAGGCAACGCCGCGGTCACCGCCGCCTCCGCGTCGGCCGCGGCGGCGGCCACGTCCTCGCCGAGGCCGAGGCCCGCGCGCAGGTATGCCAGGGCCGTCGTCGCGAAGCGGGTCTGGACGATGGACCGCTCGTCCGCCCAGTCCAGGGCCACGACCTCGTCCGCGGCGTCGCGCACCGGCGTCGCCGCGTCCGCCGTGATCGCCACCGTGGGGATCCGGCCGCGTACCGCCTCCAGCAGGCGCAGCACCTCCGTCGTCGTCCCCGAACGGGTAATCGCCACAAGTCGGTCGTACCGCCGCCCGGACGGGAACTCCGACGACGCGAACGCGTCGGTCTCCCCCTGCCCCGCGGACTCGCGCAACGCCGCGTACGCCTGTGCCATGAACCACGAAGTGCCGCACCCGGTCACGGCGATCCGTTCGCCGGGATCCGGCGAGAAAGCAATCCGCGCGGCGGCCCTGCGCCAGCAGTCCGGCTGTGTCGCCAGCTCAACGGCCGTACGGGAAACGGGAGTAGAAGAGGACGGCGTCATGTGCTGCTCCTCCTTGAGGGGTGTGATCAGGGTGTGATCCTCGCGGAAGGGCGATACCGAAGCGAGACCCGGTCGAGCTAGACCGTAAGGTGGCGCGCGGGAGAGACTCGCGGTCTCCATCGAACACACACCATCCACACAAAGGTGGGAAGCAGTAGTGCAGCGGCGGCGGTTCTTGGGTCTGACGGCGGCGGGTGCCGCCACTGCGGCGTTGGCGCCCGCGCTGACGGCGTGCGGCAGCTCGGGTCCCGGTGGGAGCAAACACCTCAAGCTCGTCGCAGCGGACTACGGCGACAAAAAGGACAACAGCTCCAAGAAATACTGGGATTCCCTCGCTCGCGACTACGAGTCGAAGAACAAGGGCGTCAAGATCGACGTCGAGGTCTACAGCTGGACCGAGGTCGACAAGAAGGTCGCCGACATGGTCGCGGCCGGCAAGGCGCCCGACATCGCGCAGATCGGCGCCTACGCCGACTTCGCCGCCGCGGGCAAGCTCTACCCGGCCGACCAGCTGCTCTCCATACCCACGCAGGCGGACTTCATCTCCTCGATCTCCGCCGCGGGCGAGGTGCACCGGGTGCAGTACGGCCTGCCGTTCGTCGCCAGTACCCGACTGCTCTTCTTCAACAAGAAGCTCTTCGCCAAGGCCGGTGTCGCAAAGCCCCCGGAGAGCTGGGACGAGCTGCAGGCCGCTGCGATCAAGCTCAAGGCCGCGGGTGTGAAGATCCCCTACGGTCTGCCCCTCGGTCCCGAGGAGGCCCCGGCCGAGACCATGATGTGGATGCTCGCGGGCGGCGGCGGTTACACCGACAAGAACGGCGGCTACACGATCGACTCGGCCGAGAACGTCAAGGCCTTCGAGTGGCTGCGCGACGAGCTCGTCGGCAAGGACCTCGTCGGCCCCAACGACCCCGGGCGCACCAACCGCCAGGACCTCTTCGACGCCTTCGTGGCCGGCGACGTCGGCATGCTCAACGGTCACCCCACGCTGATCCAGCAGGCCAAGACCAAGGGCCTCGACTTCGACATGACGCCGCTGCCGGGCATCAAGGGCAAGGCCCGCTCCACCATGGGCGTCGCCGACTGGATGATGGCGTTCAAGCAGAACAACAACCGCGACCGCATCGGCCCGTTCCTCGACTTCGTCTACTCGCGCGACAACGTGCTGTCCTTCACCGGCCAGTACAACCTGCTGCCGGTGACCACCGCCGCGTCCGGCGCGATGCACGACGACCGCGCGCACGGCGAGCTCTGGCCGTTCCTGGAGCAGCTCCAGGACGCCTCGTTCTACCCCGCCGACAAGGTCTCCTGGGCCAAGGTGAGCGTGGCGATCAAGGAGAAGATCGGCACGGCCGTCCGCAAGGGCGGCGACCCGGCCTCGGTCCTGTCCGAGATCCAGCGGCTGGCGGACGCCACGGAGAACGCGGACGGCTAGGGCGCTACGTTGGAGACCGTGGACGACGCGCAGGAGCTCTCCGAGCAGGACCGGGCCGTGCTCGCCATCGAGCGGACGGCCTGGGCCGGTCCGGGCGCCAAGGAACGTGCCGTGCGGGAGCGGCTGGGGCTCACCCCGGCCCGCTACTACCAGCTGGTCAACGCCCTCATCGACGATCCGCGGGCGCTCGCGCACGACCCGGTGACCGTCAACCGGCTGCGCCGGCTGCGGGACGCGCGGCGCGAGCGGCGCTGATCCGTACGAGGCGGGGAAAGCGCTCTCCCCGGAGGCGGGCGCACCGGTAGGGTCGCCGTATGGGCAGCCATCCCCTCCCGGATCCCGTGACGTCCGCCGGCCGCGACGGCCTGGCCGCACTGCTGGCACGGCCCGAACGGGCGGTCGTCGCGCTCGACTTCGACGGCACGCTCGCGCCGATCGTGCCGGACCCCGAACGGGCCCGGGCCCACCCCGGAGCCGTGCCGGCCCTCGCCCGGCTCGCCCCGCACCTGGGCTCGGTCGCCGTGATCACCGGCCGCCCGGCCGGGGTCGCCGTCCGCTACGGGGGCTTCGCCGGCGTCCCCGGCCTGGACCACCTCGTCGTCCTCGGCCACTACGGCGCCGAGCGCTGGGACGCCGTGACCGGCACCGTGCACGCCCCCGCCCCGCACCCCGGCATCGCGGCCGTCCAGGCCGAGCTCCCCGGAGTGCTCGACCGGTCCGGCGCCTGGCAGGGCACCTGGATCGAGACGGCGCACATCGAGAACAAGGGCGGCCGGGCCGTCGCCGTCCACACCCGCCGCGCCCCCGACCCCCAGGCCGCCTTCGAGGCGCTGCGTGCCCCGCTCGCCGAACTGGCCGAGCGGCACGGCCTGATCGTCGAACCGGGCCGCCTGGTGCTGGAGCTGCGCCCGCCCGGCGTGGACAAGGGCGTCGCCCTCGCCGACTACGTCCGCGAGACGGGCGCCGGGTCCGTGCTCTACGCCGGCGACGACCTCGGCGACCTCGCCGCCTTCGGAGCCGTCGAGAAGCTGCGGGCGGAGGGGCTGCCGGGGACGCTGGTGTGCAGCGGGAGCGCCGAGGTGACGGAACTCGCCGGGCGCGCCGACCTGGTGGTCGACGGGCCCGGCGGGGTCGTGGAACTGCTCACGGCGCTCGCGGAGCGGCTGGGATCCTGACTCGGGCCCTGGCCCGGTCAGTCGTCCCCGTCCGCGTCCTTCGCCGCCTTCGTGCCCTTCGCGGGCGACGACTTGCCGTCGTCCTTGATGCCGACGGTGTTCAGCGCCGTCGTCCAGTCGTGCGCTATGGCCTGCTGGGCCTTGGCCAGGTCCGTCCTGCCCGAGCAGATCGCGGTCTTGAGCTTGGTCTCGACCACGTCCTTGGGGTTGTTCGGACCTGCGCCCTCCTTGTGCCCCGGGGACGGCGGCTCGACCCACAGGTTGCGCGGGTCGTTGGGGTCGCCGCCGAGCTGGAGGCTGATGAGGTGGTCGTACTCGTAGTCGCGCAGCGAGCCCTTGTAGCCGTACGACTCGGCGTTGGCGGTCTTCTCCTTGTTGGTGACGCTCACCGGGGGCCGGATCGTCGCGGTGTAACCGCTCTTGCAGATCGTGTCCTTGATGGTCGCCTGGGTGACCTTGGGGTTGGTCGCGCCCGGGGTGCACTTGGGGTCGGGGAGGGGTTGTTTGTCCGCCGTGTACTGGTAGTGGCAGGTGCCGGGGGCGGGTTGCTTCTGGGCGGTGTACGAGGATTGCGGGCCGGCGCCGACCGGGATGGCGGCGGTTCCGCCGGGGGCGGCGGAGGAGCTGTTGCCGTTGCCCTTGTCCGCCGGCGCGGAAGGTGAGCTCTTGGCGTCCGACTTCTTGGAGTCGGAGGACGAACAGCCGGTTGCCGTGACGGCGATCAGGGCTGTGGTGGCCGCGGCAAGTGCGGCCCAGCGTGGGGCGATTGACATGGGGGCATGTCTACCCTGGCCCCTGCGGGGGGCACACGGGGGGTTACGGTGCGCGGGCGTGCCCCGGCGCGCGGTTCTTCGGGTGCGGGTCGTTCGTGGCTGATCGCGCAGTTCCCCGCGCCCCTTACGGGGCGTCGCCCTGCTGCCTACGGAGCCACGTGATGCTCAGCCCGATGAATGCGGCGCTCATCAGCGGCACCGCCCCCGCCTTCACGCCGTTGCCCAACGCCGCGGCGACGACAGCCGATACGAGGCAGGCGGCCATCGACACCCGCGTGATCCACTCTCCGCGGAACTTCGTCCTCATCATGAAGACGAGTGTTCCTCCAGGGCCCGCAGTTGATCAAGAAACCACCGCGCCGGCGGCAACGCCGTGGCCGCCGCCGCGAGGCGCTTCGTGCGTTCCGCGCGTTCGCCCGCATCCATCAGCAGGGCCTCGTGCAGGGCCTGCGCGGTCGCCTCCACGTCGTACGGGTTCACCAGCAGCGCCTCGTCGCCCAACTCCGCCGCCGCGCCCGCCTCCCGCGAGAGCACGAGCGCGCAGCCGTGCTCCGAGACGACCGGGACCTCCTTCGCGACCAGGTTCATGCCGTCGCGGATGGGGTTCACCAGGGCCACGTCCGCCACGCGGTACGCGGCCAGCGAGCGGGCGAAGTCGTCCTTCACGTGGAGGGCGACCGGCTGCCAGTCCTCCCTGCCGAAGGCCGAGTTGATCTCGCGCGCGACGCGTTCGACCTCGGCCGTGTAGTCGCGGTAGACCGCCAGGTCCTGGCGGGAGGGGTAGGCGAAGGCGATGTGGACCACCCGGCCGCGCCACTGGGGGCGCTCCTCCAGCAGGCGGCGGTAGGCGCGCAGGCCGCGGACGATGTTCTTGGAGAGCTCCGTGCGGTCGACGCGCACGATCGTCTTGCGGCCGGGGCCGATCTGCTCGCGCAGCGCCGCCATCCGCTCCTCGACGTCCGGGCGGTGCGCGCGCTCGCGCAGGAAGTCCGCGTCCGCGCCCAGGCCGTGCACCCCGAGCCGGGTCGTACGGCCCTCGAAGCGCACCGCCGTGGCCGCGCCCTCCTCGGACCTGAGCACCTCCGCGCCGAGCACGGCCGCGCAGCACGCGGCGAAGGCCTCGGCCCAGCGGTGGGTGAGGAAGGCCGCGCGGTCGCCGCCGAGGATGCCGCGCAGGACCTGCTCGGCCACGTCGTCCGGGAGCAGCCGGTAGTAGTCCGGCGGAGCCCACGGCGTGTGCGAGAAGTGGCCGATGCGCAGGTCGGGGCGCCGGTCGCGGAGCATCCCGGGGACCAGGGTCAGGTGATAGTCCTGGACGAGCACGCAGGCGCCCTCCGCCGCCTCCTCGGCGAGCGCGTCGGCGAAGGCCGCGTTGTACGTCTCGTAGGCCGCCCACTGGGAGCGGAACTCCAGGTCGAAGACGGGCTCCAGCGGCGTCTGGTAGAGCAGGTGGTGGACGAACCACAGCACCGAGTTGGCCACGCCGTTGTACGCGGCGGCGAAGGTGCCCGGCGGGATGTCCAGCATCCGCACCGCATGGCCCCCGGTGTCGCCGGTGCCGAGTCTTCGGCCGGCCCGGCGCACCGCCTCCCGGTCGCCCTCGCCGAGCGCCGCGCACACCCAGACGGCCCCGCCCTCGCCGCCGTCGCCCTGCCGTCCGATCGCGCTCAGGCCCGAGACGAGGCCGCCGCCGCCCCGGCCCGCGGCCAGCGAGCCGTCCGCCTGCAGCGCGTAGGAGACCGGGCCGCGGTTGGAGGCGACCACGATCTGCGCGGGCGGCATGTGCATGTGCATGTGCTCAGCGACCATGACCGCAGCCTTGCCGTCCGGCGAACCGCTCAAACGTACGCCCTACGCGGCCTGACGTCGTACGTATTCCGGTATCTCGGCCATGGGAGGCCGCTCCTCCGTGTCCACCGGGTACGTCCTGGGGACGAAGCCGTCCGCGGTGCGCTCGAACTGGGTGAGCGCGGGCCGCACCAGGTGGCCGCGGGCCAGCCGCAGCTGGGCGGTGCGGTAGATCGCGGCGGCCATCCGGCCCAGGGCCTGCTCGTCCTGGTGGCGGTGCTTGCGTACGCCCACGTCCACCTGGGCCAGCGCGTCCAGGCCCACGGTGTGCAGCGCGTCCACCAGCAGGCCCAGCTCCACGCCGTAGCCGACGGGGAAGGGCAGCCGCTCCAGCAGCGAGCGGCGCGCCGCGTACTCGCCGCCCAGCGGCTGGACGATTCCGGCCAGCTGCGGCCAGTGCAGGTTCAGCAGCGGGCGGGCCACCAGCTCCGTCACCCGGCCGCCGCGGCCCGGGGCGTCCCCGAGCGGGCGGTCGTACATCGCCTTGACGAACTGCACGTCCGGGTCGGTGAGCAGCGGGCCCACGATGCCGGACACGAACGACGGGGAGAAGTCCCGCAGGTCGGCGTCCACGAAGCAGACCACGTCCCCGCTGGTGACGAGCAGCGACCGCCACAGCACCTCGCCCTTGCCGGGCAGCGCGGGCAGCCGCGGCAGCACCGTGTCCCGGTGCACCACCCGGGCCCCGGCCGCGGCCGCCACCTCGCCGGTGCGGTCCGTCGAGCCCGAGTCGAGCACGACCAGCTCGTCGACCAGGGGCACCGCCTCCGTCATCAGCCCCTCGCGGATCGCGGTGACGATGGCGCCGACCGTCGCCTCCTCGTTCAGCGCCGGCAGCACCACGCTGACCGTGGTCCCGGCCTCGCGTTTGGCGGCGAGCAACTGGTCGAGCGGACGGTCTGCTGCGGTCCAGGAGCGGCGGTCCAGCCAGCGCTCCACCTCTTCCAGCACGTGTACGACTCCTCGTTGTGACGCATCTCGCGGTTCGGACGGCCCTCTCATGGCCCCGCCCCTTCCGTTACAGTCTTGAACAACGCGGACGGCCATCGCATGTCGGGGTCGTCGCGCGCACAAATGCCCGGGCCCTGCCCGGCGCCATACCGCTCATCCAGAGGGGCAGAGGGACACGGCCCGTTGAAGCCCCGGCAACCCTCCAGCCGGTCTCCCGTTTCATACGGCGAGGCTCCCGGCGGGGAAGGTGCCAATTCCGTCTCGTGGCGAGGTTCGCCGCGGGGAAGATGAGGAGAAAGGGCCTCGCCTCCATGGCTGTGCAAGCCGTTGAAAGTGCTACCACCCGCCCGGTGTTCGGTCCCGCCGTCGCGCTGTCCTGCCGCGAGTGCGGCGAGCGCGTCCCGCTCGGTCCCGTCTTCGCCTGTGCGGCGTGCTTCGGTCCGCTCGAAGTCGCCTACGACCTCCCGGCCGGCGACCCCGAGGCGCTGCGCCGGCGGATCGAGGCCGGTCCGCCGAACATCTGGCGCTACGCCCCGCTGCTTCCCGTACCCGAGGACGTGGCGGACAGGCCGAACCTCAACCCGGGCTTCACCCGGCTCGTCCGGGCCGACAACCTCGCACGCGAACTCGGCGTCACCGGCGGGCTGTACGTCAAGGACGACTCCGGCAACCCGACGCACTCCTTCAAGGACCGCGTCGTCGCCATCGCCGTCGAGGCGGCGCGGGCGTTCGGTTTCACGACGCTCTCGTGCTCGTCGACGGGCAACCTGGCCGGCGCGGTGGGCGCCGCGGCGGCGCGCGCGGGCTTCCGCTCCTGCGTGTTCATCCCGCACGACCTGGAGGCCGGCAAGGTCGTCATGGCCGCGGTCTACGGCGGCGACCTGGTCGGCATCGAGGGCACCTACGACGACGTGAACCGCTTCTGCTCCGAGCTGATCGGCGACCCGCTCGGCGAGGGCTGGGGCTTCGTCAACGTCAACCTGCGCCCGTACTACGGCGAGGGCTCGAAGACCCTCGCGTACGAGATCTGCGAGCAGTTGGGCTGGCGGCTGCCGGACCAGATCGTGGTGCCGGTCGCCTCCGGCTCGCAGCTCACGAAGATCGACAAGGGGCTGAAGGAGCTCATCGCCCTCGGGCTCGTCGAGGACCGGCCCTACCGGATCTTCGGCGCGCAGGCGGCCGGTTGCTCACCGGTCTCGCAGGCGTTCAAGAGCGGGCAGGACGTGGTGCGGCCGGTGAAGCCGGACACGATCGCGAAGTCCCTCGCGATCGGGAACCCGGCGGACGGGCCGTACGTGCTGGACATCGCCCGGCGGACGGGCGGGGCCGTCGAGGACGTGACGGACGCGGAAGTGGTGGACGCCATCCGGCTGCTGGCGCGGACGGAGGGGGTTTTCGCGGAGACGGCGGGCGGGGTGACCGTCGGGGTGACCCGGAAATTGATCGAGCGCGGGGTGCTCGACCCCTCGTTGACGACGGTCGTCCTCAACACCGGGGACGGGCTGAAGACGCTGGACGCCGTTGCCGCCGGTCCGACGGCGACCATCCGCCCGAGCCTGGACGCGTTCCGCGCAGCCGGCCTCTGAGCCACCCACCCGACTCACCCCGAAACGAAAGGCGAACCTATGGCCGTCACCGTCCGCATCCCCACCATCCTGCGTACCTATACCTCCGGTCAGGCCGAAGTGGCCGCCGAGGGCGGCACCCTCGCCGAGGTCATCGCCGATCTCGAAGCGCGGCACAACGGCATCGCCGCCCGCGTGCTCGACGACAGCGGCCGGCTGCGCCGGTTCGTCAACGTCTACGTCAACGACGACGACGTCCGCTTCGAGCAGGGACTTGCAACGCCCACCCCGGACGGCTCCGCCGTCTCCGTGATTCCCGCCGTTGCGGGGGGCTGACCTTTACGCAGGGTTGCTGCACAATGCCCCGGAATCGCTCCGCCCGTAAAACGGACGGGGCGATTCCGTCTGTTGAAGCGCGATAGAGTTGAGGCGTTCCCCCTCCGGTGTCACTGCCGAACGCATATGAGAACCCGTCAAGTTGTGCGCGAAACGCGTGCACGAATTGTCGGGTTGGTTGGGTTATGCCCGGTCCGGCTTGCCCGATAATCCCCGCGAATCGGCGCTTATTTCCGATCGGCCGCGCCCGGAATTCTCGTCCGAGTGACCTGTTGCAGACGGCATCCGTGCAGATACATTCAGCCGCGGTCGACGCGTTCCGGCGCACACCCCCACCTGTCAGGGGGTGAGGTCTGACCCGGGCCCGCGAAGTGCGGTCCTGTGCAAGGGCCAGTAATAGGGGAGTTAGGCATGGCTCAGGGCACCGTCAAGTGGTTCAACGCGGAGAAGGGGTACGGCTTCATCGCGGTCGACGGTGGTGCGGATGTATTCGTCCACTACAGCGCGATCCAGATGGACGGTTACCGCACCCTCGAGGAGGGTCAGCGGGTCGAGTTCGAGATCTCGCAGGGCCAGAAGGGTCCGCAGGCGGACATGGTCAAGGTGACGGCCTGACGGTCGCGCGTCGGTCACCCGGCTCAATCGGCTTGCCGAGGGGCCCGCACTCCTTGGAGTGCGGGCCCCTCGTGCATGTCCCCACGTGCGTGTGGGTAACGGTCATACACGCTTGCACTCTCGGGGGTCGAGTGCTAATCATTGGGCTAGCACTCTCCGGGTGAGAGTGACAGATTTGGACCGTCGGTGAGGTCCGCGGGCCAAGCGGGGCAAGGAACCGCGAGGCGCGCAGGCCGTCCGTCGCGGGCGCCAGCACGGTCCGGAGCAATCCACCCCAGTCCGGGAGGACCACTTCACATGGCCAAGATCATCGCGTTCGACGAGGAGGCACGGCGCGGTCTCGAGCGCGGGATGAACCAGCTCGCCGACGCCGTCAAGGTCACCCTCGGCCCCAAGGGCCGCAACGTCGTCCTCGAGAAGAAGTGGGGCGCCCCCACGATCACCAACGATGGTGTCTCCATCGCCAAGGAGATCGAGCTCGAGGACCCGTACGAGAAGATCGGCGCCGAGCTGGTCAAGGAGGTCGCGAAGAAGACGGACGACGTCGCCGGTGACGGCACGACGACCGCGACCGTCCTCGCCCAGGCGCTGGTCCGTGAGGGTCTGCGCAACGTGGCCGCCGGTGCCAACCCGATGGCCCTGAAGCGCGGCATCGAGAAGGCCGTCGAGGCCGTCTCCGGTGCGCTGCTCGACCAGGCCAAGGAGGTGGAGACCAAGGAGCAGATCGCCTCCACCGCCTCCATCTCGGCCGCCGACACCCAGATCGGCGAGCTCATCGCCGAGGCCATGGACAAGGTCGGCAAGGAAGGCGTCATCACCGTCGAGGAGTCGCAGACCTTCGGTCTGGAGCTCGAGCTCACCGAGGGCATGCGCTTCGACAAGGGCTACATCTCGGCGTACTTCGCCACCGACATGGAGCGTATGGAGGCCTCGCTGGAGGACCCGTACATCCTGATCGTCAACTCGAAGATCTCCTCGGTCAAGGACCTGCTCCCGCTGCTGGAGAAGGTCATGCAGTCGGGCAAGCCGCTGCTGATCATCGCCGAGGACGTCGAGGGCGAGGCCCTGTCGACCCTGGTGGTCAACAAGATCCGCGGCACCTTCAAGTCCGTCGCCGTCAAGGCCCCGGGCTTCGGCGACCGCCGCAAGGCCATGCTCGGCGACATCGCCATCCTCACGGGCGGCACGGTCATCTCCGAGGAGGTCGGCCTCAAGCTGGAGAACGCCGGTCTCGACCTGCTCGGCCGCGCCCGCAAGGTCGTCATCACCAAGGACGAGACGACCATCGTCGACGGTGCCGGTGACAGCGACCAGGTCCAGGGCCGCGTCAACCAGATCCGCGCCGAGATCGAGAACAGCGACTCGGACTACGACCGCGAGAAGCTGCAGGAGCGCCTGGCGAAGCTGGCCGGCGGCGTGGCCGTCATCAAGGCCGGTGCCGCCACCGAGGTGGAGCTCAAGGAGCGCAAGCACCGCATCGAGGACGCCGTCCGCAACGCGAAGGCCGCCGTCGAGGAGGGCATCGTCGCCGGTGGTGGCGTGGCCCTGCTGCAGGCCTCCTCGGTCTTCGAGAAGCTGGAGCTGGAGGGCGACGAGGCCACCGGTGCCAACGCCGTCAAGCTGGCGCTGGAGGCCCCGCTGAAGCAGATCGCCGTCAACGGTGGTCTCGAGGGCGGCGTCGTCGTGGAGAAGGTCCGCAACCTGGCGGTCGGCCACGGCCTCAACGCCGCGACCGGCGACTACGTCGACATGATCGCCGAGGGCATCATCGACCCGGCCAAGGTCACCCGCTCCGCGCTGCAGAACGCCGCCTCCATCGCGGCGCTGTTCCTCACCACCGAGGCCGTCATCGCCGACAAGCCGGAGAAGGCCGCCGCGGCGGGCGCTCCGGGCGGCATGCCCGGCGGTGACATGGACTTCTGAGCTGAATCCTCCTGACGCGTCCCTCGCACTGCTCGGCCGTAGCCGGCCTCGCAGGCTTCGGGCCGCTGCACCGGACTCCGTCCGGTGACCGGAGCAGCTACAGTCCAGCCGAAGGCGGTACTCCCTGACCAGGGGGTACCGCCTTCGGGCTTTCCGGGCGAGGCCGAGCCGCAGGCGGCATCGCGTTGAGCTCCACGAGGGCTTCCCGGCTCAAGCCGAAGAAGTACGTGGCCGCGAAACCCGCCGCGTACCCCACGAGCAGGCCCGCCCCGTAGACCGCCGCCGCCTCGGCCGGGCCGTGGCTGCCCTTCAGCAAGGGGAAGAGGGCCCAGCCGGACGGGCCGATGGCCGTGGCGCCGACCGTGCTGCCCAACTGGTCGAGCAGGCCCACGAATCCGCCGCCGAACGCGCCGCCCACGCAGGCCGTGACGAACGGGCGGCCCAGGGGCAGCGACACCCCGTAGATCAGCGGCTCCCCGATGCCCACGAGCCCCGCCGGCAGCGCCGACCTGATGGTGCTGCGCACCCGGCCGTTGCGCGCCAGCCGGACGTAGAGCGCGAGCGCCGCCCCGACCTGGCCCGCGCCCGCCATGGCGAGGAGGGGCAGCAGGACCGTCGAACCCTGCTCGGCGATCAGCGTGGTGTGCACCGGGATCAGCGCCTGGTGCAGGCCCAGCATCACCAGCGGCAGGAACAGCCCGCCCAGCACGAAGCCGGCCGCGGCGCCGCCGTCCGCCAGCAGCACGTGCGTGAACCGGCCGATCGCGGCGGAGACTTCACCGGCCGCGTACATCAGCCCGTAGAGGGTCACCAGCCCGGGCAGCAGGACCGTGAGCGCCGGGGTGAGCAGCACGTCCACCGCCGAAGGCAGCACCTTGCGGCACGCCTTCTCCACCTGCACCGCCAGCAGCGCCGCGCCCAGGGCGCCCAGGACCCCGCCCTGGCCCGGCGTGAGCGTCAGGCCGAAGGTGTGCACGTGTGTCACGCCCGGGTACACGACGACCGCGGCCACGGCCCCGCCCAGCACGGGGGTGCCGCCGAACTCCCGTGCCGTGCCGTACCCGACGAAGACCGCGAGCAGCGCCATGAAGCCGCCCGCGACGGCCGACAGGGCCGGCACGAGCGAGGGCAGCAGGCGCAGGTCGGCGAGGACCCCGGCCAGGCCCGCGACCAGGCCGCAGCCGATGAGGGCGGGGATGAGGGGGATGAAGATCTGGCCGATGCGGCGCAGGAAGGTCTTGAACGGCGTGGCGTTGCGGGCCTGTTGCTCCGCCTTGAGGGAGGCGCCGTGGGCGGCGAGGGGGTCCAGCAGCTGTTCGAGTTCGGCGGCCACCTGGGTCACGATGCCGGGACCCAGGACGATCTGGAGGGCTTCGGCATCCTCGACGACGCCCAACACGCCGGGCAGGGTGCGCAGTTCATCGCCCTGGACCGTGGTGCGGTCGTGGAGTTCGACGCGCAGGCGGGTCATGCAGGCGGCCACGGAACGGATGTTGCCGGGACCGCCGAGGAGCGGCAGGAGGGAGGCGCAGTCCATGTCAGCCCCGGGCCGCGTCCAGGGCCGCGCGCAGGTGCCCGTCCGACTCCTGCAGCAGCCGGGCGGCCGTGGGGCCGTCGACGCCGCCGAGGAGGACGAGGATCGCGTTCTTCACCTCGCCGTCCGTGGCACCCAGGGCCTGCTCGATCTCCGCGTCCGCGGCGCCCGTTGCGAGTGCGACGATGCGGCGCGAGCGGGCGTGCAGCTTCTCGTTGGAGGCGCGGACGTCGACCATCAGGTTTCCGTAGGTCTTGCCGAGGCGGATCATCGTGATCGTCGAGAGCATGTTGAGGACGAGCTTCTGTGCGGTGCCGGCCTTCAACCGGGTGGAGCCGGTGAGCAGTTCGGGACCGACGACGACCTCGATCGGATGCTCGGCGGCCGCGCCCAGGGCGGAACGGGCGTTGCAGGAGAGGCCGATGGTGAGTGCTCCGGCGGCGCGGGCGTGTTCGACGGCGCCGACCGCGTAGGGGGTGCGGCCGGAGGCGGAGATGCCGACGACGGTGTCGCCGGCCCCGATGCCGAGCCGGTCCAGATCGCCGGCCGCCAGTTCCCGGCTGTCCTCCGCTCCTTCGACGGCCGTCACCATGGCGTCCGGTCCGCCCGCGATCAGGCCGACGACCCTGTCCGGATCGGTGTTGAAGGTGGGCGGGCACTCGCTGGCGTCCAGCACCCCCAGCCGGCCCGCGGTGCCGGCGCCGGCGTAGACGAGCCGTCCGCCGCGGGCCATCCGGGCGGCGGTCGCGTCGATGGCCGCGGCGATCTCCGGGAGCCGCTCGGCGACGGCCGCGGCGACGCCGGCGTCCTCGGCGTTCATGATCTTCGCGATGGCGTCGGTCGGCAGCCGGTCGATCTCCGCGAGGTCGGGGCGGAACGCCTCGGTCGTGAGCGAGGCCAGCTGGGCGCGCAGGGCGGCGGAAGCGGCGGGCGACGTCATGGTGAGGAGGCTCATTTCCTGGGGGGTTCCTGGCAGGGGGTCCGATGGTCGGGGCGGTCAGCGGGGGACGGTGCGGGGGGAGTGGCGGTGGGCCAGGGCCTCGTACGAGGCGGACAGGGCCGGCGCCGCGGCGGCGTACGTGCGCTGGGCGACGCCGATGAACAGGCAGTCCACCACGAGGAGCTGGCTGGTGCGGCTCGACATGGCCGCGGGGCGCAGCTCGCTCTCCCGTGCGGAGGACGTGGTGAGCACGTGATCGGCGTACTGGGCGATCTCGCCCTGCGGGCGGCCGGTGACGGCGACCGTGGTGGCGCCGTTCTCGAAAGCGACCCGCAGCGGCTCGATGACGTCGGTGGTCCGGCCCGAGTGGGTGATCGCGACGGCCACGTCGCCGGAGCGCAGCTGCACGGCGTTGGTGACGGCCAGGTGCGGATCCGCGGGGGCGTGCGCGATGAGCCCGATGCGCAGCAGCTTCTGCACCAGGTCCTGGCCGACGAGGTTGGAGGCGCCGATCCCGTACACGTCGATGCGGCGGGCGGCGGCGAGGGCGGCCACCGCGGACTCCAGCTGGGCGGTGTCCAGGCAGGCCGCGGTGTCGGCGAGGCAGCGGGTCTCCTCCTGGGCGAGCTTGGCGACGACGCTCGCCATCGGGTCGTCCACCACGATGTCGGCGGTGACGGCCGGGGCGCGGCCCGCGGCCTGCTCGGCGGCCAGCCCCGCGAGGGCCAGCCGCAGGTCCCGGTAGCCGGGATAGCCGAGCAGCCGGGCGGTGCGCACGACGGTGGCCTCGCTGGTGCCGGTGCGCTCGGCGAGACCGGTGACGGTGAGGGCGGCGGCTCCCGCGGGATCGGCGGCGAGCACCTCGGCCACGCGCTGCATCGAGCGGGTCATGGAGGGCACCAGCGTACGGACCTTGGCCGCGAGGGCACCGGGCGGGAACGTATGCGGCGCGCGTGGGGCAGTTTCCTTCGCGTTCCTGTCCACTTTTCGAAAGCTATTTTCGGGTCGGCGCGCCGTCAACCCTCCTGCTCCCGGACAATGGCCCCATGGAGCTCGAACAGGCACTGCACACGGCACGGGCGCTCGTCCTCGCGGACCTGGCGGCGGGGGATGTGGCCGAGGCGGACGTCGTCTCGCTCGTCGAGGACGCGGTGGCGCAGCGCCGCTGGTGGGTCGAGCAGTGGCCGGAGGGCGCGGAGTTCGTTTCCGGGCTCGTCGCGCAGGACGTCCAGGACGCGCTGCTGGACCGGTACGGCCGCTGGCCGCTGTGCCCGGTGTGCACGGAGTCGGGCGACCTGCACGCGCTGGAGGTCGAGCCGGAGCTGGGGCCGGACCCGCACTGGGCGTGCACGAAGCAGGCGGTGCTCGTGGCACCCGTGGGGTCGCTGGGATCGGTGCTGCAGTAGTGCTCTACATCGACCCGCCCAACTGGCCGGGGTACGGCCGGATGTGGTCCCACCTCGTGAGCGACGTCAGCTTCGAGGAGCTGCACGCCTTCGCGGCACGCCTGGGGATGCCGCCGAGGGCGTTCGACGGCGACCACTACGACGTGCCGGAGGGCAGGTACCCGGAGGCGGTGCGGCTGGGCGCGGTCGAGGTGAGCAGCAAGGAACTGGTGCGGAGGATGACGGGTGCGGGCCTGAGGCGCCGCAAGCACCCGCCCGTCACAGGGTGAGCAGCTCCAGCTCCCCGCGGAGGTTGTGCCGGGCGGTCCGCTCCCACCGCTCGTGCCCGAGCGGGGTGCGGAAGAGCACGGGGAGGGCGAGGAGCTCCTGCAGGACGGCGGCGCGCCCGTCCCGGAAGTCCGTGTCGGGCACGAACGCGTACTCCTGCCGGATCTCGGCCGCGTAGGCGGCGTAGGCCACCGGCGGCCCGCCGAGCACGGCCAGGTCCGCGTCGCACAGCGCCTCGCCGTTGCGGTCGCCGGGGTCGGGGTTGTGCGTGAAGGTGAGCCGCACCAGACGCGCGACCTCCTCCGTGACGGCGTCGTCGATGCCGAGCTCGGGCAGTGCGCGCTCCGCGAGCTGCGCGCTGCGCTCCTCGTTCTCGGAGCGGTCGGGCCGGTAGACGGCGTCGTGGAACCAGGCGGCGAGCCGGACGACGTCGATGTCGTCGGCGCACTCGGCGAGCTCGTCGAGGTGCCCCAGAACGGCGGCGAGGTGGGTGGTCGTGTGATAGCGCCGCTGCGGCTCGCCCCAGCGGGCGAGCAGCTCGTCGGCGTACGGCGCGGGATCGGGCCCGGGCCCGGTACGGACGCGGTCCACGGTCTGCAGCCATCGGTCACGCAGCTCGGCGCTCATGGGCCAATTGTGGGCCATGCGGGAGGCCTGCTTCCGGCACGGGCGCCGGGTGTGGCAGGCTTTACTACATGTCTAGACCAATTCTTGAGGTGATCGCCCTCGACGCCGGGGACGCGGTGGCGGCGCAGGCCGGCGGGGCGGACCGCCTCGAACTGGTCACCGACATGGCCGCGGACGGCCTGACCCCGGCCCCGGCCACGTTCGCGGCCGTACGGGACGCGGTGGACATCCCGGTGCGTGTGATGCTCCGCGCGTCGGACGGCTTCTCGGCCGGCGGCGCCGCGGCGCTGGAATCGCTCTGCCGGGACGCTCGCGCTCTGCGGGCCGAGGGGGCGGAGGAGTTCGTCCTCGGGTTCCTGACCGAGGACGGCCGGGCGGACCTGGCGGCGGTCGCGGCCCTCGTCGAGGCGGTGGGCCCCGAGGCCCGCTGGACGTTCCACCGGGCCATCGACCGCGCCGCGGACCGCGACGCCCTGCGCAAGCAGCTGGCCGACCAGCCGGGGCTGGACACGTACCTGACCGCCGGCTCGGCGTCCGGCGTGGACGACGGCCTGGCGACGCTCACCGCGGAGGCGGCGCGCGGGGACGAGCCGGGGTACGAACCGCGGATCATGGCCGGGGGCGGCCTGAAGCTGAAGCACGTGCCCGTGCTGAGGGCGGCGGGGGTCGCCGCGTTCCACATCGGCGGGGCGGCGCGCCCTTCGGGCTGGGACTCGCCGGTGGATGCGGGGGCGGTGCGGGTGTGGCGCGAGGCGCTGGACGGTTGACCGTCGGCCGCGGGTCGTTCGCGGTTGCTCGCGCAGTTCCCCGCGCCCCTATGGGGCGGGGTACCGATCGCGCCCCAAAGGGGCGCGGGGAACTGCGCGACCAGCCACAACGAACCCGCAGCCGACCCACTGCACTCAGCAGTCCGCAAGCGCCGCCGGCAGGCGTTCCGCGTGGAGCACCGTCAGGCCCGAGACGGCGCGCGTCAGCGCCACGTACAGCCGCCGCAGCCCGGTCCGCTCGTCCGGTTCGCCGGCCACCACTGACGCCGGTTCGTCCAGGACCACGTAGTCGTACTCCAGACCCTTGGCCAGCGACGCCGGGACGAGCGTGAGGCGGGCCTCCGCGCTCGTCTCCTCGCCCGGGGCGAGGTACGCCAGCCCGGCCTCGTCCAGCAACGCCCCCAGTGCGGTGATGCGCGCGTCGGCTGCGATCAGCCCGATCGACCCCTCCTGCCGCAGTGCGGCCCCGCACGCCGCCACCACCGCCGCGTCCAGCTCCGCCGCCGGAACCTCCCGCACCGCGAAGTCCCCGGCGGCCTCCCGCACCGACGTGGCCTCGGCCAGCTCCGGTGCGATCGACGGCAGCAGCCGGGACGCGTACGCGATGACCTCCCGCGGCACGCGGAACCCCTGTGTCAGCTCCTCGACCACCGCATCCGGCTTCCCCAGATGCAGCAGCGCCTCGCCCCAACCCGGCGTGGCCCACGGCGTCGTGCCCTGCGCGATGTCGCCCAGCACCGTCGCCGACCCGGTCGTGCAGCGCCGCCCGACCGCCCGGTACTGCATGGGCGAGAGGTCCTGCGCCTCGTCGAGCACCACGTGCCCGAGCGAGGGCGTCCGTGCGACAAGATCCGCAGCCTCATCGACCAACACCGCATCGGCAGCGGACCACTTGGCGGACTTCACGCTCCGCGCCGACTTGGCCCACAGGAGAACGGCCTGCTCCTCCTCCGTCAGCACCCCCTCCGCATGCTCCGCAAGAAACTCCGCATCGGACAGCAGTCGCAGCACCAGCTTCGCCGGATCGACAGCCGGCCACAGTTCCTTGACGGCCGCCTTCACCGCCGCGTTCCGCGCCACCGCGTCCTGCACCCGGTCGTCGGGCGCCTCGCCCGCGGCCTCCATCCGCACCAGCACCGCATGGGCGATCCGCTGCGGCAGGGCCTCCCGCGCGGCCCCGTACCGGATGTCGCGGCCGAGCAGCTCGCGCACGATCTCCTCGACCTCGTAGGCGGGCACCCGCCACCGCCGCGACCCGCGCACGACCACGACGGGCTCGACGGGCATCGTCACCCCGGCCCGCACGGCGCGCCGCAGCACCTCCGCCATGCGGGCGTCGCCCTTGACGAGCGCGGTCGCGGCGGAATCGGTGCCGCGCACCTCGACGCGTCCCCCCACCAGGTCGTCGACGGTCGCCTGCCCCACGTTCAACTCGCCCAGCGCGGGCAGGACTTGCTCAATGTACCGCAGGAAGGACCGGTTCGGCCCGACGACCAGGGTCCCGGTCCGCGCGAGCCGCTCGCGGTGCGCGTACAGCAGGTACGCGACCCGGTGCAGGCCCACGGCCGTCTTCCCAGTGCCGGGGGCGCCCTGTACGCACACCGTGCCGCCGATGCCGGCGCGCACGATCTCGTCCTGCTCGGGCTGGATGGTGGCGACGATGTCCCGCATGGGTCCGACGCGCGGCCGCTCGATCTCGGCCTGGAGCAGCTTGCTCGCCGTGCCGGACGCCGCCGCGTCCGTGAGGTCCTCGTCCTCGTACGCGGTCAACTCCCCGCCGGTGTAGCCGAAGCGGCGCCGCAGGCGCACGTCCATCGGCTCCTTCTTCGAGGCCCGGTAGAACGGCTGGGACACGGGCGCGCGCCAGTCGATCACCATGGGGTCGCCGTCGGCGTCGTGCACGTGCCGGCGCCCGATGTAGAACTGTTCGCCCTCCGCACCCTCGGCGCGGTCCGCCCCGGGGGCGTGCAGATAGTCGAGGCGGCCGAAGAACAGCGGCGTGTGGGCGAGGTCGGCGAGGGCGGTGATGCGGTCCTCGATCTGGCGCTCCAGGACGGCCGCGTTGACCCAGTTCGCGGTGACGTCCTTGATGTCGAGCGCCTCGACGTCGGCCCGCATGGCCCGCAACGCCGAGCGGGACGAGGCGAGATGGGTCCGCTCGCGCTCCAGGGGGTCGGCGGGACCGGCGGAATGCGGTGCGGACACGGCGAGGCCTCCAGGCGTGCGGGCAGTGCAGTGCAAAGAACGGGATTTTAGTGAGCGGCGCATCCGCGGGCGAACGAATTTCGAACCGGATCCGAACCGAACCCCGGCCCTCCTCAGGGGCGCCCTCCACCTCCCGTAGGGGGCGCCATGGGTCTGGGGTCGTACGGTGACCGGCCCGGCTTTACACCGGCAGGCCGATGCCGGGAGGACGCGGACGCGGAACCATGGAGGACATGACCACCGCATCCGTCACCCCAGAGCCCCACGCCCCTTCGGCTCTCTCCACCGCCCTCCGCGCGATCAAGGCGTTCGCGGGCGCGGCGGTGGAGGTCGTCGTCCTGGGCCAGTACGCGGACAAGCGCCGCGCCTGACGTCGGAACGCCGGGGCGTCAGACGGCCTCCTCGTCCGCGCCCTCCGTGAGCAGCGCGTCCGCATCCACGATCCGGTACGCGTACCCCTGCTCGGCCAGGAACCGCTGCCGGTGGGCGGCAAAGTCCTGGTCGACGGTGTCGCGCGCGACGACCGAGTAGAAGCGGGCCTCGTGCCCGTCCGCCTTCGGCCGCAGCACACGGCCCAGCCGCTGCGCCTCCTCCTGGCGGGAGCCGAACGTCCCCGAGACCTGGATGGCGACCGTCGCCTCCGGCAGGTCGATGGAGAAGTTGGCGACCTTGGAGACGACGAGCACGTTCAGCTCGCCCTCCCGGAAGGCGTCGAAGAGCTTCTCGCGCTGGGCGTTGCTGGTCTCGCCCTTGATCACGGGCGCGCCCAGGTGCTCGCCCAGCTCGTCGAGCTGATCGATGTACTGGCCGATGACCAGGGTCTGCTCACCCCGGTGCCGGCGCACGAGCGCCTCGGTGACCTTGCGCTTGGTCGCCGTCGTCGCACAGAAGCGGTACTTCTCCTCCGTCTCGGCGGTCGCGTACGCGAGCCGCTCGGAGTCCGTCAGATTGACGCGCACCTCGACGCAGTCCGCCGGGGCGATGTACCCCTGCGCCTCGATCTCCTTCCAGGGCGCGTCGAACCGCTTCGGCCCGATGAGCGAGAAGACGTCGGACTCGCGCCCGTCCTCCCGCACCAGCGTCGCCGTGAGCCCGAGCCGCCGCCGGGCCTGCAGGTCGGCGGTGAACTTGAAGACCGGCGCGGGCAGCAGGTGCACCTCGTCGTACACGACGAGCCCCCAGTCACGGGAGTCGAAGAGCTCCAGGTGGGGGTAGATCCCCTTCCGCTTGGTGGTCAGCACCTGGTACGTCGCGATGGTGACCGGCCGGATCTCCTTCCGCGTCCCGCTGTACTCGCCGATCTCGTCCTCGGTCAGCGAGGTCCGCTTGACCAGCTCGTGCTTCCACTGCCGGGCGGAGACGGTGTTGGTGACCAGGATCAGCGTCGTGGCCTTGGCCTCGGCCATGGCGCCCGCACCGACCAGCGTCTTGCCGGCGCCGCACGGCAGCACGACCACACCCGACCCGCCGTGCCAGAACCCGTCGACGGCCTGCCGCTGGTACGGCCGCAGCGCCCACCCCTCCTCGCGCAGCTCGATGGGGTGCGCCTCGCCGTCCACGTACCCGGCGAGATCCTCGGCGGGCCAGCCCAGCTTGAGCAGCGACTGCTTGATCTGCCCGCGCTCGGAGGGGTGCACGGCGACGGTGTCGGGGTCGATGCGGGGACCCACGAGCGGCTGGATCTTCTTCGACCGGAGGATCTCCTCCAGCACCGGCCGGTCGGTCGACTCCAGCACCAGCCCGTGCACGGGGTGCTTGAGCAGCCGCAGCCGCCCGTACCGGGCCATCGTCTCCGCGATGTCGACGAGCAGCGCGTGCGGCACGGGGTAGCGGGAGTGGGTGACGAGAGCGTCGACGACCTGCTCGGCGTCGTGCCCGGCGGCCCGGGCGTTCCACAGGCCGAGCGGGGTGATCCGGTAGGTGTGGATGTGCTCGGGGGCACGCTCCAGCTCCGCGAAGGAGGCGATGGCCCGCCGGCAGGCCTCGGCCTGCTCGTGGTCGACCTCCAACAGCAGGGTCTTGTCGCTCTGGACGATCAGTGGACCATTCACGCGTGGGCACCCTTTCCGTACGGCCAATCCTCCAGTGTGCCGCACTGCGGCGCCCCGAAGGGGCGCGGGGAACTGCGCGATCAGCCACAATCGGCCCGCAGCGGACCGCCTACGCGTGATCGTCCGCCAACTCCGCCACCCCCGTGATCCGGTGCAGCGGATACGTCCGCACCTCGTCCGCCGTGTGGTCGTAGGCCGTGACGAAGCCGCCCTCCACCCGGACCGGGGCGATCACGCGCTGGCTGGCGGAGCCCTCCGCGTTGACGTAGCCGATCCAGACGGCGGCGCCGGTGAGGACGGCCGCCTGCATGGTGGCGAGGGTCTCGGCGGAGGTGGTGCGGGGGAGACCGCCGTCCGTGGGGGCCGGGGCGGCGATCGGTTTGCGTTCGGCCGTGGCCGCCATGTCGCCGGCGCGGACGGCACGGACGGCGGCGCCGAGGAGGGTCGCGTCGGGGACCGGCGGTCCCTCGGGCACGGGGGCCGGGGCGGTGCGCGGCGGGGTGCGGTGGACGTCGGCGCGGGTGATGAGCACGTCGCCCTCGGCGGACTCGGCCGCGGGCGCGTAGCCCATCGCGCGCAGGCCCTCCAGCAGGGCGTCGGGCGCGGCCTGCGCGGCCAGCACGGTGGGGGCGAGGCGGCGCAGGCGGAGCGGGGCGGAGCGGCGGTCGGCCAGGAGCTCGGCGAGGACGGCCTCGTCGTCACAGCGCAGGTACGAGGAGGCCGCGCCGACGCGGAGCCGGCCGTGCCGGCGGGCCACGTCCTCGACGAGGTAGGCGAGGGGCTGCGGCACGGGGGTGCGCGAGTGTTCGCGCAGGAAGGCGAGGACGTCCCCGGCGGTCCGGCCCGCGTCCAGGGCGCGGCGCACCGACTCCGGCGTGAAGCGGTAGACCGTGGCGCCGCCCTTGGACTCGATGTCGGCGAGGACGCCCAGCGTGTGGGCGAGGGGCCGCCGGAGCGGGCCGGGGGCGACGGCCGTGAGGTCGGCCTGGAGGAGGACGTGGTCCAACGGCTCGGGCAGCAGCGGCGCGAGCAGGCCCGCGGCCGTCGCCTCCGATCCGCCCAGGAGCGCGCGGCCGTGGGCGGAGAGGGCGCCGCGGCCGGTGACGCCGAGCAGTTCGGCCTCGTCCAGGGTCCACTGGGCCAGCCGCGCGCGCAGGTCGTCGGTGGCGGTGCGCGGCGGGCGCTCCCACTGCAGCCGGGCGAGGAGGGCGTCGGGGGAGACGGACGACCCGGCGGGCACCGAGGCGAGCAGCTCCAGGACGCGGCGGCGCACCTCGGGGGCGGGGGAGCGGTCCAGGTCCGGGCCGAGGGCGGCGAGGGTGCGGCCCTTGGCGTCCTTGTCGCCGACGAGGCCGGGGGTGCGGGTGGCCGCGAGCCAGGCGCCGGCCAGGTGGGCCCAGCGCTGCTCGGCGGGCAGCGCGAGCCAGTCGTCGGAGGCGGGGGTGGGGGCGTAGCGCTCGTCGACGTCGCCGTCGGAGGCCAGCAGCCCGGCGGCGTGGGCGAGTTCGGTCCAGAAGGCGGCCGCGGTCTCCGTGGTGTCCAGGGCGGTGGCGGTGCGCTTGAGGTCCCGTACGCTCAGGCCGCCCGCGCGCAGGACGAGCGGGCTGTCGGCCTCCCAGGTCTGGAGCAGCTCCTCGACGGTGGCCAGCGAGGTGAACGCCTGCCCGGCGGCGGTGGCGTCGACGAGCCGTTCCGCGTGGACGGTGACGGGTTCCGGCGCGGGGGCGGCGGGTTCGGGGCTGCGGTGGGCGCGGCCGGCGCGCAGGTGCAGGGCGGCCTCGCGGGGGAGGACGACGCTGCCGGGTGCGGTGGGCAGCAGCAGCCCGCGGTCGAGCAGCCAGCGCAGGTGCGGGGCGGGGTCGGCGGTGACGGTGCCGTAGGGCGGGCCCCACAGCAGCTTGCCGAGGACGGCGCGGGCCTCCTCGGGTGCCGCGGCGAGCAGTTCCGCCATGCGCGTCCGGTCCTCGAACAGGGCGGTCAGGGCGGCGACGGCGGTCACCGGATCGTGGGTGGCGGGCAGCCCCGCCGTGGCGATGATCTGCTGCACCCTGCCGGGGGACATCCCCGCGGTGGCCTCGGCGACGGTGGGGCCCAGGCCGGTGGGCGAGGGCCGTGCGGCGCTGGGCGCGAGCAGTTCGCGGGCGGTGCGCACGAGACGCAGCCGGTCCTCGCCGCCCCAGACGAGGGCCTGGCCGCGCAGGGCGGCGACGGCGCGGGGGAGCGCCCCGGCGATGCGGTCGTCGGCCGGCCGGTCGCCGGTCAGCAGCCCGGCGAGGACCTCGTACGGGCACGGGTCCGGGGCCACCGCGAGCGCCTCGGCGGCCTGCAGCGTGAAGCGGTCCAGGCGGTCCAGGGCGCGGACCACCGAGGCCCGGGTGGCGGCGCGGGTGGCGAGCTGGGTGAGGTCGCCCGGCACCGGGTTCAGCAGGTCGGGCCGGGCGCGCAGGAGGGCGGCCAGGGCGTCGTCGGGACGGGTGCGCAGTTCCTCGGCGAGGGTGCGCGGGGCGCCGGTCTCCCGCGAAGTGGTCATTCTGTTTACGGTACCGGGTCGCCGCGGCTCCGTTCCGGTGCCCGGCGCAACGGCTCCGCCGGGAGAGGTGCGCGGTGTCCGTTCCCGGTCCGGGGGCGGGAGGGAGGCGGTACCGTCGGGCGGGTGGGGATCGAGAGTGATCAGCTTGTGTACGACTACCTGAGCAGGGTCGGGGACCTGGCCCAGCGGCAGTCGCTCGCCTCCGGCGAACGGATGCGGCTGGTCTCCCGGCTGCGCACCGAGATCGAGCAGCGCAGAGCGGTGGAGGGCGCGGAGACGCCGGCCGCCGTGCAGCGGATCCTCGACGGGCTGGGGAGTCCGTCGGAGGCGGTCGCCGGGGCGGCCGGGCGGCCGGGGGAGACGGCCGGGAAGGTGCCCGCGCAGCGGACGCCGCCGGGGGCGGCGCGGCCGCCGCACCTGGCGACGGAGGAGGAGCTCGGCTCCGGCGGCAGCCCCGACTGGTGGCGGGTGGAGCCGGGTCCGTTCACGGCCGGGGACGAAGTGCACGGCTTCGTGGGCGGGATCGAGATTCCGGACATGCTCAAGCCGCCGGGTGCGCCCGGGACGCCTGCCCCTGCGCAGGCCGCGCAGCCCGCGCAGAAGGAGCCCGAGGCTGCGGATCCGGGCCGGGAGGCGGCCGCCGGGACCGAGGAGCCCCCCGCCCGCGGCCTCGCGCGCCTGCGGCGCCGGGGCGGCGGCGGGACGGTGCCGATGAGCCCGCTGCTGGTGCTGGTCGCGGTGCTGCTGGTCGCCGGCGCGGTGCTGGGGAACCTGCTGGTGCTGGCCGCGGGCTGGGGGCTGGCGTATGTGACGCGCCGGCTGACCCGGACCGAGTCGAAGTGGGCGGTCATGGGGGTGCCGGGGCTGGTGGTGGCCGGGGGCGTCGTGTGGCTGTGGGGCCGTATGGACGGACGGTGGGGAGAACCGATACCGCAGGGGGCGATGGCGGGTGCCCTGTCGGCGACGTGGCCCGTGGTGGTGCGGGTGGCGGCGGTGGCCTCGGCCGCGTTCGTCCTGTGGCGGGCGAGGCGGCCGGGATGACCGGGACGAGTGGGGCGGCAGCACAATGTGGGGTATGACCCCGCAACAGGAAACCCCGGAAGCCCCGTTCACCGTCGGCTTCGACCTGGACCTCACCCTGGTCGACTCCCGCCCCGGCATCCGGGCCACGTACGAGGCCCTGGCCGCGGCCACCGGCCGGCCCATCGACGTCGACCTGGTCGTCAGCCGGATCGGCCCGCCGCTGACCTGGGAACTGGCCCACTGGTTCCCCGCGGACGAGGTGCCCCGGGCCGAGGAGTTCTACCTGAGCGCGTACCCCGCCCACGCCATCGGGCCCTCGCCCGCGCTGCCGGGCGCGCGCGAGTCCGTCGCCGCGGTGCAGGAGCTGGGCGGCCGGGCCATCGTCGTCACGGCCAAGCACGCGACCAACGCCCGGCTGCACCTGGAACACCTGGGCATCGAGCCCGACGAACTGTGCGCCGGCCTGTGGGCCGAGGGCAAGGCGACCGCCCTGCGCGAGCACGGGGCGGGTATCTACGTGGGCGACCACGTCGGCGACGTGCGCGGCGCGCGGGCGGCCGGTGCGCTGTCGGTGGCCGTGGCCACGGGACCGTGCGACGCGGCCGAACTGCGCGCGGAGGGCGCGGACATGGTCCTGCCGGACCTCACCGGCTTCCCCGGCTGGCTGCGCCGCTACCGGGCGGCGGGCGCCGTCCCCGACGCGGCCTCGCGGGCCTGACGCCGCTGCTCGGCCACCGAGCGCAGCACGCCGGCCCCGGCGATCAGGAAGCCGACGCCCATCAGCATGCACACGAAGTACGCGACGGGCGGCAGCGGATCGGCCCCGAGGAACAGCGGGGCCACCGTGGCCAGGGTGGCCACTGCGCCCACCAGGAACACGACGGCACCGGTGCGTACCAGCAGATCCCCGGCTCGGGGCGTTTCGTTGCTCACCTGACCAGGGTAGATCCCTGACCGGTGGGGTGACGGCCGGATGGACGGGGACGGGAGCGGACGCGCAGAGGTACGGCCCGGGGACGTCTTGTCACCGGGCGCGGGACCATTAGCCTTGAGGTGGCGGGTCTTGCGGCCCGCTGTAGTGCTATCCAGAGCTGTTTTTCTGTTGATTGCAGAAGTTTCCGTAATTCCGACGAGACACGAGGACGAGGACAGACGTGCCTACCGGCAAGGTCAAGTGGTTCAACAGCGAGAAGGGCTTCGGCTTTCTCTCCCGCGACGACGGCGGAGACGTCTTCGTCCACTCCTCGGTGCTCCCCGACGGGGTCGACGCCCTGAAGCCCGGCCAGCGGGTGGAGTTCGGCGTCGTCGCAGGACAGCGCGGTGACCAGGCGCTGTCGGTGACCCTTCTCGACCCGACGCCCTCGGTCGCGGCCGCCCAGCGCCGCAAGCCCGACGAACTGGCCTCGATCGTCCAGGACCTGACGACCCTCCTGGAGAACGTCACGCAGCAGCTGGAGCGCGGCCGCTACCCCGACAAGGCGCACGGCGCCAAGATCGCAGGCATGCTGCGCGCCGTGGCCGACCAGCTGGACGTCTGAGGGGGCCCGTTCAAGCCGTCCGGACGAACTCCAGTGCGCCCGGGCCGAGGGGCGGCACCAGTCCCTCGGCCGCCGCGCGGGTCAGCAGCCCGCGCACCGCGGCATAGCCGGACTCCCCGAGGCCCGCGGTGAATTCGTTGACGTAGAGCCCGATGTGCTGGTCCGTCACCGCCGGGTCCATCTCCTGCGCGTGCGCGAGCACGTACGGCCGGGAGGCCTCCGGGTCGTCCCAGGCCATGAGGACGGAGGCCTTGGCCGCGTCCGCCAGCCGCTGCAGCATCTCCTCGCCCAGTGACCGCTTGGCGATGATCGCACCGAGCGGGATGGGCAGACCGGTGGTGTCCTCCCAGTGCTGTCCCATGTCGGCGAGGCAGTTCAGCCCGTAGTCCGGGTACGTGAAGCGGGCCTCGTGGATCACCAGGCCCGCGTCCACCTTGCCGTCCCGCACCGCGGGCATGATCTCGTGGAACGGCAGCACGACGACCTCGCCGACGCCGCCAGGCACCTCGGTGGCCGCCCACAGGCGGAACAGCAGGTACGCGGTCGACCGCTCGCTCGGCACCGCGACCGTCTTCCCGGCCAGGTCCGCGGGCTTCCCGGGCTCCCGGGTGAGCACCAGCGGGCCGCAGCCGCGGCCCAGCGCACCGCCGCAGGGCAGCAGCGCGTACTCGTCCAGCACCCAGGGCAGGACCGCGTACGACACCTTCAGCACGTCGAACTCGCCGCGCTCGGCCATGCCGTTCGTGACGTCGATGTCCGCGAAGGTGACGTCCAGGGCGGGCGCCCCGGGGACGCGGCCGTGGGCCCACGCGTCGAAGACGAAGGTGTCGTTGGGGCAGGGCGAGTACGCGATGCGGATCGGGTCGGTCACGGGGAGACGGTCCCTTCCTGGAGGACGGCCGGAAGCCGGTCGAACGGGAACGCCCGGAAGGCGTCCGTGAGCGCGGCCAGCGCGTCGCCGATGCGCCAGGCGGCGCGGTCGCGCGGGCCGACGGGGTTGGAGACCGCACGGACCTCCAGGGCCGGCACGCCGTGCGCGGCCGCCGCCTCGGCGACGCCGAAGCCCTCCATGGCCTCGGCCAGCGCCCGCGGGTGGCGGCCCGTCAGCCCGGCGGCCCGCTCGGCGGAGCCGGTCACGGTCGACACGGTGAGCACCGCACCGCGCGCGGCGCCCGTGGCACCGGCCACGGCGGCCACCAGGGCCGGGGGCGGCAGGTGTTCGACGGCACCGAAGCCCAGCTCGGTGACGGGCACGAAGCCGCCGTCGGTCTCCGCGCCCAGGTCGGCGGCCACGATCGCGTCGGAGACGACGAGGGACGCCACCGGGGCGCCCGGCGCGAAGCCGCCGCCGATCCCGGCCGAGACCACCAGGCCGTACGGGCGCCCGGCGGCCGCGGCGGCGGCCAGTGCGGAGGCGCTCGCCGCGGCGGCCGCGGCGGGGCCGACCCCGGCCGCCAGCACGTCGACGGCCACGGGCGGGGCGTCCGCCCGGCGCAGCACCGCGCCCGGCACGGAGACCTCCACGGGCTCCGTCGCCAGGGCGCGGACGACCGCGTCCGCCTCGGCGGCCACGGCGGTGACGACCAGAACGCGCATGGGAGGGGGCGTCAGGAGGTCTTCTCGAGCGTGAAGTTCCAGATGCCGAGCGCCTTGCCGGAGCTCGCCTCGACGATGCTGACCTGGGTGTTCTTCACCGCGGCGCCCTGGCCGGAGGCGAAGAAGGCGCTGGCCGGGATGGTCCGGTAGGTCTTCTTGTTCGGCTCCTGCTCGGCCACCTGGCCGTTGATGAAGAGCGTCCAGCCCTCGTCGGCGACCTTCGGGTCGACGCCGAAGCGGATCTTGTCCTCCATGGACGCCTTGACGGTCTTGCCCTCGGACTTGAAGCACGCGGGCAGCTTGTCGTTGGCGATCGCGTCGCCGCCCTCGTAACAGGCGGCCTCGGACGTCACGGTGGTGGAACCGACGGTCACCGTCGCCAGCGGCGTCGGCTTGTCGCAGGCGGAGAGGGCGACGAGCCCGAGGGCCACGGCGCCCGCAGCGGCAGCGGCGCGGCGGCGCCTTCCCTGGAAAATGGCAGCGGTCATGGGGGGCAGGCTATCGGGCCGCCCCGGTCAGGCCACGCGCGGGTGCGGCGAGCCGCGCCGGGCCGCCGTCAGCAGGCCCCGTACGGCTGTGACGGCGCCCAGGGCCAGGAAGCCGGACGCGACCGCCATGCCCACCACGCCGTTGAGCGGCAGCAGGATCCCGATGCCGCCGCCCACCACCCAGCACATCTGCAGCAGCGTCTCGGAGCGGGCGAACGCGGAGGTGCGCACCTGCTCCGGCACGTCCCGCTGGATCAGCGAGTCCAGCGACTGCTTGCCCAGCGCCTGCGAGATCCCGGCCACGGCGGCCACCGCCACCACGAAGAACGGGTTGTAGAGCACGGCCGTCGCCACCGTCATGCCCAGCGCGGCCGTCAGCACCGCGGCGATCGTCTTCTCCGGGCCGCGCGAGCGCAGCAGCGCCCCGATCGCCGTCCCCAGGGCGTTGCCCGTGCCGGCCGCCACCGCCACGATGCCCAGCGAGACGGCCGGGCCCAGCCCGCCCAGCGGGTGGACGCGCAGCAGGAACGCCAGGAAGAACGTGAGGAACCCGGACAGCATCCGCAGCGCCCCGTTGGCCTGCAGCCCGTGCAGCACGGAGCTGCCGACCGTGCGCAGCCCCGGCTTCGTCCGCCGCGTCGTGCGGCGCTGGTGGTCGGGCGAGGTGAGCATGGCCCGGGCCTCGCCCTTCGCGGAGTCGACCTTGGGCGGGAGCGAGAGCGAGAGGTAGGTGCCGCACGCGAAGACGGCGCACGCCCCGTACAACGGCCAGGCCGGCCCCAGCTGGTGCAGCCCCGCGCCGAGCGGGGCCGCCAGTCCCGTGGCCAGCAGCCCGCCGAGGGTGACCCGGGAGTTCGCCTTGACGAGGGAGATCCGCGGCGGCAGCAGTCGGGGCACCACGGCCGAGCGCACCACCCCGTACGCCTTGGACGCCACCAGGACGCCCAGGGCCGCCGGATAGAGCTCCAGTCCGCCGCTCGCCACGGCGCCCGACATCGTCAGGGCCAGCACGGCGCGCGTCAGCATCGCGCCCGCCATGGCCGCCCGGCGACCGTGCGGGAGCCGGTCCAGCAGCGGCCCGATCACCGGCGCCAGGAGGGTGAACGGCGCCATCGTGACCGCCAGGTACAGGGCGACCCGCCCGCGGGCCTCGTCCGTGGGCACCGAGAAGAACACCGTCGACGCCAGCGCCACCGTGATGAGCATGTCGCCCGCGGAGTTGACCGCGTGCAGCTCGATCAGCTTCGCGAGGCCCGACTCGCCCGCGCCGTGCGCGTGCGTGGCCTTCCGGACGCCCCGCACGGTCCCGGTGACCGGTCGGCGCAGCGCCCGGCCCGCGTCCCGGACCGTACGGCGGATGGCTGCCACCACGCCATACTGCCCCAAGCGGAACCCGGCGCGGCGCTTTCGGTCCGCCTGCGGGGCGTATCGGGCACCGGTGGGGGCGCTCGGTGGAGCCCGGGTATACCCGGAGCGGCTTTGCGGGGTAGCGTGCACAGCGCGCCGTCGCCGACCGTTTGGTTGGCCGCACTCCGGGCCCTGATCCCGCAGAATGGGGAGGACCAGGTGCGCTCGAAACCGATCGGGCGCGGACGTCGACGCGGTCCCCCGGTCCGCTCCGTCCGCCGCCCCGGTCGTCCGGCAGGCGCACTCGTGAGACGGCGTGGAAGAGAGAATCGATTCTTGTGAGTGCTGCGATGCGAAGCCGTACCCCGGACCGCCTGTGCGCCGAGGCGGTCGAACTCGCCCGGGAGGCCGCCGAGGAGGCCGCGCTTCCGGGGAAGGTCGGCGAGCACGTCGAGGCCCTCGCCGACGGGGACCGGGTCGTCACGCACTACTTCGCCTGCGAGGACCTCGGCTACCGGGGCTGGCGCTGGGCCGTCACCGTCGCCCGCGCCTCGCGCGCCAAGGCCGTCACCGTCGACGAGACGGTGCTGCTGCCCGGCCCCGACGCCCTCCTCGCCCCCGAGTGGGTGCCGTGGAGCGAGCGCCTGCGCCCCGGCGACATGGGCCCCGGCGACCTGCTGCCCACCGACGCGGAGGACCTGCGCCTGGAGCCGGGCTGGACCGGCGAGGACGTGCCGCCGCCGAACTCGGCCGTCTCCCGGGAGATGACCGAGCTGGTCGACGCCGAGGACGCCGAGGTCTCCGCCGGGCCGCCGTCCGCGCAGCCGACCGCGCCCGTGCGCGGCTCGATCGCCTCGCTGGCCGAGGAGCTCGGCATGCGCCGCGCCCGCGTCCTGTCCCGCTACGGGCTGCACACCGCCGCCGACCGCTGGGACGAGTCGTACGGCGCGAAGACCCCGATGGCGCAGGCGGCGCCCGCGTCCTGCGTCAGCTGCGGCTTCCTGGTCCCCATCGGGGGATCGCTCGGCCAGGCGTTCGGTATCTGCGGCAATGAGTTCGGTCCTGCGGACGGGCATGTGGTGTCCCTGTCCTACGGGTGCGGCGGGCACTCCGAGGCGGCGGTCATGCCGAAGCCGCCGCGGCCGGCGCCGCCGGTGATCGACGAGACGCTCGTCGACCTGATGCCGTTGCGGCCGGAGGCCGCGGCTCCCGAAGAGGACCTCGGGCACTCCTGACGACTGCGGTCGTCTTCGGCTGGTCGCGCCGTTCCCCGCGCCCCTGCGGGGCGCGTCTCACTCAGTAGCTAGGAGACCCCTGACGTGACCGACCTCTTCGGTACCGCGCGGCTGCGGCGCGGAGTGCTGGACGCGTGGGCCGCGTCCCCCGCGCGGTTCCGGGAGGACGCCAACGCCGAGGAGGACCTGGTCCTCGGCGGCTACCGCGACCGGCTCGTGGTGGAGCTCGCCCAGAACGCCGCCGACGCCGCCGCCCGGGTCGGCGTCCCCGGCCGCCTGCGCCTGACGCTGCGCGCCGGCGGACCGGGCGGGCGGCCGGTCCTGGCCGCCGCCAACACGGGTGCCCCGCTGGACGCGGCCGGCGTCGAGTCCCTCTCCACCCTCCGCGCCTCCGCCAAGCGGGACGACGAGGACGGCGGGACCGTCGGCCGGTTCGGCGTCGGCTTCTCCGCGGTCCTCTCCGTCACCGACGAACCCGCCGTCATCAGCCGTACCGGCGGCGTCCGCTGGTCCCTGTCGGAGGCGCGCGACCTGGCCGCGGCCGCCGCCGGGGACACCCCCGGGCTCGCCGAGGAGATCCGCCGCCGCGACGGCCACGTCCCCCTCCTGCGCCTGCCGCTGCCCGCCGAGGGCACCGCGCCCGAGGGCTACGACACGGTCGTGGTCATGCCGCTGCGCGACGGCGCCGCGGAGGACCTCGCCGCGCGGCTGCTGGAGGACGTCGACGACGCGCTCCTGCTCGCCCTGCCCGGCCTGGCCGAGGTGGCCGTGGAGACCCCGGACGGGCGCATCCGCACCCTGACGCGCGGTCAGGACGGCCCGTACGTGCTGGTCGACGACTCGGACCGCGGCACGGCCACCCGCTGGCGCGTCGAGCACGCCGGGGGCCGGCTGGACGCGGCCCTCCTCGCGGACCGCCCCGTCGAGGAACGCCTGCGCCCCGCCTGGTCCCTGACCTGGGCCGTCCCGGCCGGTCCGGACGGCGCCCCGGTCCGTCCCGGCACCGCCCCCGTGCTGCACGCGCCGACCCCCACCGACGAGCCGCTGGGCCTGCCCGCGCTGCTGATCGCCTCCTTCCCGCTGGAGCCCACCCGCCGCCGCACGGCCCCCGGCCCGCTCACGGACTTCCTCACCGAGCGCGCCGCCGAGACCTACGCGGCCCTGCTGGCCGACTGGCACCCCGTCTCCGCCGGCACCCTCGGCACCCTTGACCTCGTACCGTCGCCGCTCGCGGCGAGCCCGCTGGACGCCGAGCTGCGCCGCCGGATCCTGGACCGGCTGCCCCGCGTGGCCTTCCTGCCGAGCGCGGGCGCGGCCCGGGAGCCGGAGGACGGGGAGACCGCGGAGGAGCCGCACGCCCTGCGGCCCGTGGAGGCCGAGATCGCGGAGGGGGCGGGCGCGGAGACCGTCGCCGTCCTGGGCGAGCTGTTCCCCAGCCTGCTGCCCGCGGGCCTGGAGCGCCGCCAGGAGCTGCGCGCGCTCGGCGTGGCCCGCGTCCCGCTCGGCGAGGTCGTCGACCGGCTGGCGGGCGTGGAGCGCGAGGCGGAGTGGTGGTGGCGGCTCTACGAGAGCCTCGCCGGCGTCGACCCGGACCGGCTCACCGGCCTGCCCGTGCCGCTCGCTGGGGGTACCTCCCAGGCCGAAGGCTCTGGGGGAGGGCGCACCGCCGTCGGGCCGCGCCAGGTTCTGCTGCCGCCCGCGGACGGGACGGGCTCGCAGCGGCTGTCCCGGCTCGGCCTGAAGGTCGTCCACCCCGATGCGGCCCACCCGCTGCTGGAGAAGCTGGGCGCGACCCCGGCGTCGCCGCGCGCCGTTCTGACGACGCCTCAGGTCCGGGCGGCCGTCGCGGCCTCCCTGGACGCGGAGGAGGCCTGGGACGACGAAGGGCTCGACCCCGACGCGCTGATCGAGACCGTCCTGACCCTGGTCCGCGACGCGGACCTCGCCCCCGGCGACGAGCCCTGGCTGGCCGCCCTCGCCCTCCCCGACGAGGACGGCGAGCTGGCACCGGCCGGCGAACTCGTCCTCCCCGGCAGCCCGTTCGAACAGGTCATCCGCCCCGGCGAGCTCGCCGCGTGCGACGCCGAACTGGCCGAGCGCTGGGGCGAGCAGCCCCTCACCGCCGTCGGCGTGCTGGCCACCTTCGCGCTCGTGCGCGCCACGGACGTCGTCCTCGACCCCGACGAACTGGAGCCCCGCGACGGCGACTTCGCCGAACCGGACGACGCGGGCCTGCTCGACGCCGTCGACGTGTGGTGCGAGGACGTCCTCGACCGCCTCCCCGACACCCCCGTGCCGCCCGTCGCCACCGAGATCGTCGCCGTGCGCGACCTCGACCTCGTCGACGACGACGCCTGGCCGCAGGCCCTGGCCCTGCTCGCACAGCCCCCGCTGCGGGACGCGCTGACCGCGCCCGTGCGCGTCCTGCTCCCGGACGGCACCACCGAGTCCGTGCGCCCGTACACCGCGTGGTGGCTGCGCGGCCACCCCGTCCTGGACGGCCGCCGCCCCGCCGGCCTGCGCGCGGCGGGCGGCGACCCGCTCCTCGCGGGCCTGTACGAGGCCGCGGACGCGGCGGGCCTCGCCGACGAGCAGGTGCTGCGCGCACTGGGCGTGCGCACGTCGGTCGCGGCCCTGCTGGACGAGCCCGGCGGCGCGGCGGAGCTGCTGTCCCGCCTGGCGGACCCCGAGCGCGAGGTGACCGCCTCGCAACTGCACGGCCTGTACGCCGCGTTGGCGTCCATGGATCCGGACGAGGTCACCCTCCCCGACGAGCTGCGCGCCGTCGTCGACGGCGAGGTCCGCGTCGTGGACGCGGCGGAGGCCCTGGTCGCGGACGCCCCCGACCTGCTCCCCCTCGCCTCCGGACACGCCCTCCTCCCGGTCCCGCCGGCCTGGGCGGCGGAACTGGCGGACCTGCTCCAGGTGCGCCGCCTGGGCGAGTTCGTCGTGGCGACGGCGGAACCGGGCACGGGCGAGACCCGCGAGGTCCCCGAACACCTGCGACTGCTCCTGCCGGGCGCCCCGGCGACGTACGTGGAGCACGAGGAACTGCTGGTCGACGGCGTCGAACTGGACTGGCGCCTGGGCCCGGACGGCATCCTCCACGCGTCCACCCTGGAGGGCGTGGCGGCGGGCCTGTCCTGGGCCGGCGGCGCGTGGGCACGCCGCTTCGAGGTGGCGGCGCTGCTGGAGGACCCGTCACGGGGTGCGGAGTTGGGCTTGCTGCGGTGGTTCGAGTAGCCCCGTAAGGGGTGCGGGGAACTGCGCGACCAGCCACAAGCGACCCGCACGTGCCCGCCGCGCCCGCTATGCCGGCCAGCGCCGCCCCACCCACCGCCAGGCGAACTCCAGAACGCAGGCCGCCGCGGCGGCAATGGCCACGGCGGCCCACGGCATCGTGGTCCCCACCAGCCGCAACGCGAAGAACCGCTGCAGCCACGGCGTCAGCAGCACGATCAGGAAACCCGCCGCCATGGCCAGGACCAGCGCCACGCGCCACCACGTGTACGGGCGCGCGATGATCGCGAGGACCCACAGGGAGACGAGGAAGAGCGTGAGCGTCGCCGAGCTGGTCTCCGCCGCCAACGCCCCGTCCTGGCCCGCGTAGTGGGACCGGGCCATCAGGTACGCGACGAAGGTGGCCGTCCCCGCGATCAGCCCGGAGGGGATCGCGTACCGCATCACCCGGCGCACGAAGTGCGGCTTCGCGCGCTCCTTGTTGGGGGCGAGGGCCAGGAAGAAGGCGGGGACGCCGATCGTCAGCGTCGACAGCAGGGTCAAGTGCCGTGGCAGGAAGGGGTAGGGGACCCGGGTGCAGACGACCAGGATGGCCAGGAGCACCGAGTAGACCGTCTTCGTCAGGAACAGGGTCGCCACGCGTGTGATGTTGCCGATGACCCTGCGCCCCTCCGCCACCACCGACGGCAGGGTCGCGAAGCTGTTGTCGAGCAGCACGATCTGGGCGACGGCCCGCGTCGCCTCCGAGCCGGAGCCCATCGACACGCCGATGTCGGCGTCCTTGAGGGCGAGGACGTCGTTGACGCCGTCGCCGGTCATGGCCACGGTGTGGCCACGCGACTGGAGGGCGCCCACCATGTCCCGCTTCTGCTGCGGGGTGACGCGCCCGAACACCGCGCCCCGGTCGAGGACTTCGGCCATCGCCTCCCGTTCGGCCGGCAGCCGTCGCGCGTCCACGGGCGCGTCGGCGCCCGGCAGGGCGAGCTTGGCGGCGACGGCGCCGACGGAGACCGCGTTGTCGCCGGAGATGACCTTCGCGGAGACGTTCTGCTCCGCGAAGTAGCGCAGCGTGTCGGCCGCGTCGGAGCGCAGCCGCTGTTCCAGGACGACCAGGGCGGTGGGGTGGGCTCCCTGTGCCACGTGAGGGTCGTCCAACTCCCGTGAGGCGCGGGCGAGCAGGAGGACGCGCAGCCCCTGGGCGTTGAGCTGTTCGATCTCCGTGAGCGCCGTGTCGCCCTCCGGCAGCAGCACGTCGGGGGCGCCGAGCAGCCAGTTGCTGCTCTCCGCGTCGGGGCTGTTGAGGGCGGCGCCGCTGTACTTGCGGGCGGAGGAGAAGGGCAGCGACTCGGTGCAGCGCCAGCCGGAGCCGTCGGGGTAGGCGTCGATGATGGCCTGGAGGCTGGCGTTGGGGCGCGGGTCGGACTCGCCCAGGGCGCCGAGGACCTGCCGCACGTAGGTCTCGTCGGCGCGGGCGCCGGGCAGGACGCGCAGTTCGCTGACGTCCATGCCGCCCTCGGTGAGGGTGCCGGTCTTGTCCAGGCAGACGGTGTCGACGCGGGCGAGGCCCTCGATCGCGGGCAGTTCCTGGACCAGGCACTGCTGCCGGCCCAGCCGGATGACGCCGATGGCGAAGGCGACGGACGTCAGCAGGACGAGGCCCTCGGGAACCATGGGGACGATGCCGGCCACCATGCGGCGCACCGCCTCGCGCCAGTCGTGGCCCTGCACCACCAGCTGGCTGACGATGAGGCCGATGGCGGCCGGGATCATCATCCAGGTCACGAACTTGAGGATCTGGCTGATGCCGCTGCGCAGTTCGGAGTGGACGAGCGTGAAGCGGGAGGCCTCCTCGGCGAGCTGGGCGGCGTAGGCCTGGCGCCCGACCTTGGTCGCGGTGAAGGCGCCGTTCCCGGCGACGACGAAGGAGCCGGACATGACGGGGTCGCCGGGTCGCTTCAGCACGGGGTCGGCCTCGCCGGTCAGCAGCGACTCGTCGATCTCCAGCCCGTCGGCCTCGGCGACCTCGCCGTCCACGACGCACTTGTCGCCCGGGCCCAGCTCGATGAGGTCGCCGAGGACGATCTGTCCGGTGGGGATCGCGACGGGCGCGCCGTCGCGGCGGACGGTGGGGCGGACCTCGCCGATGAGGGCGAGGGAGTCCAGGGTCTTCTTGGCGCGCAGCTCCTGGAAGATGCCGATCGCGGTGTTGGCGACGATGACGAACCCGAAGAGACCGTCCTGGATCGGTCCGACCACCAGGATGATCAGGAAGAGCACGCCGATGATCGCGTTGAACCGGGTGAAGACGTTGGCGCGGACGATGTCCGCCGTCGAGCGCGACGAGCGCAGGGGGACGTCGTTGACCTCGCCCCGGGCGACGCGCTCGGCGACCTCACGGGCGGTGAGGCCGGGAGTGAGGGAGGTGGTCTGCACCGGATCGAGCCTCGGATCGCTCATGGATCCGACGGTACGGGCGGACGGGCCCGTTCACCTTTCGGAGCGGTCGCTCACTCCTGCGCGGCCGCGTGCCGCTTGATCGCGGCGTCCCGCTTGCGGACGTACCAGACGCCGACGAGGCCGAGCCCGCCGCCGGCCAGGCAGGTCCACAGCCACCACAGGTGCCCGTGGTCCCGGAACCAGCCGTAGAAGGGCAGCTGCACGACGAAGAGGGCGAACCACAGGATCGTGCCGCCGGTGATGGTGGCGACGACCGGGCCCTCCAGGGGCTCGGGCGCTTCGTGCCGAGGAGTCCACTTCGTCATGGCGTTCAGCCTAAGCGCTCCGCGGGGAGCGGAGTGCGTCGCGTCATCTGCGGGCCGTCTCGCAGTTCCCCGCGCCCCTCCGGGGCGCGGACCTGCACCGTGACATGGGCGATTAGCCATCCTGGCTTTGTTTGTTCATACTGAATAAGCCTGGATTTGATTGAGTGGTTTTGTTTGATCCTCTAAATCTGATCCTTTTCTTCTGTCCCGGCCTTTCCCGGCCCGAACGACTGAGGTCCCTGCATGACCACCTCGGCCAGCCCTGCGGTCGAAGACCGGCAGCAGTCCGACGCTGTCCCACACCGGATACCGAACCCGTCGGGCCCCGGCCCGCGGAATGTCCTCGACCGGTACTTCCGGATCACCGAGCGCGGTTCGACCGTCTCCCGCGAACTCCGCGGCGGCCTGGCCACGTTCTTTGCGATGGCCTACATCGTCGTACTGAACCCGATCATCCTCGGGGCCGGTCACGACAAGTTCGGTCACCAGCTGGACAACGCCCAACTCGTCACCGCCACCGCCCTGATGGCCGGGCTCTCCACGGTCCTCATGGGCGTGATCGGCAACGTGCCGATCGCCTGCGCCGCGGGCCTCGGCATCAACGCCGTCGTCTCGCTCCAGCTCGCCCCCAGGATGAGCTGGCCGGACGCCATGGGCATGGTCGTGCTGGCCGGCCTGGTGCTGATGCTGCTGGTGGCCTCGGGGCTGCGGCAGCGGGTGATGGACGCGATCCCGGGCGGGCTGCGCCGCGCGATCGCCATCGGCATCGGCCTGTTCATCTCGCTGATCGGCCTGGTCGACTCCGGCTTCGTCTCCCGCAACCCGGACGCCGCGCACACCACCGTCCCGCTCTCCCTCGGCCAGGGCGGCCAGCTGCACGGCTGGCCGGTACTGATCTTCGTGCTCGGGCTCGCGCTGACCTTCGTGCTCGTCGTCCGCAAGGTGCGCGGCGCGATCCTCGTCGGCATCGTGGCCATGACCGTGCTCGCGATCGTCGTCAACGCGGCCGCCGGGCTGCCGGACACCGCGTGGGGCCTGAGCGTGCCGAAGGTGCCCTCGCACATCGTCGGTGCGCCCGACTTCGGTCTCATCGGCAACATCAGCCTCTTCGGCGGCTTCCGCGAGGTCGGGCTGCTGACCGGCTGCCTCTTCGTCTTCACGGTGCTGCTGTCCGGCTTCTTCGACGCGATGGGCACGATCATCGGCGTCGGCGAGGAGGCCGGGCTGATGGACGAGAAGGGTCAGTTGCCCAACATGGGCCGGATCCTCATGGTCGACGGCATCGCCGTCGCGGCCGGCGGCCTCGGCTCGTCCTCGGCGAACACCTGCTTCGTGGAGTCCACCGCCGGCGTCGGCGAGGGCGCCCGCACGGGCCTGGCCAACCTGATGACCGGCGGCCTCTTCCTGCTGGCCCTGGTCTTCACCCCGCTCGCCACGGTGGTGCCCTCGCAGGCGGCGACCCCGGCCCTGCTGGTCGTCGGCTTCCTGATCATGGCGTCCAACGTCCGGGAGATCGACTGGAGCGACTTCACGATCGCGATCCCGGCGTTCCTGACCGTCGTCTCCATGCCGTTCACGTACTCGATCACCAACGGCATCGGGATCGGCGTCCTCGCCTTCATCCTGCTGCGGATCGCCGACCGGCGGGCGCGGGAGATCCCCTGGCTGCTGAACGCGGTCGGGCTGTGCTTCCTCGTGTACTTCATGCTCGACCCGATCGAGCAGGTGCTGGGCGTGAAGTAGTCAAGCGGCGCTCAGCAGCGCACGAGGCCGCGACGGGCGGCCGGGCAGCGTGCCCGGCCGCCCATGTGCTTTCTCCTGCACCGGTGCGCCCTCGCGCCCCACTTTCCTTAGTCCAGGTAATGAGTTAATCTAATGAACATGCCGGATTCATCCCGCACCAGCCCCGAGGACACGGCCGCCGTCAACGCACTGCGGTCGGGTGTGATGCGTTTGTCGCGGAGGCTCAAGCACCAGCGGGTCGACGAGTCGCTCAGTCCCACCGAGATGTCGGTGCTGGGCACTCTCGCCCGCTGCGGCTCCGCCACCCCGGGCGAGCTCGCCCGCAAGGAGCACGTACAGCCTCCGTCGATGACGCGCATCGTCGCGCTGCTGGAGGCCAAGGGCCTGGTCCGGCTGGAACCGCACCCCGAGGACCGCCGCCAGAAGGTGGTCCGGCAGACCGAACAGGCCGAGGCGATGCTCGAGGAGAGCCGGCGCAAACGCAATGCCTGGCTCTCCGAACTGGCCGGAAGGCTCGACGAGGACGAGTGGGCGACGCTGCGCGCCGCCGCGCCCGTCCTGGAGAAGCTCGCGCACCTGTAGGCCCCGCACGCCTGCAGGGACCTCGAGACCCGGCCGGGCCGGGGGCCTGCCGCACGACGCACGGAGTACGCCGCACGGAGAGAGAGGCGATCCCACCTTGAGTACGGGACCCGGAGCAGACTCCGCACCCGCACCGAACCGCCACGACGACGACAATCGCACGACCCCCCTGCAGTCCGGGGACGCGGCCACCGCGCCCGACGCGCCCATCGCGCCCGTCAAGGGGGGCACCTTCAGCTCACTGCGCATCCGCAACTACCGTCTCTACGCCGGCGGACAGGTCGTCTCCAACGCCGGCACGTGGATGCAGCGCATCGCCCAGGACTGGCTGGTCCTCAGCCTGACCGGCTCCTCCGCCGCCGTGGGCATCACCACGGCCCTGCAGTTCCTGCCCATGCTGCTGTTCGGGCTGTACGGCGGCGTCATCGCCGACCGGCTCCCCAAGCGGCGCCTGCTCGTCGTCACACAGGCCGCGATGGGCGCCACCGGGCTCGTTCTCGCCGCGCTCACCCTTTCCGGACATGTCCAGGTTTGGCATGTCTACCTCATGGCGTTCGTGCTGGGCGTGGTGACCGTCGTCGACAACCCCGCCCGCCAGGCCTTCGTCTCCGAGATGGTCGGCCCCGCCGACCTGCGCAACGCGGTCAGCCTCAACTCCGCCAACTTCCAGTCGGCCCGGCTCGTCGGCCCCGCCGTCGCCGGTGTGCTGATCACCGCCGTGGGCAGCGGCTGGGCGTTCCTGCTCAACGGGCTCTCCTTCGCCGCACCCATCGCGGCACTGCTGATGATGCGCACCTCGGAGCTGCACAAGGTCGAGCGCGCCCCGCGCGGCAAGGGGCAGTTGCGGGAGGGGCTGCAGCACGTCGCCGGGCGGCCCGAACTGATCTGGCCGATCGTGCTGGTCGGCTTCATCGGCACCTTCGGCTTCAACTTCCCCATCTGGCTCACGGCGTTCGTCAACAACGTCTTCCACGCGGGAGCCGGGATGTACGGCCTGCTCAACACCCTGATGGCGGCCGGGTCGTTGGTGGGCGCCCTGCTCGCCGCACGGCGCGGCACCTCGCGGCAGCGGCTGCTGATCGGCGCGGCCGCGGCGTTCGGCGTGCTGGAGATCGTGGCGGCGCTGGCACCGGACTTCTGGGTCTTCGCGGTGCTGCTGGTCCCGATCGGGATGTTCGGCCTGACGATCAACGTCACCGCCAACTCCAGCATCCAGCTGGCCTCCGACCCCGCACTGCGGGGCCGGGTCATGAGCCTCTTCATGATGGTCTTCATGGGCGGTACGCCGCTGGGCGCGCCGCTGGTGGGCTGGGTGACGGACGCGTACGGGCCACGGGTCGGCTTCATATCGGGCGGCGTGATCTCGCTGGCCGCCGCCGCGGGGGTGGGCTTCGCCCTTGCCCGTGCGGGGGGCCTGCGGCTGAGAGTGGATATTCGGCCGGGGCGGCCGCATCTCGTGTTCGTGCCGCGGGCTGCTGCGCAGGCGGAGCCGGCTGCTGCCGTCGTGTGACGTGCGGGTCGTCTGTGGTTGCTCGCGCAGTTCCCCGCGCCCCTACGGGGCGCGGACGGGCGTGCGCGGGACACTGGCCCCATGCGCCTGTTCGTCGCCGTGACCCCGCCCCCGTCCGCCGTCGCCGAACTCGTCGAAGCCGTGGCCCCGTTGCGGTCGCTGCCGGGGGCCGGGCGGCTGCGCTGGGCCGAGCCGGACACCTGGCACTTCACGCTCGCCTTCCTCGGCGAGGTCGAGGAGGCGCGGCTGCCGGAGCTCGGTGAGCGGCTCGCGCGCGCCGCGCACCGGCATCCGCCGCACGAGCTGCGGTTCGCCGGCGGCGGGCGGTTCGGGGACCGGATCCTGTGGGCGGGGGTGCAGGGCGGGACGGAGACGCTGCGCGGGCTGGCCCGCTCGGCCGCGGCGGGGGCGCGCCGGGCCGGGGTGGGGGTCGACGACAAGCGCCCCTTCCACCCCCACCTCACCCTCGCCCGCTCGACCACGGGCCGGGTGGGCCTGGCGCCGTACGCGGCGGGGCTCGCGGACTTCCGGGGCGCCCCGTGGACGGCGGGGCGCCTGGAACTGATCCGCAGCCGGCTGCCTGTCGGCGGCGTCCCTGGTGAGCGGCCTCGCTACGAGCTCGTCCAGGCCTGGGACCTGGGGTGATGACGGGCGGCGCGCCCGGCCGGTTAGGCTCGGGGGGTGGACCCGAAGACCAGGAACCGGATCATGACCGGTGCGCTTGCCGTGATACTCGTCGTCGTCGCTGTGGTGGCCGCTGTGAAGTAGCGGCTGCGGGCCGTCCGTGGCCGAACACGCAGTTCCCCGCGCCCCTGCGGGGCGCTCACCAGGCAAACGCCTCCGGCGCCGGCCCGGGGCCGGGGAAGATCTCGTCCAGTGACGCCAACAGTTCATCGGGCAAGGCCAGTTCGACGGCCCTCACCGCGGAGTCGAGCTGCTCCCGCGTCCGCGGCCCGATGATCGGCGCGGTGACCACCGGCCTGGTCAGCAACCACGCCAGCGCCACCTCACCCGCCACCAGCCCGTGCTTGTCGACCACGTCCTCGTAGGCCTGGACCCGCTCCCGGACTCCGGTCTTCGCCAGCGCGTCCGCGGACCTGCCGGTCTCCGCGGCTCTGCGGATCGCGCCGCCCAGCAGGCCGCCGCCGAGCGGGGACCAGGGGATGACCCCGAGCCCGTACGCCTCCGCCGCCGGGAGCACCTCCATCTCGGCGCGCCGCTCGGCGAGGTTGTACAGGCACTGCTCGCTGACCAGGCCGAGCGTGTTGCGGCGCCGGGCGGCCTCGTTGGCCCGGGCGATGTGCCAGCCGGCGTGGTTGGACGAGCCGACGTAGAGGATCTTGCCCTGCTGGACGAGGACGTCCATGGCCTGCCAGATCTCGTCCCAGGGCGTGGCCCTGTCGACGTGGTGGAACTGGTAGAGGTCGATGTGGTCCGTCCGCAGCCGCTGCAGGCTGGCGTCGACGGCGCGCCGGATGTTGAGCGCGGAGAGCCGGTCCTCGTTGGGCCACGGATCGCCCTCGGCGTGCATGCCGCCGAACACCTTGGTGGCCAGGACGACCCGGTCCCGCCGGTGGCCGCCGCGGGCGAACCAGGTGCCGATGATCTCCTCGGTGCGCCCCTTGTGGACGCCCCAGCCGTAGACGTTGGCGGTGTCGAAGAAGTTGACGCCGGCGTCGAGCGCGGCGTCCATGATGGCGTGGCTGTCGGCCTCGTCGGTGCGGGGCCCGAAGTTCATCGTGCCGAGAACGATCCGGCTGACCTTGAGTCCCGTACGTCCGAGCTGCGTGTACTCCATGGGCCCTTAGCCAATGCCCTCAAGTGCGCTCGAATCAAGGGGCTGTCCGGGTGTGCACGCATGTGTGCACACCCGGACAGCCGGACGGTCAGCCGCGGTCGGGTTCCCGCTCCACCGGTATCCACAGCAGGGCCTCCGCCCGGCCCTCGTGGAGGACGCGCACGCGCAGGATCTCCGGCCCCGGCCGGCTGCGGTACGGGTTCGACGGGAACCACTGCGTGAAGACGTCCCGCCACAGGAGCTGGAGCGCCTGCGGGAACGGGCCGGAGCTCTCGAAGACGGCCCAGGCGCCCGCCGGGACGGTGAGCGCCTCCAGGTCCTCGGGCACGCCGGCGCTGCTCACCACGCCGTGCCAGTAGTCGAGTTCGGTGCCCTCGGCGCGGCTGGGGTCGAGGCCGTCGCTCACGGCGAGGATCCCCTCGGGCTCGCCGTCGGACAGTGCCGTGATGCGCTGCACGGTCTCCTGTCCCAGGCCCTTGATGAACCCGGTGATCGCGGGGTTCACCCCCTGGTGCACGAGTGGGACGCGGGCCTTCCGCCCGACGATGCGGAACTCGTCCTTCTCCACGACCCGGTACTGCATGCTGCTGCTCCCTTCGACGATGAGACGGAAGGACATCCGGGGCTGGGAGCACAGGGCCGCACCGGTCCGCCGGGCCTCGCCCGGGCCGATGCCGTGCACGGCGCGGAACGCCCGGGCGAACGCCTCCCCCGAGGTGTAGCCGTGGCGCACGGCGACGTCGAGCAGGGTCCGCTCCCCGGCGAGCACCTCGGCGCCGGCGACGGTGAGCCGCCTGCGCCGGATGTACTCGGACAGCGGGATCCCGGCCAGCGCGGAGAACATCCGGCGGAAGTGGTACTCCGACGTCACGGCGATCCGGGCCAGTTCGGCCACGTCGATCTGCCGGTCGAGGTGCTCCTCGATGTGCTCCAGGGCCCGGTTCAGCCGCTCCAGCATCGCCCCCGGTCTCCTTCCTTCCTACGGTCGTTCACGCTACGGAGGGCGCACGCTGCCGGACCCGACATCCTGTGCCCGGAACGGTCGGGTCGGGCGGGTTCACGCGGGTTCACGCGGGGTCGTAGGGCCCGCCGGCCCCCCAGGCCTGGTGCATCGCCTCCGCGAAGACGGCGGCGATGCGGTGCTCGCCGTGCGGGCTCGGGTGGGTGCCGTCGTAGGTGTCGAGCGCGACGTCCCAGCGGGGCGGGGGAGAGGCGAGCAGCAGCGGCGAGCCCGGCCGGTCGAGGTCGGCGACGGCCTTGGCGAGCAGCTCGTTGAACTCCTCGCACTGCGCGGCGAAGGACGGGTCGCCCAGGATGCGCACGTTGGGGAGCACGGGCAGCAGCACGGCCTGCACCCGCGGGTTGGCGGTGCGGGCCTCGGCGACGAAGCGGCGCACGTTGTCCGCCGTCTGCTCGGGGTCCGTGTAGAAGCCGAGGTCGATGAGCCCGAGGGAGACGAGCAGGGTGTCGGCCCGGTGCGTGCGCACGGCGTCGCCTATGAGGGGCGCCATGTGACACCACCCCTCGCCCCACCCGGCGAGATGCGCCCGGCAGCGCTCGGGGAATTCGGGCGCCCCGTAGGCGTGCGAGACGGCCTCGTCGGCGACGGGCTCGTAGAGGGCGGTCCGCGGCCCGACGATCCGGAACGGCCCGCCGTACGTGGCGCACAGGTGCTGCCACATCCGGTAGCGCCAGGTGAGGTCACCGGCGCTGCCGATGGTCATGGAGTCGCCGACGAACATCAATCGCATTGCTGCATCCAAGCATGCGGGGTGCGCCCGGCGGAGGCCGCGCCCCGGCGGAGCCCGGGCGGCGCTGAGCGGGCTCGGCGAAGTGCAGTGCGTGATCGCGCCCCAAAGGGGCGCGGGGAACTGCGCGAACAGCCACGACGAGCCCGCAGTTGACGTACTGCACTTCCCGCGGAGCGCTTAGCGTGGACACATGGGCGAAAAGGTCACGCTCCACGGTGCTCCGGAGACCATGCTCGCCACGCTGTACGGCAGGGCGCTGGACAGCGCGGCCCCCGTGCCGATCCTGGGGGACGACGAAGCCGCCAGGACCGTGCAGCGGATCGACTACGACTTCCGCCGCACCGGCATGACGCAGCTCAACGCGGCCGGTGTCGCCCTGCGGGCCAAGCTGCTGGACGACTGGACCGCCGGGTTCCTGGAGCGGCACCCCGAGTGCACCGTGCTGCACCTCGCGTGCGGCCTGGACAGCCGGGTGCGGCGGATCGGGCCGGGGCCGTCGGTGCGGTGGGTGGACGTCGACCTGCCGGAGGTCGTCGACCTGCGGCGCCGGCTGGTGCCCCGCCCCGCCGGGGACTACCGCGTGATCGGCGCGTCCGTCACCGACCTGCGATGGCTCGCGGAGGTACCGGCGGACCGTCCGGCCGTCGTCGTCTTCGAGGGCCTGTCGATGTACCTGCGCAAGGAGGACGGCAGACGGCTCGTCGAGGCCGTCACCGGCCGTTTCCCCGCAGGGGAGTTGCTCTTCGATGCCTTCAGCTCCCTCGGTATCCGCCTGCAGAAGCTCGTCCCCTTCGTCCGGCACGCGGGGGTCACGCTCTACTGGGCCGCCGACGACCCCGCCGAACTGGAGGGCTGGCACGAGGGCCTGCGGTGCCTGGACGTGGTGCGCGCGTTCGACACCCCAGGCAGCGCGCAACAACTCTCGGCCGCCGGGAAGTTGGGGGTGTGGGTCATGACCCACACCCCGGGTGGCGCGACGTCGCACGGCTCATGCGCTTCGGGTTCTGAGCGCTCAGTTCACGTACAGCTTGCCCGGGTGCGGGTAGGTGTTCCACCGGTTCTGCAGCTCGCGGACGTCGTGCGGGCTGAGCTTGATGCAGCCGTTGGACGTGTAGCTGCCCGTCCACTGGTACGGGCCGCTGCCCTGGGCGCCGCTGGGGAGCATCCTGCTGTGGATGAACAGCTCGGTGCGCCACTTGCCGGTGTGGCACTTGTGGTTGCCGATGTCCCACGCGATGCCGTTGACACCGTGCGGGCCGCCGTCGTGGTGCGGGTAGTAGGTGCCGATGGGATAGGTGCCGTCGGGCAGCCAGCCCTGGTTCGACGCGCAGGTGTCCTTGCTGCCGTTGCCGGATCCCGCGCGCCAGCTGTCGAGGACGGTGGTGCGGGTGCGGTCCCCGCCGATCCGCTGGACGTGGACGAAGCGCAGGCGCGAGTTCAGCGGGTCGGATCCCTTCTTGAACTCGAGGTAGGTGTAACTGCTGCCCGTTGCCTGCGGGGCGGCGTTCGCGGTCGTGGGCGTCAGCCCGGCCGCGACGGCCGCGACCGGCAGGACGGCGAGTGCCCCCAGCTTGCTCCGCAGAGTGCGCATGAAGGTGTTTCCCCCTGGCGTCGTTGTCGCTGTCGTTGTCGTGACCGCGGTTCCGGAGGGACCGCGGGTGACGGCGTGACCCCGGACGTTACGGATCCGCGCGCCCGGCGGCGTCCGGCAACGGGTGGAATCCGGCCGCGACTTGGGCTGTGCCTTCCCGTGGGCCTCCGCAGCCGTCACTCCGCTCCCGTCCAGCCGCTCCAGCGCGTGACCTCGACGGCCACCACCTGCCCCTCCGGCGGATGCGCCGCGTACTGCGGATACTTCCGCTGCAGGAGCCCCACCGGGCCGCCGCACTCGTCGCGGTCCGTCCAGATCTCGGCGTGCCCGTCGGCCCGCGCCCACCACAGTGCGGTCCAGTCGTCCGCGTAGTGGTCGGCGAGGATGCTGACTTGGGGGTTCTGCCGGATGTTGCGCAGGCGGCGCAGGAGCTGTGCGCTCTTCGGCTTGTCGTCGACCGCGAAGTACAGCACGTCCTGCCCCAGCGCGAAGGTGATCGGGACGACGTGCGGCCTGCCGGTCAGGTCCGACGTGGCCAGCCGGGCCACCCGTGCCTGCTTGAAGAGCTCCCGGGCCTGTGCCGGTTCCAGTCGCATGGTGCCGACCGTATCCTCACGGAGCCGGATCCTCACGGAAGACAGGAAGGGCGCGACGCATGGCCGGGCTTTACCCACCGATCGAGCCGTACGACTCCGGAATGCTCGACGTCGGCGACGGCAACCTCGTCCACTGGGAGGTCTGCGGCAGTCCGGGCGGCAGACCCGCCGCCGTCGTCCACGGCGGCCCCGGCTCCGGGTGCACGGAGCGGGCCCGGCGGTACTTCGACCCCGCCCGCTACCGCGTCGTCCTCTTCGACCAGCGCGGCTGCGGCCGCAGCACCCCGCACGCGAGCGATCCCGCGAAGGCCTCCCTGCTCCACAACACCACCCACCACCTGATCGCCGACATGGAGCGGCTGCGCGAGCACCTCGGCATCGACCGCTGGCTGCTGTACGGGGGTTCGTGGGGCTCGACCCTGATCCTGGCCTACGCGGAGCGCCACCCGCACCGGGTCACCGGGATCGTCATCCCGGACGTCACCATGACCCGGCGCTCGGACACGGAGTGGCTCTACGGCGGCGTCGGCCGTTTCTTCCCGGAGGAGTGGGAGCGTTTCCGGGCGGGGTCCGGCGTGGCGGACGGCGGCGTGGCCGGCATCCTCGGCGCGTACTCCCGCCTCATGGAGAACCCGGACCCCGCGGTGCGGGAGCGGGCCGCCGCCGACTGGTGCGCCTGGGAGGACGCCGTGCTCTCCCAGGAGCCCGCCCGGGTCCCCCGCCCCTACGGCAGCCGGCCGTCCGCCGCCCGCCAGGCGTTCGTCCGCATCTGCGCGCACTACTTCTCGCACGGCGCCTGGCTGGAGGAGGGCGTGCTGCTGCGCGACGCCGGGCGCCTCGCCGGCATCCCGGGCGTGCTGATCCACGGCCGCCTCGACCTGGGCGGCCCGCTGGTGACGGCGTGGGAGCTCGCCGGCGCCTGGCCCGACGCGGAGCTGGTGGTCGTCGAGGATGCGGGGCACCTGGGGAGCGCCACGATGCGGGGGCGTGTGCTGGCGGCGCTGGACGGGTTCGTCCAGTAGGGCGCCCCGTGAGGGGCGCGGGGAACTGCGCGAGCAACCACGGTCGGCCTGCACCCGCGTCCCTTACAGGGCGCCCCGAGCGGAGCGGCTAGGCCAGGTACCCACCGTCGATGTCGAGTGTCGTCCCCGTGATGAACGACGCCGACGGCGAGGCAAGAAAGACGACGCCTGCCGCAATCTCCTCCGGCCGCCCGTAGCGGCCCATCGCATTGGCCGCCCGCTGTGCGTCGGAGTTGGGCCCGTCCTGCGGGTTCATGTCGGTGGCGACGGAACCGGACTGGACGACGTTGACGGTGATCCCGCGGGGGGCCAGGTCGAGGGCGGCGCCCTTGCTGTAGGCGACGACGGCGGCCTTGGTCGCCGCGTAGTCGGCGACGCCGGGGAAGGCGGGCCGCGCCCCGAGGTTGGAGCCGATCGTGACGATGCGGCCGCCGTCGCCGAGCACGGCGGACGCGGCCCGTATCGCCGCCGTCACGCCGCCGACGTTGACGGCGAGCTGGTGGTCGAGCACGGCGGTGTCGGGGTCGGCGTCGTCGACCGTGGCGTGCGCGAACACGCCCGCGTTGTTGACGAGGACGTCCAGCCGCCCGAAGTCCTCCGCCACGCGGCCCACCAGCTCCGCGACCTGGGCGGCGTCCGCCTGGTCGGCCCGGTACGCGGCGGCGCGGACGCCGTGGCCGTCCTCGATCTCCCGCACGACCGTGCCGGCCTTTTCCGCCGAGGCGGCGTAGCTGATCGCCACGTGCGCGCCGGCCTCGGCCAGCGCACGCGCCGTGGCCGCCCCGATACCGCGCGAACCGCCCGTCACCAGTGCGACCTTGCCCGCCAGCGACTTGGTGCTGCTGCTCATGGGAGCCCTCCCTGAAGACCGTCCGTGAAGACTTATGTACCGATCGGTACGTAAGAGGGAAGCTATCATACCGATCGATACAGAAGTCTTCCGAAGCCCTCCGAGGGGAGCCGTCATGGCGACGACGACCGGACGTCCGCGCGAGTTCGACGTCGACGAGCGGCTGGACCGCGCCCTGAGCGTGTTCTGGCGGCACGGCTACGAGGGCACCGCGCTCTCCGACCTCACGGCGGCGATGGGTATCAGCCGCCCGAGCCTGTACGCCGCGTACGGCAACAAGGAGGCCCTGTTCCGCAAGTGCCTGGACCGCTACCGGGAGGGCCCGGCGAGCCACATGGACGAGGCCCTGGAGGAGCCGACGGCTCGGGCCGTGGTGGAGCACCTGCTGCGCGGCGTCGTCGGGGTGACCACCCGCGAGGAGGGACCGGGCTGCCTCATGATCCACGGTGCCCTGGCCACGAGCGACCAGGCCGGCCCCGTCCGCGACGAGGTGATCGCGCGCCGCCGGGCGGCGGACGCCGCACTGCGGGAGCGCTTCGAACGGGCAAGGGAGGAGGGCGAGTTCGCGGAGGACACGGACGTCGCCGCACTCGCCGGCTACATCAGCACGCTCTCGTCCGGCCTCGCCGTCCAGGCGGCGGGCGGCGCCACGCGCGAGGAACTGCAGCGCACGGTCGAGGTCGCGATGAGGGCGTGGCCGGGGCGCTGACTGCTCGTTTTCCCACGGCCCGCGCCCGGCAGCAGGCATAGTCGGAGTGACCACCGCGGATCAACGAGGAGGGAGCAGAGCATGGCGAAGACGTTCACGACCACGATCGGCGGCCGGACGGTCGAGTTGCCGGGCACCATCCACGCCATTCGTGAAGCGTTGCCCGCCGAGCAGCGCGAGGAGTTCGAACGGGAGGCGGAGCAGGCCGGGGCGGACGAGCTCTCCGGCGTCCTGGCCCGCTGGGCTTTGCGGACCCCGCAGGCGTACGACCCGGAAGAGGAGGCGCTGATCGCGCGCCTGAAGGCCGGGGACTTCTCCGGCGTCCGGTTCGAGCTCGTGCCACTGCCGTAAGGCCGGGTGGGCCGAAGGATCCGGCCCACCCGGAGCATGACCGGAACGGCGAGCCCTACAGCCGCTCGATCACGTAGTCGATGCACACCGTGAGCGCCTCGACGTCCGCCGGGTCGATCGCCGGGAACATCGCCACGCGCAGCTGGTTGCGCCCCAGCTTGCGGTACGGCTCCGTGTCCACGATGCCGTTCGCCCGCAGGGTCGCCGCGACGGCCGCCGCGTCCACGTCGTCCGAGAAGTCGATCGTGCCGATCACCTGCGACCGCTTCGCCGGGTCCGTCACGAACGGCGTCGCGTGCTTCGACGCCTCCGCCCAGCCGTACAGCGCCTGCGACGAGGCCGCGGTGCGGCGCACCGCCCAGTCCAGGCCGCCCTGGCCGTTGAGCCACTCCAGCTGCTCGTTGAGGAGGAAGAGGGTGGACAGGGCGGGGGTGTTGTACGTCTGGTTCTTCAGCGAGTTGTCGATCGCGGTCGGCAGCGAGAAGAACTCGGGGACGTGCCGGCCCGACGCGTGGATGCGGGCCGCCCGCTCCAGTGCCGCCGGGGAGAAGGCGGCGAGCCACAGGCCGCCGTCCGAGGCGAAGGACTTCTGCGGGGCGAAGTAGTAGACGTCGGTCTCGGCGATGTCGACGGGCAGGCCGCCCGCGCCCGAGGTCGCGTCCACCAGGACCAGCGCGCCCTCGTCCGCACCCGCCACCCGCCGCAGCGGGGCCGCGACTCCGGTGGAGGTCTCGTTGTGGGTGAACGCGTAGACGTCGACGCCCGCCTCCGCCACCGGCTCCGGGTGGGTGCCCGGCTCCGAGGAGATCACCGTCGGCTCCTCCAGCCACGGGGCGAGCTTCGCGGCCTTGGCGAACTTGGACGAGAACTCGCCGAACGACAGGTGCTGCGACTTGCGTTCGATCAGGCCGTGAGTGGCGACGTCCCAGAACGCCGTGGAACCGCCGTTGCCCAGCACCACCTCGTAGCCCTCGGGCAGCGGGAACAGCTCGCGGATGCCGGACCGCACCCGGCCGACCAGGTCCTTCACCGGGGCCTGGCGGTGCGACGTGCCGAGCAGGGAGGTTCCGGTCGCGGCCAGAGCGGCGAGCGCCTCCGGACGCACCTTGGACGGGCCCGCGCCGAAGCGACCGTCGGCGGGCTTGATGTCAGCGGGGATCTCGATATCAGCCACGGGGGCACACTATCGGCCGCACCTGCCCGCCGCGGAGCGAAGTCCACCCGATGAGACGGATGCAACGAACGGTCCGGTGACGTCCGTCACCGGACGGGCAGGCTCTCCCCATGGCCGATCTTGCTGCTGCCCTCCGCGCTGCGCTCCGCGGCGATGTCGACTTCTCCGCCTCCGCCCGCGCGCTGACGACCATGGACGCCTCCAACTACCGCCGCGTGCCGCTCGGTGTCGTCTCACCGCGCGACGCGGACGACGTCGCTGCGGCCCTCGCGGTGTGCCGCGAGCACGCCGTGCCCGTCGTGGCGCGCGGCGGCGGCACGTCGATCGCGGGACAGGCCACGGGCGAGGGCGTCGTCCTGGACTTCACCCGCCACATGAACGCAGTGATCGGTATCGACCGCGAGGCGCGCACCGCCGTCGTCCAGCCGGGGGCCGTCCTCGACGAACTCCGGTCCGTGGCACGGCCGTACGGGCTCACCTTCGGCCCCGACCCCTCCACGCACGGCCGCTGCACGCTCGGCGGCATGATCGGCAACAACGCGTGCGGCGCCCACTCGGTGGCGTGGGGGACGACGGCCGACAACGTCCGCACGCTGGACGTCCTGACGTACGGGGGCGAGCCCGCCCGGCTGGGGAAGGGGTTCGGCGGGCTGCCGGAACGTCTGGCCGGCGGCCTGCAGGCCCTGGTGGACGGGCAGTTGGCGCTCCTGCGCACAGGCTTTCCGGCGGGCCTGCCGCGCCGCATCTCCGGCTACGCCCTCGACGCTCTGCTCCCGGAGCGGGGCACGGACGTGGCCCGGGCCTTCACCGGCAGCGAGGGCACGCTGGGGGTGCTGACGCAGGCGACGGTGCGCCTCGTCGAGCCGCCCGCGGCCCGGGCGCTGGCCGTGCTCGGCTACCCGGACGAGGGCGCGGCCGCGGACGCGGCCCATCTGCTCCTGCCGCACGGCCCGTTGACGGTGGAGGGCATGGCCGCCGACCTCGTCCGCGGGGACCGTGCCGGTGATCTGCCGAAGGGAACGGCCTGGCTGTTCGTGGAGACGGGCGGCGGCACGGCCGCGGAGGCGGCGGCCCGGGCGGAGGCGCTGCGCGGGGCCGCGGGCGCGTGCGGCCACCTCGTCGTCACCGACGCGGCCGCGCAGCGCGCCCTCTGGGCGGTGCGCGAGGACGCGGCCGGCACGGCGACCAGGCTGCCCGACGGCGGCGAGGCCTGGCCCGGCTGGGAGGACTGCGCGGTTCCGCCGGAGCGGCTGGGCGCGTATCTCCGCGGCTTCCGGGCCCTGTTGGCGGAACACGGCCTGCGCGGCGCGCCGTTCGGGCACTTCGGGGAGGGCTGCGTCCACGTGCGCATCGACGTGGATCTGCTGAGCGCGGACGGGGTGCGCCGCTACCGGGAGTTCTCCCACGCGATGGCTGAGCTCGTCGTCTCCCACGGCGGCTCGCTCTCGGGCGAACACGGCGACGGCCAGGCGAGGGCCGAACTCCTGCCGCGGATGTACGGGGAGGGGATGGTCCGGCTCTTCGAGCGCTTCAAGGACTTGTGGGACCCGGCGGGCGGCCTCAACCCGGGCATGCTCGTCCGCCCGTACCGCCTGGACGAGAACCTGCGCTTCGCCCCCGTGCGCAAGCCGGTGGACGTGGAGTTCGGCTACCCCGGGGACGGCGGCGACTTCCGGGCCGCGGTGCGGCGCTGCGTGGGCGTGGCCAAGTGCCGGGAGACGGCGGTTTCCACAGGAGTGATGTGTCCGTCGTACCGGGTGACGAGGGACGAGCGGCACTCCACGCGGGGCCGGGCGCGACTGTTGCACGAGATGCTGGCGGGGGAGGTGGTGCGCGACGGCTGGCGCTCGGAGGAGGTGCGCGAGGCGCTGGACCTGTGCCTGTCGTGCAAGGGGTGCCGCAGCGACTGCCCGGTGGGGGTGGACATGGCGACGTACAAGGCGGAGTTCCTGCACCATTACTACGCGGGGCGGTTGCGGCCTGCGGTGCACTACGCACTGGGCGGGCTGCCGGTGTGGCTGCGGGCGGCGTGGCGGGCGGCTCCGCTGCTCAACCGGCTGGCGGGGGCGGGCCCGTCGGCGGCGGTGGCGAAGAGGATCGCGGGCGTGACGCCGGAGAGAGACATTCCGCAGCTGGCGGGGGAGCCGTTCGTGCGGTGGTGGGGGCGGGAGCGGGGCGAGGGGGAGGTCGTCCTCTGGCCGGACACGTTCACCAACTATCTCTCGCCGCAGGTGGGACGGGCGGCGGTACGGGTGTTGGAGGCGGCGGGATTGCGGGTGACCGTCCCGCAGACCCCGGTGTGCTGCGGCCTCACCTGGGTCTCGACGGGCCGGCTGACGCGGGCTCGCAAGGTGATGCGCCGCACGCTGGACGCGATGGAACCGGCCCTGGCGGCGGGCCTGCCCGTCATCGGCCTGGAGCCGAGCTGCACGGCGGCCCTCCGGAACGACCTGCCGGAACTGCTGCCGGAGGACCCGAGAGCGCAGCAACTGGCTTCCTCGGTCCACACGTTCGCCGAGGCGCTGGAGAAGCTGGCCTCGGACTGGCGGCCGCCACGCATCGACCGCCCGGTGGTGGGCCAGACGCACTGCCACCAGCACGCGGTCCTGGGTGACGCGGCGGAGCAGCGTTTGCGGCAAGCGGCGGGCCTGACCGGCGCCTTGAGCGGAGGCTGCTGCGGCCTCGCCGGAAACTTCGGCTTCGAGCGCGGCCACTACGCGGTCTCGGTGGCATGCGCGGAGGAACAACTGCTCCCGGCGCTCCGGAACCGGGAGGAGGGGGCGGAGGTGCTGGCGGACGGCTACTCCTGCCGCACCCAGATCGCTCAACTGGGGGAGGGGATCAGGGCCCGGCACTTGGCAGAGGTGCTGGCGGACGGGGAGTGGTGAGCGGCGGGGTCAGACGTCGCGACGCGAATACGCGATTCCTCCTGCGACCACCACAACAGCGGTGAAAGCGCAGAAGATCACGAGCCCTATAGTGGGATGGATATCGCTGCCGAGCAACGCCCGGTTGAATCCGGCGTCTTCGGCATCCTCCCAGCCCCGGACGCAGTACAACGCGGCGCGCGCGGCAGCGAAGGGAAGATAGTCTGAGACGGTCGGCAGCCCCGGAACTCTGCTCAGCAGGAAGCCCGCGACCCGCTCCAGGGCCATGGGCCACAGCAGCAGGAACATCACGACGGGCAGACGGTGCCGTACCAGAGCGGTGAGTCCTGCGGCCAGCGCGGGCCAGCAGAGCATCACGGTGGTGAAGGTCGCCAGCGGAGCCGACAACCCGAGCCAGTCAGGCAGTGGCTCGTCGCGTGCGGTCCGGATGCCGGCCGCGATCACTGTGCTGAGCAATGTCGAGCCGAGCGCGGTGGTCGCTGCTGCCGCTGAAGTAACGGCGATCTTCGCCGTGTAGGCAGTCCGCCGTGAGGAGAGGGTGAGGAATGTCGTCCTGGCGGCCTGGTGCGCATACTCCGCGGAGACGGCCGTTGCCCCGAGCGAGAAAAGAATGTACGCGGACATGGGGGCCTGGGAGGCGAGGGGCGCGAATTGGAGGACGTCCGCCATTGCGCTGAGGGAGTAATCGTTGAGGCCGATGTCGATCCCATTGCCGATGCCGATCAGGGCGACGATGCCGGCAAGGATCCATGGCGACCTCAGTGAAGAAAGTCGTTTCCACTCGTATCGAAGCGCTCGGCTGGCGCACGAGCGGTGCATCCTGGCCTGGCCCGGCTCGGCCGTATGTCCCTGACCGGTAGGCATAGTGATGGACCCGGTTGTCATTGGGTGTTGAACTCCTGTTCCGCGACGGACAGATAGAACTCCTCGATGGAAGCAGACTTTTCGCCCAGCCAGTACAGAGGAATACCGCGATCCGCCGACAGGTGCCCGATGCGCAGCCGGTCCAGCCCGGTGACGCGTGCCCGCACCGAATCCAGCGGCTGCAGGCGACCGCCGTGCTCCTCCACGGCTGCTGCCAGTCGCTCGAGCTCCGGGCTCTCCACGACGACGTGATGGCCGGCCTGTCTGGTGATCTCTTCCACTGTGGACTGTGCGGTCACGCGTCCTCGCGCCATCACCACGACCCGGTCTGCCAGTTGATCGATCTCCGCCAGTAGATGGCTGGACAGGAGCACTGCGCCGCCCTCGTCGGCGAAACGGCGCAACGTGTTCCGCAGCCACGCGATGGAGTGCGGATCCAGACCGTTGAACGGTTCGTCCAGGATCAGGACCTGGGGCGATCCCAGAAGCGCCTGCGCCAGTCCGGCGCGCTGCGCCATGCCCAGGGACAGCTGGCCGAGGCGGAGCCCGGCAGCCTGCTCGAGTCCGACGCGAGCCAGTACCGCATCGACGGTTCCGGGGGGGACCCCGAGGCCGTACGCCACCATGGTGAGGTGATCGCGGAGCCGGTGCCGGGGATGGCCTCCGACACCGCCGAGCACTGCTCCGACGACCCGGCCGGGGCAGTGCCATTCCCGCAGTGGGCGCGTAAGGAAGACGGTTTCGCCCTCTCCCGCTGTGAGCCCGAGCAGCAGCCGAAGAGTGGTGGTCTTGCCGGCACCGTTCGCTCCCAGCAAAGCGGTCACCGAACCTTCGGGCACCGAGAGGGAAACTCCGTCGACGACTTTCTTTCCACGGTAGAACTTGGCCAGTCCGGTGGCTGCAAGCAAGGGCATGTCAGAAATTGCCTTCAGCAAGGCGAGAGCCTTTCACGGTGCAGGCGTCGGATGCGAATGGGCCGACCCGTTGACGAGGTCGGCCCACTGTCATGACGCGTCTCGGAGCCGTGGGACTCAGTCCCATCCAATGCCCGCTCCGTACAGCAGCCCTGAAGCCACGTGCACGGTGACGGGAACGACTGCTCCGTTCCAGGGCTTGTGCCGCCGTGCCGCGCACAGCGCGAGTGCGATGGCGGGGCCCACCCAGCCGAGGGCGTAGAGGATCACGGTGACCCCGTCGAAGCGGTCGAACAGGCTCGCCACGCGGCCCACCCGCGACAGCAGACACAGACAGGAGAACACCAGAGCCGAGCTCCACAGGTTGGCCTCCAGCGACTTGGGGCCGCACGCTGTGGAGCCGTCGTGACGTGTCATCGCTTCAGCACCTTCAGCCGATCAGCTGCTCGACGACCCAGTCGATCGCGTCCGCACCGCTGGCGGCGATGGCGATCCGAACGGGGTGGTACCAGGCCAGGCCGTCGACCCACCTCTTGAAGGAGGCGGTTCCGCCCTTCGCAGCCTTGACTGCCGACTGGAAGAACTTCGGCCCCTGCTTCTTGATGGCGCTGAGGAGGGCCTTCCCTGCACTGCTGGCCGCGCTGCGCTTCACGCGGGGAGAAGACTCGCCCTCCGCCACAGCTTCGACCGCAGCCCGACCCTCGGTGCTGAGCTCCGAGGAAAGCTCAGGGGTCTGCAGCAGCTGGCGCGCCTGGGGAGAGGTGAGTTCGGGCTGCGCAGCCGATACGGACTGCGCGGTGGATGCGCTCTGCGCTCCCGCGGCGTTGGCAGCCGGAACGGCCACACCGAACGCGACTGCGGCCATCGCGGTGGCTGCGGATATGCGCAGAGTCTTGCGGTTCACGTACTATTCCTCCTTGTGTAACAGGACACTCGCGTCCTCGTGTGGCTCGCCAAAACCGGTGGGGGCGCGGGTGTCCCGCCGCGCGCAGAGGGCAGTGGTCCGGGTTCGGATCACTGCCCTCTCGCGTACGGCGAATCGACTTCTTGATCATATCTTGAAGATCTTCTTGCGGGTCAAGGATTGACTTGCGTCGCTCTAGGGCCCATTAGCCTCTTGACTCCCTGGAGGTTCTTGTTGGCGCTCAAAAATCGTCGGTGTCCAGGGCAAGCCCGAACGGCTGCGTCAGCCGCAACGGCGTCCCGAATGGGTGCGGCCCTTCAGTACGCTCGTAGCCGAGCGCACCCGGTGCGGAGTACAACGTCCAGGTCTCGTCCTGTCGGTCCACCAACAGGTAGAGCGGGGCGGCGAACTGGGCGTAGCGCCGCCGCTTGGTCACGCGGTCGGTGTCCCCGTTGGAGGGCGAGGTCACCTCCACGATGAGCAGGCTCTGATCGGGAACGATGCTCGGCGCGTCCTTGGACACGACCTCACGCGGTACGACCGCGAGGTCGGGGACGTACCAGTTCGGCGTGCCGGGGAGATCGACGTTGCCGGAGCCGGTGCGGCATCCCAGCTCGCGTACTCGGGCGTGGATCTGAGCCCTGATGGACTCGGCCGCGCCCTTATGCCCCCACGTCTGCGACGCCGACTGGATCGCTCCTTCGATGATCTCGGCCCGATCCCCCGCGACATGCTGAATGGCGATCTTCAGCGCCCGTTCCGGATCGGCGGGGTCAGCCGGTTGATAGGGCTGCGCGCTCACCGCGTACTCCTTTTCTGCGGCGGCGACTCCGGAGCCGTCGAGGTGCCGTACCCGACGCTACGGCCACACCAACGACAGGTGCGTCCCCCGCAGGGGTGCCGTCCGGGTGGCCTGGGCCAGCAGTCCTGCCCAACGTCCCGCCCGCATCCGAGGTTTGGACAAACTACTACCGATGCATCTGGCTGCACGTGCCAGGGCCGGCGATGCTGCCCTCCCAGAGCTCGAACCACATGCACTTCCCCACCACGGACAACCCTTCCCAGACCAGGCTGACGCCGAGATCGTGCGCGAGGCTGCGCACAAGCTGGATGCCGCGGCCGCTTTCCTCCTGCTTCGCCGTTGCCTCTGGATGGGCCCACCATCTTGTGATGTCCCCGTCGCACACGGAGATTCGCGCACGAGTCACCCCGACGATGCACTCCAGCTCGAAGCAGTCGACCCGTGCGTGGCGCCATACGTTCGTCACCAGCTCGGACACGCAGACGCGGGCGTTGTCGACGAGTGAGGGATGGCCTGACGCCTCCAGCGCTCCGGCAACGAAGTGCCGGGCCAGCCGGGCCGAGGTGGGGGCTGATGGAACAGACATTTCATAGAGCCGGCCAGGACTGTCGAGTGTGGCGGTACGCATGGGTCGTCTCCCCGCACGGTTGGTGTCCACGCCTCACGCCATCCGTGGCCCGGCCTCTGAGGGCATACCTCAACTGCCGGTCCAGCGGCCGCACTTCGGTTTTCCTGACGTGCTACGTGGGAGTGCGAGGACCGTAGCGATGTCAGGTGAACCTGTGCAACCTGGTCGCGTATCTCATGCAACGAGTGGACCCGTGGAACCGTTACGCGCAAGACTGGGCCGATCGAGCTGGGAGGAGCCGCATGCTGCCGAGGGCAGTCCCCACTGCGCGGCAGCAACGCCTGGGTGCGGAGCTGCGCAAGCTGCGGGAGCGCGCAGGGCTTTCAGTTGCTCAAGCGGGCAAGGAGTTTGGTGCCGATCGCACACGGATCAGTAACGTGGAGGCCGGTCGGCTCGGGCTCAGCGCCGAACGGGTCAGAGCATTGGCCGCCATCTATGCGTGTACGGATCCCGCACTTGTCAATGCGCTGGTGAGCATGGCTGTGGAGCGCGGCAAGGGTTGGTGGGAGGAGCGCCGGGGAACCTTGCCTACGAGCCTGCTCGACCTTGCGGAGCTCGAATACCGTGCGCTTGCCCTCGCGTACATGCAGGTGATCTACATCCCGGGTCTGCTGCAGACCGAAGAATACGCGCAGGCGGTGTTCCGGCTCGCGGTACCGAAGTTGGCTCCGATCGATGTCAGACGCCGTGTCTCGTTCCGGATGCAGCGAAAGTGCGTGATGGAGCGCGGAGGAGGGGCTACGCCCACCAAGTTCATCATTCATGAGGCCGCTCTGCGGATGCGTTATGCGGACGCCGGCGCGCATCGTCGACAGCTGGAGCGGCTGATCGAGTTGAGCGAGGAAAGTGGCGTCACGATTCGAGTGATCCCGTTCGCGGTCGGCGGCTACCCGGGTGCCAACAGCTGCGCTGCCCACGCCGCAGGTGTGGTGCCATCCCTGGACACCGTGCAGGTCGATACTGCTCACGGATCGCTCTTCCTGCACTCGGAAACGCACCTGGAGGACTATCGAGGCATCTTCCGGCGTGCTGAAGATGTTGCCCTCGACGTCGAGGGTTCACGAGATTTCCTTGGCAAGGTTGCTGGCGAACTGTGAAGGAATCGGATGATGTCTGAGATCGCCTGGCGGAAGTCGTCCTTCTCCGGAGACCGGGACGAGTGTGTTGAAGTCGGCCGCCGTCACGGCGAGATCGTGATACGCGAGAGCGACGCCCCCGACGTGGTGATAGCGGCCAGCGGAACACGCATACGCGGCTTACTCGAAGGGCTCAAGGCAGGGCATTTCGACTGAGCTGTCGTCGTGCCGCCAACCGCTGTCATCCGGAAGCTGCCCTTCCGACAGTCCAAATCTTCAACACGAGCCCGCTGCAGTGAGGATTTGGACTGCCGGAAGCGCCGTGCGACAGGCCCTTCGTCAGTGCGGCCCCCACCAAGCCGGCGAGACGTCTATCGACCACACGTCGCCTGCCTGCTGCTCTTCCGGATCGTCCGGATCGTGGTCGCCGCTCCCGTACGGGTCCGGGTCGACGATGACGTGAATCCGGGCGCCGGACTCCCGGACGCGATAGCGGCACATGTCGTGTGCCTCGTCCTCGACTTCGAGTGAGCAGCCCAACGCTTCGATGCCGGCCCGCAGTTCCTCGAAGCGGACGCGCGGTGCGAATGTGCCGTATTCGCGGATCAGCGGCTTCGGCACCGTGTCGTCGACCTCGCCGTGGATCAGTCGGTGTGCCTTCACGCCGAATCCGAAACACGTCGCCGTGCCCTCCGGCGTCGGCGCGAAGGAGGCTTCCACGAGTCCGTAGTCCCGCAGCACGGCGCCTCCGCCGGGGAAGTCGACGTAGCTGGGCCCCAACACCGCCTGCCAGGCGCCGGGTTCGGTGTCGATTCCCGCTCCCAGGACGTTGCCACGGGTAGCTGCGTGAACGTAGAAGTCCAGGTCGGACACTCGTGGGGCTCCTCACCTCTGGCTGCTGCCTGCAGGGCCAAACGTAACCAGCACCCCGCCCCCGGCCGAAAACCGTTCAAGCATGCTTGCTTGTTTCCCCGGACCCTGCCACCCTCCTTCGCATGTCCGCGTCAACGCCATCGCGAGCGCCGCGATCAACGCGACCACCGCTGCCGGCGCGCCTGTTCCCGCCTCCGCCCCCGCTCCGTATCGGGAACGCCTCCGGTTTCTACGGGGACCGGTTCTCCGCGCTCCGCGAGATGCTCACCGGCGGCCCCCTCGACGTCGTCACCGGGGACTATCTCGCCGAGCTGACCATGCTGATCCTCGGCCGCGACCGGCTGAAGGACTCGGGCGCCGGGTACGCCCGGACCTTTCTCCGGCAGCTCGAAGAGACGCTGGGGCTCGCCGTCGAGCGGGGCGTCAAGATCGTGACGAACGCCGGGGGGCTCAACCCCGCCGGGCTCGCCGAGCGGATCGGTGACCTCGCCGAGCGGCTCGGGGTGCCCGTGCGCGTTGCGCACGTGACCGGTGACGATCTGAGTGCCGAGCGCGAGCGCTGGGGCAAGGGGGTCATCACCGCCAACGCCTACCTCGGCGGCGCCGGGATCGCCGAGTGCCTGCGGGCCGGGGCCGATGTCGTCGTCACCGGCCGGGTGACCGACGCGGCCCTCGTCAGCGGGCCCGCCGCCGCGCACTTCGGGTGGTGTGCCGAGGACCTGGACCCGCTCGCCGGCGCCGTCGTCGCCGGGCACGTCCTCGAATGCGGGACCCAGGCGACGGGCGGCAACTACGCCTTCTTCCGCGAGTACGACGTCCGCCGCCCCGGCTTCCCCCTCGCCGAGATCCACGCCGACGGCTCGGCCGTCATCACCAAACACCCCGGCACCGGCGGTGCGGTCACGGTCGGCACGGTCACCGCGCAGCTGCTCTACGAGACGGCCGGGGCGCGCTACCCCGGGCCCGATACGACCGCCCGGCTGGACACCGTCCGGCTCGCGCAGGACGGGCCGGACCGGGTGCGCGTCAGCGGTGTGCGCGGTGAGCGGCCGCCGGACACGCTCAAGGTCGGGCTGACCCGGGCGGGCGGCTGGCGCAACGAGGTCGTCTTCGTGCTGACCGGGCTCGACGTCGAGGAGAAGGCGCAGTTGGCGCAGGAGCAGCTCGAAGCGGCCCTCGGAGACCGGCGGCCCGCCGGAATCCGCTGGACCCTCGCCCGTACCGATCACGCCGACGCACCCGTGCAGGAGGAGGCGAGTGCGCTGCTGCGGCTCGTCGTGCGCGACCGGGACCCGGAGACCGTCGGCCGGGCGGTCGGTGCCGCGGCCGTGGAGCTGGCCCTGGCCTCGTACCCCGGGTTCCACCTCACGGCCCCGCCCGGGAACGGCGCGGTGTACGGGGTGTTCGAGGCGGCGTACGCCGATGCGGAGAGCGTGCGGCACGTCGCCGTGCTGCCGGACGGCACCCGGGTGCCCGTACTCCCGGCGCCCGTGCGGGAGTTCCGCGGGCTGCCCGTGCAGGACGCGTTACCCGAGCCGCTCCCTCCCGGGCCCACCCGCCGGGCGCCGCTCGGGCTCGTCGCCGGGGCGCGCAGCGGGGACAAGGGCGGCAGCGCCAACGTGGGCGTCTGGGTACGGGACGAGACCGCATGGCGCTGGCTCGCCCACGAGCTCACCGTCGAACGGTTCCGGCAACTCCTCCCCGAAACGGCCGCATTGCCCGTCGAGCGGCACGTCCTGCCCAACCTCCGCGCCCTCAACTTCGTCGTCGACGGCCTGCTCGGCGAGGGCGTCGCCGCGCAGGCCCGCTTCGACCCGCAGGCCAAGGCCGTGGGGGAGTGGCTGCGCGCCCGCCATCTGGAGATACCGGAGGAGGTGCTGCCGTGACGGTGCTCGATTCGGCCCTTGATGCCGGCACCCCCGAATTCGCCGCCCACCGCGCCGCCATGCTGGAGAAACTCGCCGCGTTGGACGCCGAGCACGCGAAGGCTCTCGCCGGTGGCGGGGAGAAATACACCGCCCGGCACCGGGCCCGCGGCAAACTGCTCGCCCGGGAGCGGATCGAACTGCTCGTCGACCCGGACACGCCCTTCCTCGAACTCTCCCCGCTCGCCGCCTGGGGCAGTGAATACGCGGTCGGAGCCTCGATGGTCACCGGCATCGGCGTCGTCGAGGGTGTCGAATGCGTCATCACCGCCAACGACCCGACCGTGCGCGGCGGGGCGAGCAATCCCTGGACGTTGAAGAAGGCCCTGCGGGCCCACGAGATCGCCCACGCCAACCGGCTGCCGCTCATCGGGCTCGTCGAGTCCGGCGGCGCCGATCTGCCCTCGCAGAAGGAGATCTTCATCCCCGGCGGGGCGCTCTTCAAGGATCTCACCCGGCTCTCCGCGGCCGGAATCCCCACGGTGGCCGTGGTGTTCGGCAATTCGACGGCGGGCGGCGCGTACGTCCCCGGAATGTCCGACCACGTCGTCATGGTGAAGGACCGGGCCAAGGTCTTCCTCGGCGGCCCGCCCCTGGTGAAGATGGCCACGGGCGAGGAGAGCGACGACGAGTCGCTCGGCGGCGCCGCCATGCACGCCCGCACCTCCGGCCTCGCCGACTATTTCGCGGTCGACGAGACCGATGCGCTGCGACAGACCCGCCGCATCGTCGCCCGGCTCAACTGGCGCAAGGTGCACCCGGATCCGCCGCCCGCCCCACCGCCGTTGTACGACGAGGACGAACTGCTGGGCGTCGTCCCGGGCGACGTCAAAATCCCCTTCGACCCCCGCGAGGTCGTCGCCCGCATCGTCGACGGCTCGGATTTCGACGAGTTCAAGCCGCTCTACGGCACGAGCCTGACGACCGGCTGGGCGGAGCTCCACGGATATCCCGTCGGCATTCTGGCCAATACGCAGGGCGTGCTCTTCAGCGAAGAGTCGCAGAAGGCAGCGCAGTTCATCCAGCTGGCCAATCAGCGCGACATCCCGCTCGTCTTCCTGCACAACACCACCGGCTACATGGTGGGCCGCGCCTACGAGCAGGGCGGCATCGTCAAGCACGGCGCCATGATGATCAACGCGGTGTCGAACTCCCGGGTGCCGCACCTGTCCGTGCTGATGGGCGCCTCGTACGGGGCCGGGCACTACGGGATGTGCGGCCGGGCCTACGACCCGCGGTTCCTGTTCTCCTGGCCGAGCGCCAAGTCGGCCGTGATGGGGCCGCAGCAGCTCGCCGGAGTGCTGTCGATCGTGGCGCGGGCGTCGGCGGCGGCGAAGGGGCAGCCGTACGACGAGGAGGCCGACGCGGGGCTGCGGGCCGTGGTGGAGCAGCAGATCGAGTCGGAGTCGCTGCCCGCGTTCCTCTCCGGGCGGCTGTACGACGACGGGGTGATCGACCCGCGCGACACGCGCACCGTGCTGGGGATCTGCCTGTCCGCGATCCACACGGCACCGGTCGAGGGGGCGCGGGGCGGTTTCGGTGTCTTCCGGATGTGAGGCAAAGCGATGTGGGGCAGAGAGATGTGAGGCAAAGATGATTGCGTCTGTACTCGTCGCCAACCGGGGCGAGATCGCCTGCCGCATCTTCCGCACCTGCCGGGAGCTGGGCATCGGCACGGTGGCCGTGTACGCGGACCCGGACGCGGAGTCCCTGCACGTCCGGGAGGCTGACCGCGCGGTGCGGCTGCGCGGGGCGGCGCCCGCGGACACGTACCTGCGCGGCGACCTGATCGTCCGTGCCGCCCTCGCCGCGGGCGCGGACGCCGTGCACCCGGGGTACGGATTCCTGTCCGAGAGCGCCGCGTTCGCGCGCGCCGTGGCGGACGCGGGGCTGCTGTGGATCGGGCCGCCGCCGGAGGCCATCGCCGCGATGGCCTCCAAGACGCACGCCAAACGGATCATGGCGGAGGCCGGGGTGCCGCTCCTGTCGCCCGTCGCCCCCGAACGGGCCACCGCCGCCGACCTGCCGCTGCTGCTCAAGGCGGCGGCCGGGGGCGGCGGGCGCGGGATGCGGGTGGTGCGCGAACTCGCCTACCTGCCGGGCGAGTCGGCCTCGGCGCGGGCGGAGGCGGAGGCCGCCTTCGGGGACGGCGAGGTCTTCGCGGAGCCGTACGTGGAGGGCGGGCGGCACGTGGAGGTGCAGGTCCTCGCGGACGCCCACGGCACGGTGTGGACCCTGGGGACGCGGGACTGCTCGCTGCAGCGCCGCCACCAGAAGGTGATCGAGGAGGCCCCCGCGCCCGCCCTGCCGGACGCCCTGCGCGCGGAGCTCGCGGAGGCGGCGACGGCCGCGGCGCGGGCGGTGGGCTATGTGAGCGCGGGGACGGTGGAGTTCCTGGTCGGTCAGGACGGCCGTCCGTACTTCCTGGAGATGAACACCCGGCTCCAGGTGGAGCATCCGGTCACGGAACGCGTGTACGGCGTCGACCTGGTGGCCCTGCAGATCCGCGTGGCGGAGGGCGGCCGGCTGGACCCGGAGGGGCCGCCGGAGCCGCGCGGGCACGCGGTCGAGGCGCGGCTGTACGCGGAGGACCCGGGGCGGGGGTGGCAGCCGCGGACGGGGACGGTGCACCGGCTCCGCGTCCCCGCCGACGGCGCGGTACGCACCGATGCGGGGATCGCCGACGGCGGCACGGTCACGCCCCACTACGACCCGCTGCTGGCCAAACTGACCGCCTGGGCGCCCAGCCGGCCGGAGGCCGTCCGCCTGCTGGCGGCGGCGCTGGAACGCGCCGAGATCCACGGCCCGTTCACCAACCGCGACCTCCTCGTGCGCTCCCTCCGCCACCCGGAGTTCGCGGCCGCCCGCATGGACACCGGCTTCTACGACCGGCACCTGTCCGGGCTCGCCGCCCCGCGTGAGGGGGCCCGGCTCGCCGCCCTGGCCGCCGCCCTCGCCGACGCTCAGGGCCGCCACCGCTTCGGCGCCTGGCGCAACCTGCCCTCCCAGCCGCAGGTCAAGCGCTACCGCTCCGATCCGGACGGCGCAGAGCACGAGATCCGCTACCGCATCACCCGCAACGGCGGGCTCGCCGCCGAGGGCTTCGACGGCGTCCGCCTGCTGCACTCCGCACCCGGTCGCATCGTCCTCGAAGTCGACGGCGTACGGCGTCCGTTCGCAGTATCGGCATACGGTCCGCGCATCCATGCAGGCCCCCACGCCCTCACCGCTCTGCCCCGTTTCCCCGAACCCGTCGCCCCGCGGGAGTCCGGCTCGCTGCTCGCCCCCATGCCGGGCACGGTCGTCCGGGTGGCCGGGGACATCGCCGTGGGCGGGCCCGTGCAGGCCGGACAGGCCCTGCTCTGGCTGGAGGCCATGAAGATGGAGCACCGCATCGCCGCACCGGCTTCCGGCACGCTCACCGCCCTGCACGTGGTCCCCGGCCGGCAGGTCGAGGTCGGGGAGGTCCTCGCAGTCGTCACGGAGTCAGCCGTCACGGAGTCAGCCGTCAAGGAGCCAGTCGTCACGGAGAAGGAGGTCTGATGACCCTCATCGAGACCGACGAACAACGCGCCCTGCGCACCGCCGTCGCCGCCCTCGCAGCCCGCTACGGCCACGACTACTTCGCCGCCGCCGCGCGTAGCGGCGGCACCACCGACGAACTGTGGGCCGAGGCAGGCAAATGTGGCTACCTCGGCGTCAACATCCCTGCGGAGTACGGCGGCGGGGGCGGCGGCATCACCGAGCTGGCGATCGTCCTGGAGGAACTGGGCGCCGCAGGCTGCCCGCTGCTCCTGCTCGTCGTCTCGCCCGCCATCTGCGGCACCGTGATCGCCCGCTTCGGCACCGACGGGCAGAAGCGCCGCTGGCTGCCCGGTCTGGCCGCCGGCACCCTCCGCATGGCCTTCGGGATCACCGAGCCGGACGCCGGGTCGAACTCCCACCGGCTCACCACCACCGCCCGCCGCGACGGCGACGACTGGATCCTCACGGGACGCAAGGTCTTCATCTCCGGTGCGGACATCGCCGACGCGACCCTCGTCGTCGGGCGCACCGAGGACGCCCGGACGGGCCGGCTCAAGCCCTGCCTGTTCGTCGTCGAACGCGACGCCCCGGGGTTCGTCCGCCGCCCGATCCCCATGGAACTGGCCGCCCCGGAGAAGCAGTTCGAGCTCGTCCTCGACGACGTCCGGCTGCCCGCCTCCGCCCTCGTCGGCGACGAGGACGCCGGGCTGCAGCAGCTCTTCGCCGGCCTCAACCCCGAGCGCATCATGACCGCGGCGTTCGCGATCGGCATGGCCCGGTACGCGCTCGCCCGGGCCGTCGGCTATGCACGGGTCCGGCAGGTGTGGGACGAGCCGATCGGCGCCCACCAGGCCATCGCCCATCCGCTCGCCCAGGCGCACATCGAGACCGAACTGGCGCGGCTGATGATGTACAAGGCCGCGTACCTCTACGACTCCGGGGACGACGAGGCCGCGGGCGAGGCCGCCAACATGGCCAAGTACGCCGCGGCGGAGGCGGCCGTCCGCACCGTCGACCAGGCCGTGCACACGCTCGGCGGCAACGGCCTCACGAAGGAGTTCGGCCTGGCGGCGCTGATCACGGCGTCGCGGGTGGCGCGGGTCGCCCCGGTCAGCCGCGAGATGATCCTCAACTACGTCTCGCACCGGACGCTGGGCCTCCCCAAGTCCTACTGAAGTCCCTGTCCGGAAAGGATGGTTCGATCATGCCGGTGGTCCGCCGTGCGTACGAGCAGGGCGTCACGACGCTGACGCTCGACTCACCGCACAACCGCAACGCCCTCTCCGCCCGCCTGGTGGCGGAGCTGCACGAGGAGCTCTCCCGGGCGGCGGCGCACCCCGGCACCCGCGCCGTCGTCCTCACCCACACCGGCACCACGTTCTGCGCCGGGGCGGACCTGCGCGACCGGGTGCCCACGGGCCCCGACGGGATGGCCCGGCTGCTGCGCAGCATCGTCGAGCTGCCCAAGCCCGTCGTCGCCCGGGTCACCGGGCACGTACGGGGCGGGGGGATCGGGCTGTTGGGGGCCTGCGACATCACCGCGGCCCGGACGGACACGTCCTTCGCCTTCACCGAGGCCCGGCTCGGTCTGGCGCCCGCGGTGATCTCGCTGCCGCTGCTGCCCCGCCTCGAACCGCGGGCCGTGTCCCGCTACTACCTCACCGGCGAACGGTTCAGCGCGGCGGAGGCGGCCCGTATCGGCCTCGTGAGCGTGGTCGCGGACGACGTGGACGCCGCACTCGTCCCCGTCCTCGACGGCCTGCGCCGCGGCTCCCCGCAGGGCCTGGCCGAGTCCAAGAGACTGGCCACGGCGCAGGTGCGGCGCGCCTTCGACCGCGACGAGGCGGCCCTCGTCGCCCTGTCGGCGCGGCTGTTCGCCTCGGCCGAGGCCCGCGAGGGCATGACGGCCTTCCTGGAACGGCGGGACCCCGCATGGCTGCAGTGACCGCACCCAAGCAGGACCGCAGCCGCCTCACCCGGCAGCGCCTGCTCCAGGCCGCGATCGCCTGCCTGGCCGAACACGGCTGGTCGGGCTCCACGGTGGCGGTCGTCGCGGAGCGGGCGGGGGTGTCGCGGGGCGCGGCCCAGCACCACTTCCGCACGCGCGAGGACCTGTTCACGGCGGCGGTGGAGTACGTGGCCGAGGAACGCTCGGCGGCCCTGCGCGCCCTGCGCGGCCCCGCCTGCCGCACGGCGGTGGTCTCCGAACTGGTCGCCCTCTACACGGGCCCCCTGTTCCGCGCCGCGCTGCAGCTGTGGGTCGCGGCGTCGTACGAGGAACAACTGCGCCCGCGCGTCACGGTGTTGGAGGCCAAGGTGGGCCGCGAGGTCCACCGCATGGCGGTGGAACTGCTCGGCGCGGACGAGTCGGTACCGGGGGTGCGGGAGACGGTGCAGGGCCTGCTGGACATGGCACGGGGGCTGGGCCTGGCGACCCTGCTGACGGACGACGGGGCGCGCCGGGAACGGGTGGTGGCGCAGTGGGTGCGGATCCTGGACGGGGTGCTGGGGAACGGCGGATAGGGGCCTCAGGGCGTGTCCGATGGGTCAGCACGCACCACGGACACCGCCGGGCCCGTGTGCGGGGCGCGGTGTGCCGCGCCCCGCACACGCCTGCTCACACCGTGATGTCGGCGTAGCCCTCGATCTCGCGCGGGTCGCGCGGCCCCGGGCCCACATAGCGGGCCGTGGGGCGCACGAGGCGGCCCGTGCGCTTCTGCTCCAGGATGTGCGCGCTCCAGCCCGCCGTGCGGGCGCAGGTGAACATCGAGGTGAACATGTGCGCCGGGACCTCCGCGAAGTCCAGGACGATGGCCGCCCAGAACTCCACGTTGGTCGCCAGGACCCGGTCCGGGCGGCGGTTGTGCAGCTCCTCCAGCGCCGCCTTCTCCAGCGCCTCGGCGACCTCGTACCGCGGGGCGGCCAGCTCCTTGGCCGTGCGGCGCAGGACGCGGGCGCGGGGGTCCTCGGCGCGGTAGACGCGGTGGCCGAAGCCCATCAGGCGCTCGCCCTTGTCCAGGGCGGCCTTGACGTAGGCCGTGGCGTCGCCCGTGCGCTCGATCTCCTCGATCATGCCGAGGACGCGGGAGGGCGCCCCGCCGTGCAGCGGGCCGGACATGGCGCCGACGGCGCCGGAGAGCGCGGCCGCCACGTCCGCGCCGGTGGAGGCGATGACGCGGGCGGTGAAGGTGGAGGCGTTCATGCCGTGCTCGGCGGCCGAGGTCCAGTACGCGTCGACGGCCTTGACGTGCCGCGGGTCGGGCTCGCCGCGCCAGCGCTTCATGAAGCGCTCGACCACCGTGTCCGCCTTGTCGATCTCGCGCTGCGGCACCATCGGCAGTCCCTGGCCGCGGGCCGACTGGGCGACGTACGACAGGGCCATGACGGCCGCCCGGGCGAGGTTGTCGCGGGCGGTGGCCTCGTCGATGTCCAGCAGCGGTTTGAGGCCCCACACGGGCGCGAGCATCGCGAGGGCCGACTGCACGTCGACCCGGATGTCACCGGAGTGGACCGGGATGGGGAAGGGCTCGGCCGGCGGCAGTCCCGGGTTGAAGGAGCCGTCGACCAGCAGGCCCCAGACGTTCCCGAAGGACACGTGGCCGACCAGGTCCTCGATGTCGACGCCTCGGTAGCGGAGCGAGCCGCCTTCCTTGTCGGGTTCGGCGATCTCCGTTTCGAACGCGACGACTCCCTCGAGTCCGGGTACGAAGTCGGACATCAGGCGGCTCCTCATGATGTGTTCGACAAGCGACTGCTGACCGTCCGGCGGGATCTCCGGCCGATGGTCAAAGAATGTCTGCTGTGGTCTGCTTCTGGCGGTGCCGAGCGGGATACGCGGCTGCGTGGCGCGGCTCGCGGTCCGTTTCGGTCAACCCGGTCATGCCCCGTGCGGCTGTACTTCACCCGGTTCTTCACCCGGCCTCCGCAGAAGGCCTGCTCCGCTCCGGGCCGGAATCGACAGCCGGTGAGGCGGATGTGGCACAGCTGTCCTCTGCGTGATTCTGGGGGTTCGCCGCGCGCGGGGGAAGGTGATGTCCGGCACACGCCCCTTTCCAGGACCCGGAGGTTTGGAACGGGCGGTGCGGGGCAAGCTCGACGCCCCTCCGCCTTCCCCGGGCTCGGCCCGTCCGGCAGGATGAGCCCGTGTCCCATGCCGATGATCTCGATCCCGCCGCCATGCGCGCGCAGTACCGGTCCACCGGCCTCGTGGAGGAGGACCTGGCCGCCGGCCCGTACGAGCAGTTCGGCCGCTGGTTCGCGCAGACCGCCGCGAGCGGGCTGCACGAGCCCAACGCCATGATCGTCTCCACGGCGGACGCCGCCGGACGGCCCAGCTCCCGGACGGTCCTGCTCAAGGCCTACGACGACCACGGCTTCGTCTTCTACACCAACTACGGCTCCCGCAAGGCCCGGGAGATCGCGGAGAACGCCCACGTCTCCCTGCTCTTCCCCTGGCACCCGATGGCCCGCCAGGTCATCGTGACCGGTACCGCCGCCCGGGTGGCGCCGGAGGAGACGGCCGCCTACTTCCGCTCCCGGCCGCACGGTTCGCAGATCGGTGCCTGGGCCAGCGCCCAGTCGACGGTGGCCGCCTCGCGCGCCGAGATCGACGAGGCCTACGAACGCACCGCCGCCCGCTTCCCCGAGGGCGAGCCGGTGCCGGTGCCGCCGCAGTGGGGCGGCTTCCGGGTGACCGCGGAGACCGTGGAGTTCTGGCAGGGGCGCGAGCACCGGCTGCACGACCGGCTGCGGTACGTGCGCACGGAGGGCGGCGGCTGGCGCGTCGAACGGCTCTGCCCGTGAGGGTGCCGCAACGCAGACGATCCGTGGGCCGGTGACCGCCGCGCCTTGCGGCGCGGCGGTGCCGAGCGGACGACTCGGCGGCCCACGGATCGGGTGACTGCCTGGGATTGGCCGGCAACGCCGGCATTGCGCTCTGCGCGACGACGGGCGCTAGCCCGCAGTCACCTCACGCGTCCGGATGTAAACCATGTCCCGAACCACCTCCCTTCTCGTGTGCCCCACAGCCTAGGAACGCCCCCGGCGGGGTCACAACCGGTTTTTCCCGTGAACGGATTTCACGGAAGACGGCGCGGTGTCCGTCACGGTCGAGTTGAATGACCCGTCGTGCAGGACATGCAGACGCGTCCAGCAGGGGGTACCCCGTGACCGTTCCACATTCCTCAGGCCCTGCCGCAGCCGCCTCCGACAGCGACGACCACGACCTTCTCGTCGCGCTCCTCGACGGCATGGACGCCGCGCTGTTCGCCATCGACGCGAACGGCACGGTGACGCACTGGAACCGCGAGGCCGAGCGGATACTCGGCTGGACCGCGGAAGAAGCCGTCGGACGGTGCGGGCTGGCGGGCTGGGCGGTGCGCGACGCGGATGCGGAAGAAGTGACCGCCCGGCTGCTCGGTGCGATGAAGGCGCAGGGCCGGCAGGTCGACGAATTCGCCCTGCTGACCAAAGAGGGCGGCCGGATCCTCGTCCGCGTGCAGTCCTCCGTGGTGCACGGCGCGGACGGCAGACCGGCCGGTGTGTACTGCGCGTTCAGCGAAGTGCACACGCAGATCGACCTGGAGCGCTCGGTCGCCCTCAGTGAGGCGCTGTTCGGCGAGGCGTCCTGGGGCGTGGTGCTGGTCGACGCGGACCTGAGGCCCGCGCTGGCCAACGCGCACGCCGCGCGGGCGCTGCGGACGAGCCGCACGGCCCTGCTGGGCCGGCCGCTGGGGGAACTGCTCGAACAGGGCGTGGAGGACCTGGAGGGCGCCCTCCAGCACGTCCTCGCCGCGGGCGCGCCGCCCGCGCCGACGGACCTGTGGGTGACGCTGCGGGGCGACCGGGGAGCCCCGGTGCCGGAGCGGCGCTGCTGGCGCTCGGGGTTCCTGCGCCTGGCCACCCCGCTGGCGGAGGAACCGGTGCCGCTCGGAGTGGCCTGGCTCTTCCTGGACGTCACCAAGACGCGGCTCGCCGAACAGGAGAGCGCCAGGCTGCGGTTCCGGGGCAGCCAGCTGCACCGCGCGGGGCGCGCGGTGGCGGAGTGCGAGGACCCGATGGAGGCGGCGGCGCTCTACATGGACTTCGCGCTGGCCGGCTTCGCGGACCACGCCCTGATCGACCTGCTGACGGACGACGGGGCCGCACCGGACGGCCCGATCCGGCTGGTCCGCGCCGCGGCCACGCCGGCCGGCGCCCCCGGCCAGACGCCCCCGCCGGGCGGCGGCCTGCCGGTCCCGTACATGGACGGCCACCCGGCCCTCCAGGCGGTCGAACGCTGCGGCTCGGTCCGCGCGGCCTCGGACCGCACGGAGGACTGGGCGGCGGCCCGCAAGTGGCCGGACGGCACACGCCACGCCCTGTCGACGGCACTGCGGAGCCGCGGCAGGACGGTCGGGGTGGTGACGTTCCTGCGCGGCGCGTCCCGCAGGGCGTTCGACCGGGCGGACGCGATGTACGCGGAGGACATCGCGTCCCGGGTGGCGGCCTCGGTGGACCTGGCGGGGGAACTGGGCGCCCCGTAAGGGGGGGCGGGGCTGTTACTCGTGGGCGCGATCAGCCACAGACGACCCGCAGTCGAATCAGTACCGGAAGAAGATCCGGTCTCTGTACTCGGCCAGTACCCGGCCGTTCCACTCGTGCCCCCCATCGACGTTGCCGGAGCGAAGCACCGGCGGATTGACACCCCGCGCGGCAAGCTCTCCGGTGGCGGACGCCACGATGGCCTGCAGAGCCGCGCTGGCGACAACGGTGGACGCAGGCCCGAACCGCCCCCCGACGCCCTCGGCAGAGAGCTCGGCATCGCCAGGCGCCACCTTGCTGTCGATGACGACGTCGCAGTGGTCCTTGAGGAACGTCCCGGACACGTGCCGGGACTTCGTCTCCTCCGCGTACGCCAGCGACGTCAGGCCGACGACCTTCAGTCCGAGCGCCCGGGCGTTCATGGCCATCTCCACCGGCAGCGAGTTCCGCCCGGACAGCGAGATGACGATCAGCAGGTCGCCCGGCTGTGCCGGACTCGTGTCGAGGACGGCACCGGCGAGCCCGTCCACCCGTTCGAGCGCGCTGCCGAGCGTCGCCGGCATCACGTCCACGCCCACGGCCCCCGGCACGGACAGGAGGTTCATCAGGGCGAGGCCGCCCGCCCGGTAGACCACGTCCTGTGCCGGCAGCGAGGAGTGGCCGGCGCCGAAGACGAACAGCCGTCCGCCCGCCTCGACCGTGTCGGCGATCAGGGAACCGGCCGCGGCGATCGCCCCGGCCTCCTCGTCGCGCACCCGCTGGAGCAGTCCGATCGCGGCGTCGAGGAACTGCCCGGCCAACTGGTGCTCGCTCATCGCTCAGGGACTCCTTGTGCGTCGGGGGCGCGCGGATCACGTTGCGGTCTGCACCGGCGCCCTGTCAATACGGGGCGGCCCCGGCGGGGCCGTACGCGGCACCCTTGTCGGTGGTATGCGTCAGAATTGAGTCCAGGGCCAGGCCAGCGCACTACTTATCGAGGGGCACGCATGTCCGGACTGATCGACACCACGGAGATGTATCTCCGCACCATCCTTGAGCTGGAAGAGGAAGGTGTGGTCCCCATGCGCGCCCGCATCGCCGAGCGGCTCGACCAGAGCGGCCCGACGGTGAGCCAGACCGTGGCCCGCATGGAGCGCGACGGGCTGGTGACGGTCGCCGGGGACCGCCACCTGGAGCTCACCGAGGAGGGCCGCCGCCTGGCCACGCGCGTGATGCGCAAGCACCGGCTGGCGGAGTGCCTGCTCGTCGATGTGATCGGCCTGGAGTGGGAGCAGGTGCACGCCGAGGCCTGCCGCTGGGAGCACGTGATGAGCGAGGCCGTCGAGCGCCGGGTGCTGGAGCTCCTGCGGCATCCGACGGAGTCGCCCTACGGCAACCCGATCCCGGGCCTGGAGGAGCTGGGGGAGAAGGCCGAGGCCGATCCGTTCCTCAACGCCGGCATGGTCAGCCTGATGGAGCTGGAGCCCGGCACCGAGGGCAAGACCGTGGTCGTCCGCCGCATCGGCGAGCCGATCCAGACGGACGCCCAGCTGATGTACACGCTGCGCCGCGCCGGGGTGCAGCCGGGCGCGGTCGTCAGTGTGACGGAGTCCCCCGGCGGGGTGATGGTGGGCAGCAGCGGCGAGGCCGCCGAGCTGGAGCCGGACATCGCCTCGCACGTCTTCGTCGCCAAGCGCTGACCCGACGCTCCCCCCGGCCGTATCCGGGGGTGTCCCCAGGGGCGGCAGATGCCGCCCCTTCCGATCAACTCCCCCTCTTTCCGCCCGGAGTCGGCGGAATCGGCGCGCCCGGGCCCGAGCCGTGCCAGGCTGGCGCTGAGGCATATGCACACGCGCGCCGCCGACCGGGGGAGGGGGCTTGGGTCCGATGAGGCCGCTGGGGCGTTCCGATGCTCCGTATGCCGCCGCCCGCCTGCACGACGAAGGGCCCCGGCGCCCTGTCGGGCTGCCGGGGCCCCACCTCCCCGTAATCCCCCGTGGCGACCCGGAGCCCCGAGCTCCCAGGGTGCGCCGCGCGGACCTTCTTCCCCGAGCGGTCCGCGCCCAGGTCGATTCCTCCCCGTGGTGCAGACGGCCAATCCTGCCGCCCGGTCACTCGAACGAGGGGTGTTGCGCGTCGTAACCGTGTATTCGAATGGACGTTCAATAAAGTGAAGCTGCCAGTCAGGCTGCCGGTTCAGGTGGAGCTGCTCGGGGGAGAAGCGAGGTGCCAGGAGTCATGGTGCGGCGTATCGAGGTGAGCGGAAGCGGCGGAGTGCGGCTTGCCGCCTGGGAGTTCGCCGACCCGGCGGCGGCCGGGGCCGGCGGCCGGGGTCCTGGCGGAGTGCTCCTGCTCCACGGCCTGCTGGGCCGCGCCGCGCACTGGACGGAGACCGGCCGCTGGCTCTCCCCGCGCCACCGCACGGTGGCCCTGGACCAGCGGGGCCACGGCCGCAGCGACAAGCCGGTCGGCGGTCCGTACGTCCGCGAGGCCTATGTGGCCGATGCGGTGGCCGCCATCGAGCAGCTCGGCCTGGCGCCCGTCACCCTCGTCGGCCACGCCATGGGCGCCCTCACGGCCTGGCAGCTGGCCGCCCGGCACCCCGAGCTGGTGCGGGCGCTGGTCATCCTGGACATGCGGGCCTCCGCCCTGGGCGCGGCCACCCAGCGCCAGTGGACGGAGTGGTTCCGCTCCTGGCCGGTCCCGTTCGCGACGCTCGCGGACGTGCGCAAGTGGTTCGGCGAGGAGGATCCGACGCTGGAGAAGCCCGCTCCGGCCCGGGGCGACTTCTACGCCGAGGTGATGGCCGAGCGGGCCGACGGCTGGCGGCCGTTGTTCTTCCGCCGCCAGATGCTGGCCGCGCGCGAGGCCTACGCGCATGACGCGCACTGGGAGGAGCTGGCCATGGTGGCGTGCCCGACGCTGGTCGTGCGCGGCCTGGACGGCGCCCTGGGGCGTGCCGAGGCCCAGGAGATGGTCCGGGTCCTGCCGCGCGGGCAGTACGCGGAGATCCCCGACGCGGGGCACCTCGTCCACTACGAGCGGCCGGAGAGCTGGAGGCAGGTGGCGGAGCCCTTCCTGGACGCGGCGGTTCCGGCCTAGGGCCTGCCCCGTGGGTCGGCGCAGGCCCCGCGATGCCCCCAGCTACCTCCCCCAGCTACCGCTGGGGGTGCCCCCAGGAGGTGCCCCCAGCGCCAGACGCCGCGGGGCCCGCACTGACCCATCGGACACGCCCTGGGGGGTGCGGGAAGAAGCGGGGGCGCATTAATTCAACGGGCGTTGACATAGCCCGTTGCCGGGTGTCCACTGGCAGTAGGCACAGCACCGTGCCCGCGCAGCCGCCCAGCGGCCGTCCCTCGGGAGTCAGCCATGTCCGCCATGCCCGCTCGCCCCGAACACACCGCAGACGTCCTGGTCGTCGGAGCCGGCCCCACCGGGCTGCTGCTCGCCGGCGATCTCGCCGCCGCCGGCGTCCGCGTCGTCGTGCTGGAGAAGCGCGCGCAGGAGTCCAACCTCACCCGTGCCTTCGCCGTCCACGCCCGCACCCTCGAGCTCCTCGACGCCCGCGGCCTCGCCGAGAAGCTCCTCGCCACCGGCAGCTTCCTCCCCGGCATCCGCTTCTTCGGCCCCACCCGCGCCGACCTGACCAGGCTGCCCAGCCGCTTCGCGGGCGTCCTGATGACCCCGCAGTACGAGACGGAGCGCGTCCTGGAGGAGCGCGCCGTCAAGCTCGGTGCCGACATCCGCCGCGGGGTCCGGCTGACCGGCCTGCGGCAGGACGCGGACGGGGTCGAGGCCGACGTCGAGGGCGCCGACGCCCCGTTCCGCGCGCAGTACGCGGTCGGCGCGGACGGGGTGCGCAGCGCGGTCCGGGAAGCACTCGGCATGCCGTTCCCCGGGCAGTCCGTCCTGCGCTCGGTCATGCTCGCTGACGTCCGCATGGACGCCCCGCCGGAGGCGCTGCCCGCCTTCCGCGGCGTCGACGCGGGCTTCGCGTTCGCCGTGGCCTTCGGCGACGGCTGGTACCGCGTCATCGCCTGGGACCGGGACAGCGACCTGCCGGAGGACGCCCCCGTCGACATGGACCGGGTGCGCGCCGTCGTACGCGCCACGTTCGGCACCGACTTCGGCATCCGGGACGCACGGTGGACCTCGCGGTTCCACAGCGACGAGCGCCAGGTACCGCGGTACCGCGAGGGCCGGGTGTTCCTGGCGGGCGACGCGGCCCATGTGCACTCGCCCGCGGGCGGCATGGGCATGAACGCCGGCCTCCAGGACGCGGCCAACCTCAGCTGGAAACTGGCGGCCGTGCTCGCCGGCCGCGCGGACGACGCCCTCCTCGACACCTACCACGACGAACGGCACCCCGTGGGGGCGGCCGTCCTGCGCATGAGCGGCGCACTGATCCGCGCGGCGCTCGCCGACACCCGCCTCAAGCGGGGCGTACGCAACGCGGCGGTCGCGGCCGGCTTCCTGGCGCCGTTCGCCATGGACCGGGCGATGATGTTCGTCTCGGGCATCGGCATCGCCTACCCGGCCCCTCCCGGGGCGCACCGCCTGGTCGGGCACCGCGCGCCGGACGTCCCGCTGGCGGAGACGGAGAACGGACCGTCGCGCCTGTACGAGGCGCTGCGCGCGGGGGCGTACGTACGCGTGGTGCCGCGGGAGGCGAAGGGGAGGCGTGAGGAGGACGGGGTCCTCACGGTGATGCGGGCCGATGCGGGGGAGGTGTCGTTGCTGGTGAGGCCGGACGGGTATGTGGCGGAGGCCGGTTGAGGCCGTTGCAGCCTCAACCGCCGGACGGACCGCTGTATCGATGTGCGGCTCCGCCGCGTGGCAGTCCGTCCGGCGTTTGAGGACGAGCGGCGATAGCCGCGATCGACCTGCGCAACCGCCGCCTCAGCGGCACCGCGCATCGGCCGCCTCGCGGCCGCACGCGTACGCCAGGGCGCTGACGAGCTCCTCCGCATCCGGCAGCCACCGGTTCGCCGCCGTCGGCTGCCGGGCCCACTGCACCCGCCCCCGGTTGCCGATCCTGCTCGGCGGTGCGACCACGTAGTCGGCCTCGCCGCGGGCGATCAGGTCCAGCGTGGCCGGCGACCAGCCCAGCTTCCGCGTCGCGTCCGGCACCTTCAACGCCCCGCCCGGCAGCACGAAGAACTGCATCCGCCGGAACGGCGTGCAGGTGATCGGGCCGAGTTCGATGCCCATGCGCTCCATGCGCGCCAGCGCCAGGAAGCCGGCGGACTCGGAGACGTCGAGCGCGTCGAAGGTGCGACCGGTCGGCAGGAGGATCGAGGCGCGGGGCTGTTTCGTCCACAGGCGGCGTGCCGTCGAGGCGCTGCCCGTGGCCTGTGAGGCCCAGTCGGGACGGGCCGGATGGGCGCCCGGTGCCGGGCAGTCGGGCTCGCCGCAGGAGCAGCGCTCCCGGCCGTCGACGGCCTCCAGCCAGGTGCCTGCGAATACGTCCCAGTGCCGCTCTTCCGCGTACCGTGCCGCGGCCTCGAGCACGTGCTCGCCGCGTTGTTGGGGGATGCGCGGTGCTCCTACTCCGATGGTCTCTTCCACGTTCATCACAACTCCCCTTGTCACCAGGGGTTACGGCCGTCGCACGGGGATGTGGCGGATCGGGTGTCGGACGAGGTTGACAGCAGCCCTTGATCCGTAACAGCACGCGGGGCGCACGGAGGCATGGACGGGGGCGCAGGTGCGGCTTCACCGCCGCGAAGGGGTAGCCACTCGGGCGGCGGGCGCCGACCTCGTCATTACGGCTATAGATGGCAATACCCGTAATTCCTGCATTCTCCGGATATTCAGGGGGCAAAGATCACAGGGGAAGGCGTTCACAGCTGTCTCAGCTACTCCGCTTCTCGCGGTCCACATCGCGAACGCATAGCAGTCTCAGGGGGTTCAGCATGGCGGCAAGGCCGCTTGTGGCGCGGCAGCCGAACGAACGGCTGCAGGCGCTGATCCAGGAAGCCGGCTGCTCCAACGCCGGGTTGGCGCGCAGGGTCAACATGTGCGGCGCGGAGCACGGTCTCGATCTGAGGTACGACAAGACCTCCGTCGCTCGCTGGCTGCGCGGTCAGCAGCCGCGCGGCCGCGCCCCGGCCGTCATCGCCGAGGCGCTCGGGCGCAAGCTCGGCCGCACGGTCACGATCGACGAAATCGGCATGGCGAACGGCAAGAACCTCGCTTCCGGCGTCGGACTCCAGTTCTCCCCAACGGTGTTGGGTGCGATCGAACAGGTCTGTGAGCTGTGGCGCAGCGACGTCGGGCGGCGCGACTTCCTGAGCGGGACGTCCGTGGCGTCGTCCGCCCTCGTCGAGCCCAGCCGCGACTGGCTGATCACCGCGGCCGATCCCCAGGTCGCCCGGAGCGCGGGTGCGCGGGTCGGGGTGTCCGACGTGGAGGCCGTGCGTGCCACGACCGAAGCACTGGTCGAACTTGACCACCGTTACGGCAGCGGGCACGTACGCCCGGTCGTCGTGCACTACCTCAACAGCGTGGTCTCCGGACTGCTGGCCGGTTCCTACCGGGAGGCAGTGGGGCGGGAGTTGTTCGCCGCGGTGGCCCGTCTGACGGAACTCGCGGGCTACATGGCCGTGGACACCGGACAGCCCGGCCTCGCCCAGCGCTACTACATCCAGGCCCTCAGGCTGGCCCAGGCGGCCGGGGACCGGGGGTACGGCGGGTACGTGCTGGCGGCGAGCATGAGTCATCTGGCCGCCTCACTGGGCAATCCGCGGGAGATCGCTCAACTGGCGAAGGCCGCGCAGGAAGGGGCGCGGGGCCAGGTCACGCCGCGGGCGGAGGCGATGTTCTATGCGGCCGAGGCGCGCGGGCACGCGCTCCTCGGGGACGCGCGCTCCTGCCAGACCGTCGCGGCCAAGGCGGTGACCAAGCTCGAAGAGGCCGACAACGGGCCGGACTCGGGCGACGACCCGCCCTGGATCCGGCACTTCGACCGGGCCTATCTCTCGGACGAGTTGGCGCACTGCCACCGGGACCTGGGCCAGGCCGAACCGGCCCGGCGGCATGCGGAGGACGCGCTGCACAACCACCCGCAGGGCCGGGTGCGGCGCCGGGCGATCGGCATGCTCGTCCTGGCGACGGCGCACGTGCAGCAGCGCGAGGTCGAGGAGGCGTGCATCACCGGGACGCGGGCGCTCGAACTGCTGGGCACACTGCGGTCGAACCGGGGCGCCGAGTACCTGGACGACTTCCGGCAGCGGCTTGAGCCGTACCGGGACGAGCCGGTGGTACGGGAGTTCGGGGCACGACTGGAGATGCAGGCGGCATAACGGGCGGCACAAGGGGTGACGTAAGGAGGGACGGCCCGGGACGCCGGGCGGGCCGCAGCCGGCCCGTCCGGCGTCCGGGAGCGCATGGGGTTCACTGTCCCGGCGCGGAGCGCACCCGGTAGCGTGAGCTGCCGGTTCACACGCCCCGTACAGCCTGAGGAGTCCCCCGGTGACGCAGAACGGACAGGGAAACGAGCCGCAGTTCCCTGCGGTGCGTGCCCCGTTGCCTCCGGAGGTTCCTCCGGGCGCCTCGGACGCCGCCACGCAGTACCTGCCGCCGGTGCCGGGCGGCCCACCGCCGATACCGGGGCCGATACCCGGGCCGATGCCGGCCCCCGAGGCGGCATCGGCAGCGACGCAGTACTTGCCGCCCGTGGTCGATGAAGGTGCTGCCACGCAGTTCCTGCCGCCGACGGTCAACGAGGGCGCCGCCACCCAGTACCTGCCTCCTGTGGTCAACGAGGGCTCTGCGACGCAGTACCTGCCGCCCGTGGTCAACGAGGGCTCTGCGACGCAATACCTGCCCCCTGTGGTCAATGAAGGCGCCGCCACGCAGTACCTGCCGCCCGTGGTCAATGAAGGCGCCGCCACGCAGTACCTGCCGCCCGTGGCCGACGGGGACTCCGCCACCCAGTTCCTGCCCCCGGTCGGGGGCGCCGCCGATGCGGCCACCCAGTACCTCCCGCCTGTCGCCGGACAGGCCGGCGCTTCCGGCCCGCTGCCGGCGCCCCACGGGGACCGCACGCCCCCCGCGGAGTTCGACACCCTCTTCCGCGCAGCCGCCCCCACGCAGCAGCTGCCGCCCGTTCCGCCGGCCGCACCGGCCGCTCCCCGGCGCAGACAGCCGTCGCCCGTGGGCCCGCCGCCCGGCGGCGCGGCATCCCCGCCGTCCCGGAGCGCCGCCCCGCCGCCCGCCAGGCGGAAGAAGTCACCCGTCGTACTGGTCACGGCCGTTGTGGCCGGCTGCGCCGTCGCCGGGCTCGGTGCCGGTGCGCTGCTCAGCGGTGGTGACGACAAGACCAACGACCAGCAGAACGCAGCGGCCAGTGCACCGCCCGCCTCCACCGGGCCGAGTGACAGCCCTGCCGCCACCACCCCGGCGCCCAAGCCGGCCGACCCGGCCGAGGGGCAGGCCAAGGCGCTGGACGCGCTGCTGAAGGACAGCTCCGGCAGCCGTGACTCGGTCATCAGGGCCGTCGACTCCACCCGCGGCTGCAAGGACCTCGACAAGTCGGGCGCCGACCTGCGCACGGCTGCGGACCAGCGCAACGGCCTGGTGGGCCGGCTGCAGCAGACGCCCATCGACAAGCTCCCCGGCAACGCCGACCTCGCCGCCCAGCTGACCAAGGCCTGGCAGTCCTCCGCCTCGGCGGACAGCCACTACGCTGCGTGGGCCGGGCAGGTCGGCGGCAAGCACGGCTGCGACAAGGGGCACGCCCGTCCGTCCGGCGACAGCGTGGCCGGCGACCGGGCGAGCGGGGACGCGACCGCCGCGAAGAAGAAGGCGGCCGATCTGTGGAACCCGATCGCCAAGAAGTACGGGCTGACACAGCACGAGTGGTCCCAGCTGTGAGTGGGAACGTACGATCGACTGCTGTGCAAGGTTCGGAGAAGTCTTCCCGTCGCGGCCGCCGCTCGACCACCATGGACGGTATGCCGCTCAATGACATGCCGTGGTGGCGCTGGCGGGCGAACGTCCGCTCCGCGCTGCACATGCTCTCGGACCCGGCGTTCCAGCAGGAGTGCTGGCTCACCGGCCGCGAGGGCTACGGAGATGTGACCGACGCCGTCTACCGCCTGGTCGAGGACACCTGGCTGGACAACTGGTCGGCCGAGAAATATGTCGGCACGGTCTTCCGCGACTCGGGCGAGGCCGCGCTCGTCGACGTCGCCGTCCTGCGGGTGCTGCGGATCATGCACCAGGTCGGGGCGGACGCGCCGGTCTCCGCCTACCTCGAACACCACGGCTGGCCCGAGGCGGTCCGGGCGGCACGCGAGGCACACGTCCGGTTGGCCGTGAGCGACGGGGACGACCCGGACGCGTCGCCGCGCTCGCTCGGCGTGCTGGAGGCGCTGCTCACCCACGCCTGAGCCGTGGGCGGGGGCATGAGGAAGCCGGGGGTCCGGAAGGGGCCGCGGGTGTGCGACGCTATTGGGCTATGAACGCCTCGCAGCCCCCCGTCGCCGAAAAGGCCCCCGAGCAGTCCGGCCAGTACGTCCTCACCCTCTCCGGTCCCGACAAGCCGGGCATCGTGCACGCGGTGTCCAGCTACCTGTTCATGACCGGCTGCAACATCGAGGACAGCCAGCAGTTCGGAGACCGCGACACCGGGCTCTTCTTCATGCGCGTGCACTTCAGTGCGGAGGCCGCGGTGACGGTGGAGAAGCTGCGGGCCAGCTTCGCGGCCATCGGGGACTCCTTCCACATGGACTGGCAGATCCACCGCGCCGACGAGAAGATGCGCATCGTGCTGATGGTGTCCAAGTTCGGACACTGCCTGAACGACCTGCTGTTCCGCAGCCGGATCGGGGCGCTGCCGGTCGAGATCGCGGCGGTCGTCTCCAACCACACCGACTTCGAGGAGCTCGTCGGCTCCTACGGGGTCCCCTTCCACCACATTCCGGTGACGAAGGAGAACAAGGCGGAGGCGGAGGCGCGGCTGCTGGAGCTCGTCCAGTCCGAGAACGTCGAGCTCGTCGTCCTGGCCCGCTATATGCAGGTCCTCTCCGACGACCTCTGCAAGGTTCTCACCGGCCGGATCATCAACATCCACCACTCCTTCCTGCCGAGCTTCAAGGGCGCGCGCCCGTACCACCAGGCGCACGCGCGAGGTGTGAAGCTGATCGGTGCGACCGCGCACTACGTGACGGCCGACCTCGACGAGGGCCCGATCATCGAGCAGGAGGTCGAGCGGGTGGGCCACGAGGTGACCCCGGACCAGCTGGTCGCGATCGGCCGCGACGTGGAGTGCCAGGCGCTGGCGCGGGCCGTGAAGTGGCACAGCGAGCACCGGGTGCTGCTGAACGGGCGGCGGACGGTCGTCTTCGCCTGAGGCCGGGCGGCGGAGCCGCGACAGAGGCGTCCGGGGGCGCAGCCCCCAGCCCTCACAGCCGTGACAGCGACGCGGCCGCGTACAGCACGTCCCGAATGGCCTCCTCGTCCCCCAGCCCACCGGCAGCCGCGTCCCCCGGCGCAACCCGGCCGGAGGCCAGCCGGCAGAACTCCACCCCCTCCACCGCCACATGCGCCACTTCCCCCTCGGCGCTGCCCACCGCCCCGGGTGAGTCCAGCGGGATGTACCAGTGGCCGCCCCCGCTGCCCTCGATCTCCAGGTGCAGCGACCGGCCGACCGTCCCGACGGGCACCAACTCCCGCGCGGGCGCGGCCAGCCCGGCCCGCCGCCGCCCGGCGATCACGGTGGGCAGCAGCCGGGCCGCGAGGTCGATCATGCGGTGCAGGTGCGGCGAGGCGGGTGCCGCGTACGGGTAGGCGACCGCCTCGGCGATGTCCCCGGCGTGCACCCAGCACGCGAAGGCGCGGTCCAGGAAGGAGTCCCGCAGCGGCAGGGCGAACGGCCCGTATTCCACGGGGAGTCCGGCCACCCGGCCGGCTTCGAACGACGCCTTCCGTATCAGCGCCCGCCCCTGGTCCCGCCACGCGGTGTGGACGGCCGTGGGTGCGCGCCCGGCGCCGTCGGCGGCCCAGTACGCCTCCGTCCGCGCGGCGGGCGAGCGGACGGACGTACAGGCGTCCCGGTCCACCGCCTCCAGCGGATCCCGCAGCCCCAGGGTGCCGGCGACGATCCCGTCGACCGTCATCAGGTGCGTGATCACCGCGGCGACCGTGGTGTCGCGCTCCACGGTCCTCCGCCCGTCGAACCACATGAGCCGCACCGGCGCCCGCCACTCCGCCTCGCCGATGTCGTGCAGCAGGGCGTCGAGCCGGGCGGCCTCGGCCTCGTACGGCGCGGCCCAGTCGGGCACGGGGATGCGGGCGGGACGGCGGCTGAGGGCCCCGGCGAGGACGCGGGAGCGCAGGCCGGGGTCGAGGTCGAGGCTGTCCTCGGGGTGCAGCAGGGCGACGGCGTCGCGCAGGCGGACGGCCTCGTCCGCGCAGCCGGCGCAGTCGGTCAGGTGCCCCTCGACGGCCACCGTCTCCTCGGCCGAGCAGGCGGCCAGCGCCCAGGCGCCGAGCAGGGACTTGAGCACCGGGTGCGGGAGCGACGGCCCCGGCGCGCCCGCCTCGGGGGCGTCCGGCGCGCCCGCCCACGGCGCACTGTCTTCCGCAGCAGCGCGCGGCCCCGGGACGCGCGGGGGCGCATCGGAGCGCCGGGGGTCGTCCATGCCGCTCATCGCGCCGCCCCGTAGCCGGGTGGGGGGACGGGGCGCGGGCCCTGGTGCGCGGTGGAGAGCAGCTGCAGGCCGAGGCGGAGCCGGCGGCGGGCCTCGTCCTCGGTGACGCCCAGCCGGGCGGCGGCCTGGCGGTAGTCGAGGCGCCGGAAGTAGGCGAGGTCGAGGGCGGCGCGCAAGGGGGCGGGCATGGAGGTGACGATGTAGTCGGCGCGGGCGGCGGTGGAGGCGGTGCGGACCTTCTCCTCGACCTCCTCGGGCCCGGCCGTGCCGTCGTCCTCGGTGCGGCGCAGCCGGCCGACGGCCTGCCGGTGGGCGAGACCGGCGATCCAGGAGCGCAGCGAGCCGTGGCGGGGATCGTAGGTCTCGGGGTGCTCCCAGACGTGGCCGAAGACCTCGCGCGTGACCTGGTCGGCGCCGTGCTCGTCGTCCAGGACCCGGTGGGCGATGCCGTGCACCAGGGAGGCGAAGCGGTCGTAGAGCTCGCCCAGGGCCGCGGCTTCGCCATGGGCGAGCCGTTGGTGCATCCGGCGGTCCCACCGGGGTGGTGCGTCGTTCGTCATGCCGCCCCTTCCGTACGTACTCCCCTTCCGTACGTAGAGACGAATGTAGCCGCGGGCCTCCGCCGGGGATATGAGTTTGCGGCAAACTCTGGATCTTCGGGCGCTGCAGATGGTATGGAGCCGGTCACTTTGGGTCGATCTGGTCGATCGGTACGGATCGTACGTGCACGAATGTGCCGATGTGTTATGCGGGTGTGACCGTAACCAGGGGAATGCGGGGTTCTGGCTGGGCATAGGCTCAACAGCGGCCGGCTTATGCCAGGTGGTGTTTCACGGGGGAGCTCCCGGGCAGCCACCCGGGGAAGGGTCCATTCCGGATAACGAACGAACTGGGGAAGGGGCTCGGCGCGTGACATTGAAGGTGGTGGAGCACGAGCAGGGGCAGTGGGCCGTGCTCCGGGTCTGCGGCGAGATGGATCTGGTGACCTCACCGGCGGTCCGGCAGCATGTGCACGAAGCGGTCGCCGAAGGGCGCAGGTCCCTGGTGCTCGATCTCGGCGAGGTGCGGTTCTGCGACTCCAGCGGGGTGGGCGTGCTGATCGCCGCCCGCCGGCTGATGCGCTCCTGCCAGGGCAGGCTGCGGCTGATCCTGCCCGCCCAGGGAGCCGTGGAGGGCTCCCACGTCAACAGGGTGCTGGCCGCGCTGGGGGTGCGCCGCCTCTTCGAGGTCTACCCGGATCTGGACAGCGCCACGGCGGAGACCGCCGGCACCCGCCCGCTGTCGGCCTGAGCGCGGCTACTGCCGCTCCTCCCGCGGGAACCGGGCACGTACGACGAAGCCGCCCTCCTCCGTGGCGTGCGCGTCCAGTGTGCCGCCCAGGCTCTGGGCCCGCTCGCGCAGCCCCACCAGGCCGTGGCCCCCGCCGGGCAGCCCCGGGGCCGGCACGGCCGAGTCCGCCGGTCCGTTGCGCACCTCCACCAGCAGGCCCCTGCCCCGCTCCTCCGCCACCCGCACGAGCACCTTCGCACCCGGCGCGTGCTTGCGGACGTTGGTCAGCGCCTCCTGCACGGTGCGGAAGGCCGCCCGCTCGACGGCCTCCGAGCGCCGGGCGTCGGGCGCGGTCACGTCCTCGAACGTGACGTCCAGCGCGCTCAGTTCGATCAGCCGGGGCAGGTCCGCCAGCCGCGGCTGCGGCGTGAGCTCCTCGGTGTCGGCTCCGGCCGCCCGCAGGATGCCGACCATGTGGCGCAGCTCGTCGAGCGTGCGCACGGACAGTTCGCGGATGGTGCCGGCCCCGGCCCGTGCCCTGCTGTCGTCGGTGCTGACCTGCACGGCCCCGGCCTGGAGGCTGATCAGGCTGACCTGGTGGGCCACCACGTCGTGCATCTCCCGGGCGAGCCGGGCGCGTTCGGTGGCCAGCACCTGGTCGGCCAGCAGCCGGTCCTCGCGGGCCCGGCTGCGGGTCAGCTCGTCGAGCCGGTCGGCGAGTTCACGGCGGGTGCGCACGAGCAGCCCGACGGCGATCGGGGTGGCGGCGTTGACGAGGGCGTCGACGCAGGCGAGCCCGATCTCCCGCGCGCTGCCCCAGTGCGAGGCGGGGTACGGGACGAGGTGCGCCACGGCCAGCAGCAGGCCCGTGCCGAGCAGCAGCCGGCGGTCCGGCCTGCGGACCGCCACCGTGTACAGCGCGATGAGCGGCGCGAACCAGATGTAGCCGATGTGCAGGCCGGGCAGGGTGGCCAGGAAGACGGTCACGGGGAAGCGGCGGCGCCACAGCAGGGCGACAGCGGCCAGGAGCGACAGCCAGAGCGCGAGGGACGGCGTGGTCCCGTTGACGAGCAGCGCGTCCGCCGTGGCGAACAGCATGGGCGCGACGACCGGGGCCCACGGGGGCCACGGGAGCGTCCTGAGGCGCGCCGCCACGGTGCTCACAGGGCGCCGTCCTCGCTCCGTGCGGCGTCCGCGGGTCTTCGGGGCGTCACGGGGCGGCAGGAGGTGACCAGGCCCGCACGGTCGGCGACGATCGCGGCCTGCACCCGGTTGACGCCGCCGAGCTTGCCGAGGACGGCCCGCACGTGGTCCTTGACCGTGCTGGGCGCCAGGCCCATGCGCTCGGCGATCTGCGGGTTGGCCAGGCCCGTGCCGAGGTGGGCCAGCACCTCGCGCTCGCGCGGGGTGAGGGACCGTACGGCCTCGGCCGCCGCGCTCTCGGCCTCCGCGGCCAGGTAGCCGCCGATCACGGCGCGCGTCACGCCCGGGTCCAGCACGCTGCCGCCGGAGGCCAGGGTGCGCACCGCGCGGACGAGCTGTTCCGGGTCGGTGTCCTTGAGGAGGAAGCCGGCGGCGCCGTGGCGGAGCGCGGCGGCGAGGTACTCGTCGGCGTCGAACGTCGTGAGCATGGCGACGGCCGGCGGCTGTGGGGCGGCGCGCAGGGCGCGCAGGACGGTCAGGCCGTCCACGTCCGGCATGCGGATGTCCAGCAGGGCCACATCGGGGGTGCAGGCGGTGATCACGTCCACGGCCTCGCCGCCGCCGCAGTCGGCGATCACCTCGATGTCCGGGGCCGTGCCCAGGATCATGCGCAGCCCGGACCGGACGAGCTGTTCGTCGTCCACCACTGCAACACGGATCACCGGCTGCTCCCTACTTTTCTGGGTTCGTTCCCCTCCAGCCTGCCGTACGGGTCGGACATCTGCGGTTTCGCGACGTGAGGCGGGCGCCCCGTAAGGGGCGCGGGGAGCTGCGCGCGCAACCGGAGCCGGCCCGCAGCCGAAATACGGCCCTACCGGCGGAGCCTACGGCCGAGGCCACTGGGGCGGCGCAGTGGGCGCAGGACCGAGCGTCGTGGTCCCCGGCGCCGCACGGTGCCCCAGCCCGGTGCGGTAGGCGTCCAGCGCCGCCTCCGTACGCCCCGTACGCCGCAGCAGATCCCCGAGCAGCCGGCACAGATCGGCAAGATCCCCCGCGGCACCGGTCCGCTCCAGCAGGGAGAGCGCGGCACAGTAGTGCTCCTCGGCCCGGTCGGTGTCCCCGCGGTCCTCGGCGATCAGCCCGAGAAGACGGTGGGCCCCGCCCGCATGCACGGCACCGCGCTCCGCGCCGAGCGCATCGGGCGACAGCAGCGGAAGCAGCAGATCCTCGGCCTCCGCCGTCTTGCCGCGCCGCCGCAGCACGTCCGCCAGCTCCACCTCGACCTGGACCGTGAAGAGGGCGGCCCGCTTGGAGGCCAGCATGTCGCGCGCGGTGCGCAGCTCGCTCTCGGCCTTGCGCAGGTTGCCGTCCTGGGCGTGCACGTAGCCGCGCATCCAGTGGCAGTGGGCGAGCTCGGTGCGGATGTGCAGCTGCCGGTAGAGCTCCTGAGCCTTGGCCAGGGAGGCGTCGGCCTCGGCGATTCGGCCCTCGGCGATGAGTGTGCGGGCCACGCCCCGGTGCATGCCGGCGACCAGCGCGGGGTTGTCCACCTGGGGCGCGAGGGCCAGCGCGAGCTCCGCGGCGTGCGCGGCGCGTGCGTGCGCTCCCATGTCCATGTAGGGCGCGATGGAGGCGGTGTAGAGCAGCAGGAGCGCGTCCGGGTCGTGCATCCCGGAGGCGTTGAGCTCGTCGACGGCCGTCTCCAACAGGTAGCAGGAGTAGCGCAGTTCGCCTGCCAGGAGGTGGGCGGTGGCGCGCCCGCGCAGGGCCGGTACACGGCGCGGCAGCGGTTCGTCGGCCAGCAGCGCCTCGGCCTCGGCGAAGCGGTCGCGGGCGTCGGTGAGGTCGCCGGTCTCCAGCGCGCAGTCGCCGAGGCCCTGCAGGGCGGCGGCCTGCTCGGGGACGAGGTCCAGAGCGGCCGTCTCGTCGTGGAGGGTCCGGAAGAGGGCCGCCGCGTCCTCCGCCTCGCCGGTCGCCAGCGTGCGGCGGGCGTCGGTCAGCCGCATCCGCAGGCCGGTGGCCAGGTGCGGCGGCCGGCCGGTGACGAGTTCCTCGACGGTGGTGCCCAGCCGCCCGGCGAGGTGCCGCAGGGCGGTCTCCGAGGGGCGGACCTTGCCGGCCTCGAGCGTGGAGATGTAGGCGGCCGTGTAGGCCGGTTCGGCCAGCTGTTTCTGGGTGAGCCCCGCCTTCGTGCGCAGCCGCAGGACGCGCCGGCCGATGTCGGCGGGGTCGTCCGTCCGTATGCCGTGGGTGCTGTTCTCGGCCACTTTCGCCCCTCGGTGCCTCGCTCGGTACATTGCGCCGTGTTTCACACCGTGCCTTAAATCTGCTTACGTGAGGATGCGATCGTGCCGATGTCCCCCGAAAGGGCTGCTGCCTCTTCCGTCCGCCAGCCCGGACTCGTCCTCACCGACCACTTCTTCGACGTCCCCCTCGATCACGCGGTTCCCGATGGCGAACTGATCCGCATCTACGCCCGGGAGGTCGTCGCCGCAGGGCGTATACGGGACGAACTGCCCTGGCTGGTCTTCCTGCAGGGCGGTCCCGGCTGTGCGGCCGGACGGCCGGTGGGCCGCGAGGGCTGGCTGGACCGGGCGCTGGACGAGTACCGCGTCCTGCTGCTCGACCAGCGCGGGACCGGACGGTCCACCCCCGCCACCCGGCAGACCCTCCCGCTGCGCGGCACCCCGGCCGAACAGGCCGCCTACCTGGCCCACTTCCGCGCCGACTCGATCGTCCGCGACTGCGAGCACATCCGGCAGCGGCTGACCGGCGGGCGGCCGTGGAGCGTGCTGGGGCAGAGCTTCGGCGGCTTCTGCGCGGTGACGTACCTGTCGTACGCGCCGGAGGGGCTCGCCGAGGTGCTGATCACCGGCGGGCTGCCGTCCCTGGATGCCGATGCGGACGACGTCTACCGCGCCGCCTACCCGCGCATGGAGCGCAAGTGTCTGGCGCACTACGCCCGTTACCCCGGCGACGAGGAGGCCGCGCGGCGCATAGGGGCGCACCTGGCGGAGCACGAGGAAGTGCTTCCCGACGGCACGCTGCTGACGGTCGAGGCCTTTCAGCAGCTCGGCATCCTCCTCGGCACGGGCGACGGCTCGCACCGGCTGCACTATCTGCTGGAGGACGCCTTCGTGGACACCGTCGACGGACCGCGCCTGTCCGATGCCTTCGGCGAACAGGTCGCAGCCGTGCTCACCCGGGCCGACAACCCGCTCTACGCCATTCTCCACGAGTCCATTTATGCCCAGGACGGGCGCGCGACGCACTGGTCGGCAGAGCGCATACGGACGGAATTCCCGCAGTTCGCATGCCACTTCGAGCCCGGTGCGCGTTTTCTCTTCACCGGTGAGACCGTCCATCCCTGGATGCTGCGCACCCACGCCGCCCTGCGCCCCCTGCGGCACACCGCCGAACTCCTCGCCGAGCACAAGGGCTGGACACCGCTGTACGACGCGGAGCGGCTGGCCCGCAACGAGGTGCCGGTGGCCGCGGCTGTCTACCACGACGACCTGTATGTCGACACGGAGCACTCGCTCCGCACGGCGCGTGCCATTGCAGGTCTGCGGACATGGGTGACGGACGAGTACGAGCACGACGGCGTGCGGGTGAGCGGCCGGCTGGTGCTGGACCGGTTGCTGGGGCTCGTCAGGGGAGAGGTCTGAGCGGCCTGTTGAGCCGCAAGCATTGTCACGGGGCGGTCGCAGCTCTACGTTAAGCCGCGCATTAAAGCGACTTGAGCCGCTGCTTTTGCAGTGGTCTTCGAGAGGACCCCCCATGCGCAGACGAATATCGCTGGCGGTGGGCGTGGCGGTCATGGCCGCGCTCGCCGCCCCGGCCGCTGCGGCGCAGCAGCCGCACCCCCAACGGCAGCAGGACGTCGAGTACTTCACAGAACCGGGCGGTCACCCGCATCACACCCGGATCCCCGTCTCCACCACCCCGGTCAAACCCCTCAAGCCCTCGTTCAAGGGGGATGGTGACGTCACCCCGATCGTCAACAACGGTCCGGTGAACAGCAAGCTGGACGTCGTCTTCATCGGTGACGGCTACACCGCCGGGCAGCAGGAGGCGTTTCACGCCGCAGTGCGCGCCAAGTGGGCCAAGATGTCGGCCGTCGAGCCGTACGCCTCGTATCGCAACTTGTTCAACGTGTGGGTCGTGGACGCAGTTTCGCGCGACTCCGGCGTGTCGGGCGACCCTTCGCAGGGCGTGAAGAGGGACACCGCGCTGGGCTCGGGCTTCTTCTGCGACGGCATCGAGCGGCTGCTGTGCCTCGACACTGCGAAGGTGGAGCCGTACGCCGCCAAGGCGCCTGCGGCGGACCTGGTGGTGGTGCTCGCCAACTCCGCCAAGTACGGCGGTGCGGGCTACAACGACGTGGTGTCGAAGGTGGGTTACGACGGCATAGCGACGGCGTCGGCCGACAATGACCGCTCGGACCAGATCGCGGTCCACGAGACGGGACACTCTCTGGGCAAACTTGCCGACGAGTACCAGTACGACGAGTACGGCACCTACACGGGTGCCGAGCCGCACGAGTCCAACATCAGCACGCTGAGCGCAGGGCAGATGCAGGCACAGCGGACGAAGTGGTACCGCTGGCTCGGGCAGCCCTCGCCCGACGGCGGTGTCGTCGACACGTTCGAGGGCGGCGGCTACTACCCCAAGGGCCTGTTCCGCCCCACCGACAACTCGATCATGCGGTCACTGGGCAGGGAGTTCAACCTGCCGGGGCGTGAGGCGATGATCGCGGGTTTCTACCGTCATGCGAGCGTCCTGTCGAGCAGTGTGCGGACGGATGTGACGGTGCAGGGGCGCGAACGCCTGACCGTCCGGCCGGCCGCACGGACGGTGGCGGTGCGGTGGTACGTGGACGGCCGCGAGGTCGTGGCGGCGCGAGGCCACCTTGCGGTGGTGCCGCGGTCGCTGGGCGTCCGGGCCGACGGGCGCACCCACACGGTGACGGCCCGTGCGACCGACCGCACGGATGCGGTGCGCGACCCGGAGGTGCGCAAGCGGATGTCGGGTGACCTGACGTGGCGGGTGGCGGCCGGCTGAGGATCCGGACCGCCGACGGGCTATGGTTTTGGACGAGGTCCAACTGTTTCAGCAGGCAGCCGAAGACAGCCTGATCGCCCGTCGAAAGGTTGGGATCCGTCATGGCAAACGAGCTGAACCACATCATCGTGCACGTCAAGGACCGCCATCGGACGGCCGAGTTCCTCACCGAGCTGACGGGCACCGGCAAACCCGTGGACTGGGGGCGCTTCACCCAGGTCACCTCGTCCAACGGGGTCGGCGTCGACTTCGCCGACGACCTGGTGCCCGCGGACGCCATCAACGTGAGCCACCTCGCCTACCTCGTCACCGACGAGGAGTTCGACGCCGTCCTCGGCCGGATCACCGAGCGCGGACTGCGCTACTGGGCCGACCCCGCGCACAGCGTCGAGGGCGAGATCAACACCGACTACGGCGGCCGGGGCCTCTACACCGAGGACCCGGGCGGCACCCTCAACCTGGAATTCATGACGACGCCTTACGGAGACGAGCCGGTCGGCCGCCCGTCACCGCCGTCGACCCGCTGAGCGGGCCGCGCCCCGAAGGGGCGCGGGGAACTGCGCGACCAGCCGGAGACGGCCCGCAGTGTTACCGCGCAGCGCTCAACTCCCGCTCCAGCGGGGTACGAAACCGGGGCGTGACCCGAACGTCCCCGATCCAGGCGGAGAGCCGTCCGGCCTCCGCCGCGACAGCGGCCCCGGCGTCGCGCCCGACGCGGCCCAGCGCGCGCCAGACGATCTCGCCGTCCGCGCGCTGGGCCCAGCCGCCCACGATGCGGCCGTTCCACCAGACGGTGGGCCCGATGTTGCCCGCACGGTCGAAGAGTGCGGGGACGTGGCCGGGGGACAGGTACCAGTCGCGCTGCCGCCAGCCCATGGAGGTCGGGTCGAGCCCGGGGAGCAGGGCGGCCCAGGGCTCGGCGGTCTCGCCGCCCTCGAGGTCCTCCGGGAGCACGTATCCCGTCCCCTCCGTCAGCTCCACGCCCACGGCGTCCACGTCCGCCAGCGCCTTGCGGGTGTCGCCGAGCGTCCAGCCCGTCCACCACTTGAGGTCGGCCTCGGTGGCGGGCCCGTACGAGGCCAGCCAGCGCCGCGCCAGTTCGGCCTTGGCCTCCCGCACGGGGAGCTCCGGCAGCTGCGGGACGAGCGCCCACGGGTACATGCTGCTGGTCCACGAGCCCCGCGGCCGTGCGCGGCGCAGGTGCCCGTCGGAGGCGAGCAGCCGCAGCACCCGCGAACCGACGCTCTGCCGGGCCTCGTACGGCTTGCCGGGAGAGACGACCATCGTGTCGCGCAGGGCGGGCACGATCTTGCCCAGTTCGGCGGTCGTCGCCTCGCCGCGTTCGGCGAGGGCGGCGAGCACGGTCCGTTCGGTGTCGGCGAGTCGCGCCTCGTCCCAGTCGGGGAGGTGCGCGTGGAGGCGTTTGACGAGGGTGGCCCGCTCGCGGGCGGCGATGGCGCGGGCGGTGGACGAGGAGACGTACGGGGCGAGTTCGGTGGTGACGGCGAAGAGGGTGTGCCGCATGGAGAGCAGCTTGACGAGCGTGACGTCGTCGTAGAGCCCGCGCTCCACCTCGCCTGCGCCCGGCTCGGCGAGCCGGGCGCAGGCGGAGAGGTAGACGGTGGCGGCGTCGCTGGCGTGCAGCCCGACGAGGGCGTCGGCGACGCTCTCGACGCGTGCCGCGCGCCGGCCGGGGGCGAGGAGGTGCCGGTGCCCGAGCCGGGCGCGCCGCTGCTCGTCGGTGATGCGGGGGAGGACGGTGCCCATGGGGCGACGGTACGGGGTCAGTAGGTCGGTTTCCGTCCTCATTTCCGGGTGTCCGGGAGAGCGGCCGGTTGCCGGGCGTGGTGCATCCGAACACACCCCGTAGGGGTCCGGCTGGGGGCAACGTCCGGGCTCGCCCCGGATGTTCGGCAGCGGCCACGCGGACAGACTCGGCGCATGGACACGATGAAACGCAACGCCTGGGGAACGGCCGTCGCCGCCCTGCTTGCGGCGACCACTGCCGGACCGTCGCTCGACAGGGACGTCCTGCGCCGTTCCATCGCGGGACTGCCCGATGCCGACGTCACGGGCGCCCTCGTCCGGGTCGCCGGATCCGCGGGCCACTGGTGGGGTGTGTCCGGTGCGGCCGACGCGGACACCGGCGCCCCGGTGCGCTCCGACTCCTCCTTCCGTATAGGCGGCATCACCCGGCTCTTCACACACGCGGTGCTGCTCCAACTGGCGGACGAGCAGCAGGCCGACCTGGACGCCCCGGTCGCGCGCCACCTCCCGGGTCTCCTCCCGGAGCCTCACCTGCAGGTCACCGTCGGCCAGTTGCTCGACGGAACGAGCGGCCTGCCCGCACCGCCCTCGCTGACATACGGGGACGGTTCGAACGAATGGTTCACCGAGCACCGTTTCGATTCCTGGAGTCCGGAGCGGATCGTGTGTGAAGCGCTCAAGGAGCAGCGGGAGTTCACCCCGGATCCGGCCGAGCCGCGCAACGGCATCGAGGCCCTCCTCGCCGGCCTCGTCATCGAGGAGATCGCCGGCCGCTCCTTCGCCCGCGAGGTGCACGAGCGCATCACGCGCCCGCTCGGCCTGCGCGGTACGTACGTGCCGGATGCGGACGACGTCACGCTCCCGGAGCCGTATTCCCGCACCTACGTGGCGACCGTCGGCGGCCTCGTCGACGTGACGGCGCGCAGCCCGTACGCCTGGGCGGCAGGAGGCATGGTCTCCACGACGGCCGATCTCGACCGCTTCCTCGGCGCCCTGCTCGACGGCCGCCTGCTCCCGCCCGCACAGCAGGAACTCCTGCCCACCCACAGCGGATTGACGTGCACCGCTCTGCCGGACGGCAGGGAGCTGGTGGGTGCGACGGGCTCCGGCCCCGGCTTCACCTGCGGCGTCCTGGCCACCCGGGACCTCTCACGACGCGTGGCCTACTCCCTCAGCTGCATACGCACACAGGGATCCGGCGAAAGCCCTTGCGCACAGCGCATCGTGGACGCGGCCTTCCGTATCGGCTGAGGCGCGCCGAAGCGCCCCGAAGCACCCCGACGCGTGCCGCACGGACGCCGTCGGCCGGGAGGCCTTGCGGCAAGATGGGCACATGGGGACCTTCGCTGCCCCCGGCGGCCTGCTCGCCGGGCGCTACCGGCTCGGCCGGCGGATCGGGCGCGGCGGGATGGGCACGGTGTGGCGTGCCACGGACGAGCTGCTCGCCCGCGAGGTCGCGGTCAAGGAACTGCACATGGGCGATGGCGACTCCGCGCGCGACAGCGAGTCCCAGCGGGAGCGCACCCTGCGCGAGGCGCGCACGGTGGCGTTGATCAAGCATCCGAACGTGATCGTGCTGCACGACATCGTCGAGCAGGACGGGCGGCCCTGGATCGTCATGGAACTGGTCGAGGGGCGTGCCCTGTCCGATCTGCTGGCGGCCGACGGCCCGGTGGGTGCGGGGGAGGCGGCGCGGATCGGGGTCGCGATGCTGGGAGCGCTGCGTGCCGCGCACGCGCGCGGCGTGCTGCACCGGGACATCAAGCCGCCCAACGTCCTGCTGGAGGCCGGCACGGGGCGCGTCGTGCTGACGGACTTCGGCATCGCGCAGGTCTCGGGGGCGACGACGATCACCGAGACCGGCGCGTTCGTCGGCTCGCCCGAATACACCGCGCCGGAGCGGATGTCGGGCGGGCGTGCGGGGCCGGCGTCCGATCTGTGGTCGCTGGGCGTGCTGTTGTGCACAGCGCTCAGCGGGTCGTCGCCGTTCCACCGGGATTCGCTGGGCGGCATCCTGCACGCGGTCGTCCACGACGAGATCCGCCCGCCCGTCGCCGCAGGTCCGCTGCTGCCGGTCGTCCGGGGGCTGCTGGAGCGCGACCCGGCGCTGCGGATGAACGCCGACCGGGCCGAACAGCTGCTGCGCGCCTACCTGGAGACGGGCAACACCTTCGTGGGGGTGGCCTGTACGCCGACGGAGCGGAGTGTCCCGCTGCCGCTGCCCGTGCTCCCGGCCGGTGCGCTCACGCCGGGCCGCGGGCGCACCGCGCTGATGGCCGCGCTCGCCGTGGCGACCCTGGCCGGCATGGGCGCCGGGGTGGCCGCGCTGCTGACGGACCCGGGCGCGGGCCGGACGGACGGCAGGCCCCCGCACTCCGCCGTCGCGGACACCACCGGCACCAGCGCGTCGGCCCCTTCCGTGCCGGACGCGCCCGCCAGCGCCGCCGTGTCCGCCCCGGAGGGGTTCCACGCGGTGCAGGACCCGGCGGGCTTCGCCTTCGCCGTCCCCGACGGGTACACCCGCTCCTTCGAGCCGCCGCGCGTCTTCTACTACTCGCCGGGCAAGGAGTTCCGCATCGGCGTCCTCATCCAGGACACACAGGAGGGCGGCCCGATCGGGGTGATGCGCAGCGCCGCCGCCCTCGCGCCCGACCGCTACCCCGGCTACCGCGAAGGCCAGGTCGAGCGGACCACGCACAAGGGACTCAAGGCCGCCTCGTGGGAGTTCAGCTGGGACGGCTTCACGGAGAGCGAGAGCAAGGCACCGCAGGGCGACCGTCACACGTACGACGTCTCGTGGGACGAGGCGGATAAAATGTACGACGTCTGGGTGTCCGCGCCGGTCGCCAAGTCGGCAGAGGGCAAGCGGTATTTCGACGTCGCTCTGGACACCTTCGCCCGCATCCGGCCCAGGTCCGGACCGTAGGGCCCGGCCCGCGTGACCCGGGTCGCAGAATGAAGCTACTGACGGGTACCCAAAGCGTCCGAGCACGCCTACGCTCGCCCCCATGACGGAATCGCGGCACAGCAACCCCCTCGCCCCGGCCGGCGCCCGTACCGCTGCCGACGTGGTCACCCCCGCTCTCGTGGCCCGTCTCACCGCCGGCGTCACCGGCTCCGGCAGCACCGTGAACCACGCGCCGTTCACCGGAGAGGTGCTGGCCCACCTGCCGGAATCCACCCCCGAGGACGTCGCCGCCGCATTCGAACGGGCCCGCGAGGCGCAGCGGCACTGGGCCGCCCGCTCCGTGCGCGAACGCGCAGGCGTGCTGCTGCGGTTCCACGACCTCGTACTGCGCCGTCAGTCCGACATCCTCGACCTGATCCAGCTGGAGACCGGCAAGGCCCGGCTGCACGCACACGAGGAGGTGCAGGCGGTGGCCGTGGCCGCCCGCCACTACGGGCGCAGCGCCCCTGCCTACCTCCGGCCGAAGCGTCACACCGGCGTCATCCCCACGCTCACCCGGGTCACCGAACTGCGCCGCCCGCGCGGTGTCGTCGGGCAGATCGCGCCCTGGAACTACCCGTTCGAGCTGTCGGTCGGTGACGCGCTGCCCGCCTTCGCCGCGGGCAACGCCGTCGTGATGAAGCCCGACACCCAGACCGCCCTGACCGCGCTGCTGGCGCGCGAGCTGCTGATCGAGGCGGGCCTTCCCGAGGGCGTCTGGCAGGTCGTGCTCGGCGAGGGCCCGGTGGTCGGCCCGGAGGTCACGGACCGGGCGGACTACGTCTCCTTCACCGGCTCCACCCGCACCGGCCGCGAGGTCGCCCGCAGCGCGGCAGCCCGGCTGGTCGGCTGCTCCCTCGAACTGGGCGGCAAGAACGCCATGCTGGTGCTGCGCGACGCCGACGTCGAGAAGGCGGCGGCCGGTGCCGTCCGGGGCTGCTTCTCCTCCGCCGGACAGCTGTGCATCTCCATCGAGCGCCTCTACGTGCACGCCTCGGTCGCCGACGACTTCCTGGCCCGCTTCGCCGCCCGGACCCGGGCGATGCGGCTGGGTACGGCGCTCGCCTACGGTGCCGACATGGGCTCGCTGGTCTCGGAGAAGCAGCTGGAGACCGTCACCCGGCACGTGGAGGAGGCCGTGGCCAAGGGCGCCACGCTCGTCGCCGGCGGCCGCCATCGGCCGGACGCCGGGCCGCTGTTCTACGAGCCGACCATCCTCGACGGCGTCGAGCCGCCCATGGCCGTGTGCACGGAGGAGACGTTCGGCCCGGTGGTGTCCGTCTACCGCTTCACGGACGAGGACGAGGCGGTCCGGCTGGCCAACTCCACGCCGTTCGGCCTCAATGCGAGCGTCTGGACGGCCGACGGGCGGCGCGGCCGGGAGATCGCGGCGCGGCTGAAGGCCGGCACCGTCAACGTCAACGAGGCGTACGCGGCCGCCTACGGCAGCGCGCAGGCGCCCATGGGCGGAATGGGCGACTCGGGGCTGGGCCGCCGCCACGGCTCGGAGGGCATCCTCAAATACACCGAGGCCCAGACCGTCGCGCAGCAGCGGGTGATGCCGCTCGGCCCGGCGTTCGGCATGGACGACGAGAAGTACGCACGGCTGATGACGGGCGGACTGCGCGCGCTGAAGGCGCTGCGCCTGCGCTGAGGAGGGCGCGTCGCAATGACCGAGCTCGACAACTTTGACTACGACGTCATCGTCGTGGGCTCCGGCTTCGGCGGCTCGGTCTCCGCGCTGCGGCTGACGGAGAAGGGCTACCGCGTCGGCGTCCTGGAGGCAGGACGCCGCTTCACACGCGAGACCCTCCCCAAGAACTCCTGGGACCTGCGCAATTACCTGTGGGCGCCCGCGCTCGGCCTCTACGGCATCCAGCGCATCCACCTGCTGGGCAAGGTGATGGTGCTCGCCGGCGCAGGCGTCGGCGGCGGCTCGCTCAACTACGCCAACACCCTCTACGTGCCGCCGAAGGCGTTCTTCGACGACCCGCAGTGGGCCGGCATCACCGACTGGCAGCAGGAGCTGCAGCCCCACTACGAGCAGGCGCGCCGCATGCTGGGCGTCCGGCTCAACCCGACCGTGACGCCCTCGGACGTCCATCTCCGGGCCGCGGCCGAGCAGATGGGCGCCGGCGACACCTTCCACATGGCCCCGGTCGGCGTGTTCTTCGGCGACGGCAAAGACGCCGACGGCGCTGCGCGGACGCTGCCCGGACAGGAGGTGCCGGACCCCTACTTCGGGGGCGCGGGCCCGTCCCGCCGGGCCTGTCTGGAGTGCGGCGCCTGCATGACCGGCTGCCGGTACGGCGCGAAGAACACCCTCACCGAGAACTACCTGTACCTCGCCGAGCGCGCCGGGGCGGTCGTGCACCCGATGACCACGGTCGTCGCCGTCACCGAGCACCGCGACGGCGGCCACCGCGTCGTCACCGTTCCCACGGACCGGCGGCGGGCCCGGCCGAAGGCGCTGCGCGCCCGGTACGTGGTGATCGCCGCGGGCACGTACGGCACCCAGACGCTGCTGCACACCATGCGGGACAGGGGGCTGCTGCCCCGGATCTCGGACCGGCTGGGCGTGCTGACCCGCACCAACTCCGAGGCCCTGGTGGGCGCCCAGACCGACACCCGCCGCTACGGCGAACGGCCGGACTTCACGCGGGGCGTGGCGATCACGTCCTCCGTGCATCCGAACGCCAACACCCACATCGAACCGGTTCGTTACGGCAAGGGCTCGAACGCGATGGGCTTCCTGTCCATCCTGCAGGTGCCCGTGGGTACCCGGGCGCCGCGGGCGCTGGCCTTCGCGGGCCGCTGCGTGCGCCACCCGGTGCAGCTGGCGCGGTCGCTGTCGAACCGCCGCTGGTCGGAGCGCACGATCATCGGCCTCGTCATGCAGTGCCTGGACAACTCCCTGACGACGTACCGCCGGACGCGCGGTCCGGGCAAGGGCCTGCTCACGGCCCGCCAGGGCCACGGCGCGCCCAACCCCCAGCAGATCCCGGAGGCCACGGCGGCCGCGACCCTGCTCGCCCAGGAGATCAACGGCTTTCCCGGCAGCAACGTCGGTGAGCTGGTGGGCACTCCGCTCACCGCCCACTTCCTGGGCGGCTGCCCGATCGGGTCCGGCCCGGAGCACGGCGTCGTCGACCCGTACCACCGCCTGTACGGCCACCCGGGCATCTCGGTGGTCGACGGCGCGGCCGTCTCGGCGAACCTGGGCGTGAACCCGTCCCTGACGATCACCGCCCAGGCGGAGCGCGCCATGTCGTTCTGGCCGAACAAGGGCGACAAGGACCCCCGCCCGCAACAGGGTTCGGACTACGAGCGCGTGGCCGCGATTCCCCCGCGCACCCCGGCGGTCCCGAAGGGGGCGTTCGGCGCCCTGCGCACCTGAGGCCGTCCGGCGAGCGCGGGCCCGCCTGCATGGCGAAGGGCCCCGGGCCGCTCCGCGGGGGCGTGCGGGCGGCCACGGGGCCCTTGACTGCCGGCACCGAGGTCAGGGCAGGTCGGTGCCGCAGGAGCGGCGCCGGGGGGAGCGCCGCAGGCCGAGGTCGGTGGTCGGACCAATGGCGGTGCGCAGGAAGGGATTTGGTCTTCCCTTTGCATCGTGGGGGATGAGCCAGGCAGTGCGCAACCGTTTCGACCGGATACGGTCGGTTCCAGGCGTCCCCGGAACCGACCGTCCTTGGATGGCGGCCGGGCTGCTGTCCCCTGCTGACCGGTCGCCGCGCCACCGGAGTGAGGTCCCACGACGCGCGTGCTCGCACGTCACACACTCCAGTGGATCCGCCCTGTTGTTGTCGGGCGCCCGGATGAACAGGGGCGGAGGCCACGCGTGGATTTCTGTGGGCCGCTCCTGGCTGGCGCGGACGACCGGTCCAACGAAGTCGGCGGCAGGCCGGTCACGCTCCGTACGGGTGACGGTCAGGGGGACGGCCGCGCGGTCATCCCGCGGTCGTCCGGCCACTCAGATGCGTCCGCGGCACAGCTCCAGCAGCGTCATGGCGAGCGCCGTTCCCGGCTTGCCGAGCTGACCGCTGTAGTGGTTGAGGATCTCCAGCTCCCGGGCGAGGTTGACGCGGCCCCCGCCGGAGGCGATGCGCTCCTTCTGGATCACGGCCGAGACGGCCATGCGTTCCTGGACGAGTCCGATGATCCGGCCGTCGAGATCGTCGATCTTCTCCCGCGCTCCGGTGATCACCGAGGCCGCGGCCTCGGTGCGGGCGCCGGTGTCCTTCGCGGTGATGGCGGTGCTGGTGCTCATGTGGGGTGTCGTTCCTCTCCGGGGGCTGTCGGCGGCCCGTGCCGGTCGGCCGGCCCGGTGCGGAGGGGAAACGACAAGCGCCCCGGGCCTTGACCGGCCCGGGGCGCCTGGGAAGTGCTTGTCAGCGGTTCAAGCAGCACGACCATGGCAGCCGGACGGGCCGGTGCCATAGGTAAAGACGAAGGTCGTGTGCTTGCGCATGGCCGACAGTATGGCCCGCGGACGCCTCCGGGGCCAATGCGGATTCGGATGGTGAGACAAAAGCACACCCCTGTGCCCCGGTAGAATCGACAAATACAGACCCCCTCCACCGACCGCCGGAAGGCCGCCCCGTGTCAGCAGCACCCCCCGCCGCCGTCCACGACAACACCGCGGAACCGGTGCTCGTTGTCGACTTCGGCGCGCAGTACGCCCAGCTCATCGCCCGCCGCGTCCGCGAGGCCCGGGTCTACAGCGAGATCGTCCCGTCCACCATGCCGGTGGCCGAGATGCTCGCCAAGAACCCGAAGGCGATCATCCTCTCCGGCGGCCCCTCCTCGGTCTACGAGGAAGGCGCCCCCACCGTCGACCGCGCCCTCTTCGAGGCCGGCGTCCCCGTCTTCGGCATGTGCTACGGCTTCCAGCTGATGGCCACCACCCTGGGCGGCACCGTCGACAACACCGGCGCGCGTGAGTACGGCCGTACGCCGCTGCACGTGAGCAAGACCGGCTCCACGCTCTTCGAGGGCACCCCGGCGGAGCAGTCGGCCTGGATGTCGCACGGCGACGCCTGCTCGGCCGCCCCCGAGGGCTTCACCGTGACCGCGTCCACGGACGTCGTCCCGGTCGCCGCCTTCGAGAACGACGAGAAGAAGCTCTACGGCGTGCAGTACCACCCCGAGGTGATGCACTCCACGCACGGCCAGCAGGTGCTGGAGCACTTCCTCTACCGCGGCGCCGGCATCGAGCCGACCTGGACCACGGGCAGCGTGATCGAGGAGCAGGTCGAGGCCATCCGCGAGCAGGTCGGCACCAAGCGCGCGATCTGCGGCCTGTCCGGCGGCGTGGACTCCGCCGTGGCCGCCGCGCTGGTGCAGAAGGCCATCGGCACCCAGCTGACCTGCGTCTACGTCGACCACGGCCTGATGCGCAAGGGCGAGACCGAGCAGGTCGAGAAGGACTTCGTCGCCGCGACCGGCGTGCAGCTGAAGGTCGTGGACGCGCAGGAGCGTTTCCTCAAGGCGCTCGCCGGGGTCTCCGACCCCGAGGAGAAGCGCAAGATCATCGGTCGTGAGTTCATCCGGGTCTTCGAGCAGGCCCAGGCCGAGATCGTCGCCGAGGGCGCGGAGTCCGGCGAGCCGGTCGAGTTCCTCGTGCAGGGCACGCTCTACCCGGACATCGTCGAGTCCGGCGGCGGCGCCGGCACCGCGAACATCAAGTCCCACCACAACGTGGGCGGCCTCCCCGAGGACCTGGAGTTCAAGCTCGTCGAGCCGCTGCGCCAGCTCTTCAAGGACGAGGTCCGCATGGTCGGCCAGGAGCTGGGCCTGCCGGACGAGATCGTCCAGCGCCAGCCCTTCCCGGGCCCGGGCCTGGGCATCCGGATCGTCGGCGAGGTCACCCAGGAGCGCCTGGACCTGCTGCGCGAGGCCGACGCCATCGCCCGCGAGGAGCTCACCGCCGCCGGCATGGACCGTGAGATCTGGCAGTGCCCGGTGGTCCTGCTCGCGAACGTCCGCTCCGTCGGCGTCCAGGGCGACGGCCGCACCTACGGCCACCCGATCGTGCTGCGCCCGGTCTCGTCCGAGGACGCCATGACCGCGGACTGGACGCGCATGCCGTACGAGGTGCTGGCCCGCATCTCGACGCGCATCACCAACGAGGTCCGGGACGTCAACCGCGTCGTGCTCGACGTGACGAGCAAGCCGCCGGGGACCATCGAGTGGGAGTGACCGCTCCCCGCTGACCGCCGCCGCGCCGCCCTCCGCATCGTCCGGAGGGCGGCGCGGCTGTTTTGTGCCCACCTGCGCACCCCCTCCCCTCGGCGGGGGTGGGGGCTCGTCCTTGAGGCGCCTTTGGGGAGTATTTGCGCTGCTTAGGATGGTTGCGAGCCGGGGCGTAGCCGCCTCGGCTCCGTCGTGCGATCTGCCGTGCCGTCGGCGGTGCGAACACCGGAACACCGGATAGGAGAACCATGCGCCTCTCCCGTTGCACAGGGCTGTCCGCCGCCCTCGCTCTCACCGGCCTGGCCGTCACCGCCTGCGGTGGCGGAGCCGAGGCGGAGGAGCAGCCGGCGAAGTCCGGGAAGGCGTCCTCCTCGCCGTCGGCCTCGCCCTCGCCGACCGCGGTGACCGAGAAGCCCGCACCGCCCGCCGAACTGCTGACGAACGCCGCCCGCGCCGTCCGGCCCGAGATCGCCCCCGAGAACGGCGAGAAGGTCGGTGTCGGCCAGCCCGTCGCCCTCGTCTTCAAGAAGCAGAAGATCGCCCAGGAGCTGCGGGCCGGGATCGAGGGCCGGCTGAAGGTCTCGAACAGCGCGAAGGTGCCCGGCGCCTGGCACTGGAACGAGACCAAGGGCGACACCTATCTGCACTTCCGCCCCGAGAAGTACTGGCCCGCCGGCACCAAGGTCACGCTCGAGGCGAAGCTCGCGGGTGTGAAGCTCGCCCCCGGCACGGCCGCCGACCGCGACCGCTCGCTCTCCTTCACCGTCGGCGACTCGATGATCAACACCGTGGACCTCAAGGCCCACACGATGACGGTCGTGCGCAACGGCAAGACGCTGCGCACCATTCCGGTCAGCGGCGGCGACGAGTCGAAGAGCTTCCAGACCCGCCAGGGCATCAAGACGATCATGGCCAAGGAGGGCCGGGTCGTCATGGACTCGCTCTCCATCGGCATCCCCCGCAACCACCCCGACGGCTTCTACGGCTCGTACGACTTCAGCATGCGCGAGACGGTCAGCGGCGAGTACGTGCACGCGGCCCCCGACAACGCCGAGTCCTTTGGCAAGGAGAACGTCAGCCACGGCTGCATCGGCATGTCCACGGAGAACGCCAAGTGGCTGTACGGGATGAGCCTCAAGGGCGACGTCGTACAGGTGAACGGCAGCACCAAGCCCAAGCCGATGGACCACTTCGGCAACGGCTACGGCGACTGGAACCTCGGCTGGGAGGAGTGGCTCGCGGGCAGCGCCCTGGGCGTCCGCGTCGGCTGAGGCCGGAAGGGGCCGAAAGGGGCCGGACGGGGCCCTGTGAGTGAGCAGCTTGTCCACAAACGGGCCGTTGTCCACAGGGCTGAGCGAGGAACGCCTTCCGTACGTATGGTCGGACAAGGACTACGACCCACGACGGGACGGAAGGCGGGCGGCGGCATGGCAGCACTCAGGGGTCGCGAAGACCTGACCCGGTACGCGCTGCTGCCGCTGCGCGTCTTCCTCGGGGTCACCTTCATCTACGCGGGCCTCGACAAGCTCACCGACCCCGCGTTCCTGTCCGCGAGCGGGCAGGGGTCCCTCGGCGCACTGATGCAGTCGGCGCACGACACCGCTGCCATCCCGGCCCTGGTGGACCTGGGCCTGAAGAGCCCGGTCGGCTTCGGCTACGCCCTCGCCTTCGGCGAGCTGCTGGTCGGGCTGGGGACGCTGCTGGGCCTCTTCGCCCGCCTCGCCGCGGCCGGCGGTGCACTGATCTCGTTCACCCTGTGGATGACGGTCAGCTGGCCGAGCACGCCCTACTACTACGGCAACGACCTGGCCTACCTGATGGCCTGGCTGCCGCTGATAGTCGCGGGCGCGCCCCTGCTGTCGGTGGACGCGATACGGCCCCGCCGGCGCCGGGGGCGTGCCCGGCGCTAGGGCGTGCCCGGCGCTAGGGCGTGTCCGATGGGTCGGCACGGGCCCTGCGATGCTCCCCCAGCTACCTCCCCCAGCTACCTCTGGGGGTGCCCCCAGGAGGTGCCCCCAGCACCGGACGCCGCGGGGCCCGCACTGACCATCGGACACGTCCTAGCCCGGCCCCCCGGCCCGGGTCACCGCAGCTCGTGCTGCTCCGTGCCCCGGACACGGCGGCGGCGCACCGCGAAGGCGAGGGAGGAGACCAGGCCCGCCACGCAGAAGCCCCCGACGAGCACCGGCAGCAGGAAGTAGAAGGGAAGGTGCACCCAGCCGCGCACGGCCGCGAGATGGGCCAGACAGCCGCCGATCAGCACCAGGCCGACGACCAGCTTCCCCGGTTCGAACTCATGGCGTCCCACGGGTCACCTCCACCTGTCCGATGCCGGCCTTGAGCCGGAGCTCCAGCGTGCCGCGCGAGGGGTGCCCGGCGGCGGGGGCCAGGGTCAGCCGCCGGTGCTGCCCGGGCCGGATCTCGACGTCGTTGCGCCCTTCGCCGGGCAGCTGGATGTCGCCGACGCCGACGTCGATGGTCAGCTGTGCCGTCATGTCGTCGGGCAGCACGGCCTTGATCCGGCCCGCGCCCACCTCGGCACTGGTGCTGACGGGCCGCTCGCCCTGTCCGCCCTGCCCGTCGGGCGGGTGCAGGCCGCTCAGGTCGAGCACGCCGACACCGCTGCCCACCGTGTAACGGCTCTGCACGTCGGCCGTGTTCGCCGGATGCCACGTGGTGCGCGTCCAGTCCGGGGTGACCGACTTCGGCAGGGCGGCCGCACCCGTCAGCAGGGCGGCGGTGAGCACTGCGAGGAAGACCGTGCCGCCGCCCGTGCGCCCGTAGAACGAGCCGAGCGCGATGCCCAGGCCGAAGACGCCGAGCGCGCAGGCCAGGCCCGTCTCCAAGGACGTGCCCAGCGGCTGGTGGTGCCAGTGCAGGGCGGTGCCCAGCCAGCCGGCGCCCAGGGCCAGCAGGAACGTCCAGCCGCCGAGCCGGGGGGTGCGACGGACTGGGCGGGCGTGCTCGACGGCGGTGCCCCACGCGTTCTCCAAGGCGGTCCGGACGGTCCCTGCCGTCCCGGCGGGGGCAGCCCCGGCCGCGCCGGTGCCGTCGTCGGGTCCCCACAGATAGCCCGTGCTGATGCGGCTCGCCGCCATGACATCCCGTGCCGACGGGTCGCGCCACCAGGAAGGGGTGCCGGCCATGGGCGGGGCCTGCGTCTCCGGGGGTGCCTCCACCGTCTTCGGAGCCTTGTAGGGCTTCTGGACACCGGCCGCTTCGGGCACGGCATCCTCGACCTCGGCCAGCCTGCGGTGCTGCGACCAGTACGCCGCGCCGCTGACGGCTATCAGCAGCATCAGCCCGAAGGCCAGCACCCCGCCGTTGTTGAGCATCGACAGGAACAGCCCGCAGCCCACCAGCGCGCACAGCACCGCCGTCAGCGCAGGACCCTCGACGCGGCCCGACAGCATCCTGCGGGCCTCGTTCTCCTCCTCGCCCTCCAGAGGGATCAGGAGCACGGCGAAGCCGTAGACGATCAGGCCGAGCCCGCCGGTGACCGCGAGCACGCCGAGCACCACCCGGAAGACGACCGGGTCCAGGTCGAAGTACCGGGCGAGCCCTCCGCACACGCCGGAGATCAGCTTGTGCTCGCGGCTGCGCCGCAGCGGTGGCCTGCCGTCGTGGCGGTCGGCAGGGGGTGCATCGTCGGTCATGTGCACATGGTGTCAACCGGAACGCACGTACGGCATCCGTGACGACCCTGGCCGTTCCCTGAGATCGTCCCTGAGACCGATCCGGTTAGGGTGGCGCTGCCCGAACACACGTAGGAAACCGGAGGGGGTGTGCGGTGACGGAGTCATGGCCCGGGGCGTGGCCCGAGGGCGTATCCGGCCCCGGACCGGACGTCGGGCGCCTGCTCGCCGGGCGGTACCGGCTCCTGGAGCGGATCGGCCGCGGCGGCATGGGCACCGTCTGGCGCGCCGAGGACGAGCTGCTGGCGCGTCAGGTCGCGGTGAAGCGGCTGCACGTCTCGCCGGGCCTGGACGACGAGGACCTCGCCACCCTCTACGAGCGCACCCGCCGCGAGGCGCGCAGCGCGGCCCGGATCAACCATCCCAACGTGGTCGTCGTCCACGATGTGGTCGACGACGGCGGGCTGCCGTGCATCGTGATGGAGTACGTGCCGTCGACGACGCTCGGCGACGTGCTCAAGCGCGGCACGGTCGGCACCGAGGAGGCCGCCCGGATCGGCCGCGGCATGATCGCGGCGCTGCGTGCGGCCCACGCGGCCGGTGTGCTGCACCGCGACGTCAAGCCCGGCAACGTGCTGCTCGGCCACGACAGCCGGGTCGTGCTGACCGACTTCGGCATCGCCCAGTCCACCGGCACCTCGACCCTGACCAAGACCGGCGAGATGGTCGGCTCGATCGACTACATCGCCCCCGAGCGGGTCAAGGGCGGCAGACCCGGTCCCGCCGCAGACCTGTGGGCACTGGGCGCCACGCTCTACCAGGCGCTGGAGGGCCGTCCCCCGTTCCGCCGGGACACGGGCGTCGAGACGGCCTACGCCATCGCCGTGGACCCGCTGCCGCCGCCGCGCCACGCGGGGCCGCTGGCGCGGCTGATCGAGACGCTCCTGGCCAAGGACCCGTCCCTGCGGCCGCCCGCGGAACTGGTCGAACAGATCCTGACCGAGCCGGGCGCCCTCCCGGCCGGCGACCCGGACGAGACCGTTGCGGCACTGCCGCGCACGGACGGTGTGTGGCCGGAGGCCGGAGCGGTGGGCGTTGCCGCCGCCGGGGCCGTGGCACCGCCCGTCCTGCAGGCGTCCGACGTCCCGCAGCAGCAGGAGACCGGGACGCACCAACGCCTGCCCGGCACCGGGCAGTTCCCCGACGCCCCGCAGCCCGCGCCGACGGCGGACGCGCCGGGCACTGCCGCCGTGACCGTGCCCTCTCCTCGCCCCGAGCCGCCCGCACGGGCGAAGGGGCGGCGCGTCCTGTGGACCGGGGCCGCCGTGGTCGTGGCAGCCGGGCTGGCCGCCGGGGCGTATGTGCTCGTACCGCAGGACGGCGGTGGGGACGACACCGCCGAGCCGGCCTCGTCACCGGCCTCGCAGTCGGGCCACAGCACCACGCCCTCGTCCTCACCCTCCTGGACACCCCCGCCCGTGCCGCCCGGCTATCACCTGGCCGAGGACGAGAAGGTCGGCATCTCCTTCCCGGTACCGGACGGCTGGACGCGCACGGAGGTGAAGGACACCGACGCGATCGTCTACGTCGACCCGAGCGGACTGGTCAGACTGCAGGTCTCCGTCCTCGACTTCGCGAGCACCGATCCCCTCCAGCACTGGAAGGACGACGAGGCCAAGTCCGTCCAGGAGGGCAAGCTGCCCGGGTACTCGCAGAAGCGGATGCAGAGCACGACCTACCGCGGGCAGCCTGCCGCGATCTGGGAATTCACGTTCAAGGGCCGGGCCCGCCAGTTCCGGGCCGTCGACCTCGGGTTCGGCCGCCCGGGCGGGCAGGAGTACGCGATCTACCTCTCGGCGCCGGACGCCGACTGGGGCAAGCACAAGAAGGTGTTCGACGACGTCCAGGACGGCTTCCGCCCCACCAAGAACCGCTGAGCCCCGCAGGCCGGGATGGGGGTTCGCTCAGGGGCGACCCTGATACCGCGGACCGGCGAGACGTGTGACGATCAACGTATGACCACGGCCACGCCCCCCGACGCCCCGCCACTGCGCAAGCTCTACCGCAGCGCGGAGGGCCGCATGCTCGGCGGCGTCGCGCGCGGGCTCGCGGGGCATCTCGGGGTGCCCGTGTCCTGGGTGCGGCTGGTGTTCGTGGCCCTGTTCCTGGCGCAGGGCATGGGTGCCCTGCTCTACGCCGTGTTCTGGTTCGTCGTGCCGCTGGGCGTCGGCGGCGTCGAGGTGCCGCGCTCCGCGGTCGCCGAGGTCGCGGCGGACGGGCGCAGACGGCTCTTCGCCCGCAAGCCCGACCGCGGGCAGGTCTTCGCGCTGCTCGCGCTCGTCGTCGGCGCCGCCATATTCCTCGACCGGCTCCACCTCGGCCGGGCCAACGCCTACGTCTGGCCGCTGGTCCTCATGGGCGCCGGTGTCGCCCTCGTGTGGCGCCAGGCGGACAACGCCCGGCGCGCCCACTGGGTGGAGGTCGGCCGCAGCAAGCGCGTCCTGCCGCTCGCGCGCGGCGCGGCCGGCGTCCTGCTGGTCGGTGCCGGCGCGACGGGCATCGTCGTGCTGCAGAGCTCCGCGGAGCACCTGGGCACCGTGCTCCAGGCCTCGCTGGCCGTCCTGGTCGGCATCGCCCTGCTCGCCGGTCCCTCGGTGGTGCGGATGACGCAGGACCTCTCCGCGGAGCGCACGATGCGCATCCGCGCCCAGGAGCGTGCCGAAGTCGCCGCCCACGTCCACGACTCCGTCCTGCACACCCTCACCCTCATCCAGCGCAACGCCGAGGACGCCCGCGAGGTCGCCCGCCTCGCCCGGGCCCAGGAGCGCGAGCTGCGCGCCTGGCTCTACAACCCCGAGGGCCGCGGCAAGGACGAGGCCGAGGAGCCCCGGACCCTGGCCGATGCGGTCCGGGCCGCCGCGGCCGAGGTCGAGGATCATCACGGGGTGCCCATCGAGGTCGTGGTCGTCGGCGACTGCCCGCTGGACGAGGGGCTGGGCGCGCAGCTGCAGGCCGCCCGTGAAGCCATGGTCAACGCGGCCAAGTACGGTGGCGAGGGCGGCGCCGTACAGGTGTATGCCGAGGTCGAGGGGCGTACGGTCTTCATCTCCGTACGGGACCGGGGCCCCGGCTTCGATCCGGACGCGGTGCCGGAGGACCGGATGGGCGTCCGCGAGTCGATCATCGGCCGGATGCAGCGCAACGGCGGCACGGCGAGGCTGCGTTCCGTGCCCGGCGGGGGGACAGAAGTGGAGCTGGAGATGGAGAGGGCGGAGAAGGCGTGATGACGACCGAACAGATGCCGGAGCGGCATGTCAGGGTGGTGCTGGTCGACGACCACCGGATGTTCCGCACGGGCGTGCAGGCCGAGATCGGCGCCACCGAGCGCACGGGCGTCGAGGTCGTCGGCGAGGCCGCCGACGTCGACCAGGCCGTCACGGTCATCACCGCCACCCGCCCCGAGGTCGTCCTGCTGGACGTCCATCTCCCGGGCGGCGGCGGGGTGGAGGTGCTGCGCCGCAGCGCGGCCCTGATGGCCGACCCGCAGAATCCGGTCCGTTTCCTCGCCCTGTCCGTCTCCGACGCCGCCGAGGACGTCATCGGCGTCATCCGCGGCGGCGCCCGCGGCTACGTCACCAAGACCATCACCGGCACGGATCTGGTCGACGCCGTCTTCCGGGTCAAGGAGGGCGACGCGGTCTTCTCGCCGCGGCTGGCCGGCTTCGTCCTCGACGCCTTCGCGTCCACGGACGCCCCGCCGGTCGACGAGGACCTGGACCGGCTGACGCAGCGCGAGCGGGAGGTCCTCCGGCTGATTGCGCGCGGGTACGCGTACAAGGAGATCGCCAAGCAGCTGTTCATCTCCGTGAAGACCGTCGAGTCGCACGTCTCGGCGGTGCTGCGCAAGCTGCAGCTGTCCAACCGGCACGAGCTGACGCGCTGGGCGACGGCACGCCGGCTCGTCTGAGGCGGGCCGGGGCACCTCCCGGGGAGGGCGGTCCCCGCTGTGCCGTGGGTCACCCCGGCGGAACCTCCGGGCTCCGCCGGGCATCTACCACGGGCGAGACACCCACCGCCGAACGAGAGCCACCGCCCGATGAGCCTCACAGGAACGCCCTTCTTCCTGACCGCGATCGTTCTGGTGGTGCTGGCCCTCGCCCTGCCGCTCACCCTCTGGGCGAAGGTCGGCGGGCCCAAGCTCGTCCGGCACGTCACGCGCTTCTTCATGCTGCTGTTCGCGCAGGTCACGGCGGTCGTCCTGGTCTTCGTGATCGTCAACAACACCAACGGGCTCTTCGACACCTGGGCCGACCTGCTCGGCACCGGCAACCACGTCAAGGCGGCGGCCGACCTGGGGCCGGACGGCACCGGCGGCCGCAAGGCCGGCGAAGGCCCCAAGGAAGTGCAGAAGTTCAGGCCCGCCTCCGACAAGAGGATGGGCCCGGGCGTCCAGGAGACCGAGTTCAAGGGCCGAATATCGGGTGTGGAGGGCGAGGTCTACGTCTGGCTGCCGCCGCAGTACGACGACCCGGCGTACCAGGGCAAGAAGTTCCCCGTCGTCGAGGTGCTGCCCGGCTTCCCCGGCTCCGCCAAGGCCTGGTTCGGCTCCCTGAACGTCAACACGCAGCTCAAGCCCCTGATGGAGAAGGGCGAGGTGGCCCCGTTCATCATCGTGGCGCCCCGCACCACCCTCCTCGGCGACACCGACACCGGCTGCGCCAACATCCCCGGCAAGGTCAACGCGGACACCTGGCTGAGCGTCGACGTCCGCAAGATGGTCACCGACACCTTCCGGGCCGAGGACTCCGCCGACGGCTGGGCGGTCGCGGGCTACTCCGCCGGAGCGCACTGCGCCGCCAAGCTCGCCGTCGCGCACCCGGACCGCTACCGGGCCGGGGTGAGCCTGTCCGGCTACAACGACCCGGTCGGCGAGCCCGCTTCGCTCACCGCCAGGACCCCGCAGCTGCGCGACGAGAACAACCCCTGGAAGATGCTCCAGCGCGCCCAGACCCCGCCCCGCGTGGCGCTGTTCCTCTCCGGCGCGGAGACCGACGGCTACCAGGCGGGCATGGCGATCAAGCAGTCGGCCAAGCAGCCGACGACCGTGCAGGTGACCCTGATACCGGCGGGCGCCGGCGGCCACGGCACCGCGGTGTGGAAGAAGCAGGTGCCGGACGTCTTCCGGTGGCTGACCAAGCAGCTGAAGGCGCCCACGGCGTAGGCCCGTTCGGCGGGGCGGCCGTCAGACCGGCCGCGTCGCCCCCGCGAACGGCATCTCGTCGATGGGCGCGATCCGCACGGGCGCCCCGGGGTGCGGGGCGTGGATCATCCGGCCGCCGCCGATGTAGAGCCCGACGTGGCTGATGCCCGGGTAGAAGAAGACCAGGTCGCCCGGGGCGAGTTGGTCCCGGGCGATCCGCCGCCCGGCGTTGATCTGGGTGTAGGTGGTGCGCGGCAGCGACACCCCGGCCGCCTGCCACGCGGCCTGCGTCAGGCCCGAGCAGTCGAAGGAGGACGGGCCCGTCGCCCCCCAGACGTAGGGCTTGCCGAGCGCGGAGTAGGCGAACGCCACCGCCTGCGCGGCCCGTCCGGAGACGGCGGAGACCGCCTCGTGCACCGCGGCGGAGGAACTCCCGCCCCCCGTCACGGACTTCACTGCACCGCCCGCCGCGCTGCCGGCCGTCCGGGCGGCCGCTGCGGTGTCGCCGCTCTCGACGGCCGCCCGCTCCTCGGACGGCAGTTGGTCGAGCACCTGCCGGGCCTGGGTCAGCTTGGACTCGATGGTGTGCTTGTGCTGCGCCAGCCTGGCCTCGTCCGTCTTGAGCTCCGCCAGCTGGGTCTCGGCGGTGGTCCGTACCTGCCGGACGTCCCGCAGGTCGTGCTGGACGGCCGCGACGGCGGCGGCCTGCCGGGAGCCCGCACGGTCGGCCATGGAGGCCCGCTCCAGGTACCGGCCGGGGGAGGAGGACAGGAAGAGCCGGACGGTCGCGGGGATGCCGCCCTCGCGGTACTGGGCGGTGGCGAAGGACCCCAGGGCGTTGCGGGCGGCATTGAGCCGTTCGGTCCTGCGGGCGGCCTCGTCCTGGAGCCCGTCCAGTTTCTGCTGGGCCCGGTCGGCCCGCTCCTTCACCCCGTCGTACTGCTCGGTGGCCGCCTCGGCCTGCTCGTAGTAGCGGGCGACCTGGGCCCTGGCCTGTGCGGGGGAGAGGGCGGGGGAGGCGTGGCCGGTGCCCTCCAGCGCCGTGGCGGTGGCGGCGCCCGCGAGGGCGAGGGTGGCCGCCGTCCGGACGGTCGTGCCGGCGAGCTGGTGGAGCTTGGGCTTGCGGTGCGACGCCACGGTGGCCGTCACTTCCTTCCGGTCCGGCAGGGACGATGCCCGGCGGCGGCCTGCACGAGGGGGAGAGAACGGGCCGCCGCCGTCTGCAGGAGGACGCTAAACCGCGGGATCCGCGGGAAACGGGCATGACCGGTAATGCCCGCAATCGACGGTTTGGTGATCACGTCCGGCAGGCTGCCCCGGCGGGTGCGGAAGGATCATTCCCTCCTGTGACCGATGCGGTGTTCCAGCCGGACCTCATGACGAGCGGGTGCTATGCGTCCGGTTAATGTCGGTTCTCATGGACGTACTGATTCACGCCGTGATCGCTCTGCACATCATCGGCATCGCCTCGCTGCTCGGCGGCTTTCTGACCCAGATGAAGGCCATGCGCAAGGGGGAGGCGCGCATGGTCCCCGCGATGCTGCACGGCGCGCTCACCATGCTGGTCACCGGCATCGCGCTGGTCGGCCTCAACCAGGCCCAGGGCAGCACGCTCAACAACTTCAAGATCGGCCTGAAGCTCGCCCTGTTGGTCGTCATCCTGGGGCTGGTCTACGTCAAGCGCGACGAGGAGAAGGTCGACCCGGCGGCCTTCGGCACGGTCGGCGCGCTGACGACGGCCAACATCTTCATCGCGCTGCTGTGGGTGTGACCACGGCCTGACCGGATCCGGGACCGGCTGTCGGCGGGGCGGCCTAGACTCGGGAGGCGATGAGCAGCCTCTTTGACGACAGCTTCCTGGCGGACCTGGCCCCCTCCGACGAGGGGCACCCTCCGCCGCCCCCGGAGGACGACGCGGCCCCCGAGCCCCTGCCGGACGACCTGTTCGGCGGGGCGTTCGACGCGCCCGTCCCCCGCGAGGCGTACTACCGCGACGGCGCCGTGCGCCCGGCCGTCGATCCGGCGGCTCTGCTGGAGGGGATGAACGAGCAGCAGCGCGAAGCCGTGGTGCACACGGGCTCGCCGCTGCTGATCGTCGCCGGCGCCGGCTCCGGCAAGACGCGCGTCCTCACCCACCGCATCGCCCATCTGCTGGGCGCGCGCGGCGTGCACCCGGGCCAGATCCTCGCGATCACCTTCACCAACAAGGCCGCGGGCGAGATGAAGGAGCGCGTCGAGCAGCTCGTCGGCCCGCGGGCGAACGCGATGTGGGTGATGACCTTCCACAGCGCATGCGTGCGGATCCTGCGCCGCGAGAGCAAGAAGCTGGGCTTCACGTCCTCCTTCTCGATCTACGACGCGGCCGACTCCAAGCGGCTCATGGCGCTCGTCTGCCGCGACCTGGACCTCGACCCGAAGAAGTTCCCGCCGAAGTCCTTCAGCGCGAAGATCTCCAACCTCAAGAACGAGCTCATCGACGAGGAGGCCTTCGCCGGGCAGGCCGCTGGGGGCACCTCCCAGACGGAGTCTGGGGGAGGTTTCGAGAAGACGCTCGCCGAGGCCTACACGATGTACCAGGCGCGGCTGCGCGAGGCCAACGCCCTGGACTTCGACGACATCATCATGACCACCGTGCACCTGCTGCAGGCCTTCCCGGACGTGGCGGAGCACTACCGGCGCCGCTTCCGGCACGTCCTGGTCGACGAGTACCAGGACACCAACCACGCCCAGTACACGCTCATCCGCGAGCTGGTCGGCACGCCGGAGACCGCGGGCGAGGAGGGCCCCGGCGAGCTGTGCGTCGTCGGTGACGCCGACCAGTCGATCTACGCCTTCCGCGGCGCCACCATCCGCAACATCCTCCGGTTCGAGGAGGACTACCCGGCCGCCACCACGATCCTGCTCGAGCAGAACTACCGCTCCACGCAGACGATCCTCAACGCCGCCAACGCGGTCATCGAGCGCAACGAGAACCGCCGCCCGAAGAATCTGTGGACCGAGGCCGGCGAGGGCACCGCCATCACCGGCTACGTCGCCGACACCGAGCACGACGAGGCCCAGTTCGTCGCCGACGAGATCGACCGGCTGACGGACGCCGGCGACGCCAAGGCGGGCGACGTGGCCGTCTTCTACCGGACCAACGCCCAGTCCCGCGTCTTCGAAGAGATCTTCATCCGCGTCGGCCTGCCCTACAAGGTCGTCGGCGGCGTGCGCTTCTACGAGCGCAAGGAGGTCCGCGACGTCCTGGCCTACCTGCGGGTGCTCGCCAACCCCGAGGACACCGTGCCGCTGCGGCGCATCCTCAACGTGCCCAAGCGCGGCATCGGCGAGCGCGCCGAAGCCATGATCGACGCCCTGTCGCTGCGCGAGAAGGTCAGCTTCGCGCAGGCGCTGCGCCGCGTGGACGAGGCCTACGGCATGGCCGCCCGCTCGGCGAACGCCGTCAAGCGCTTCAACGTCCTGATGGAGGAGCTGCGCACGGTCGTCGAGTCCGGCGCCGGGCCCGCCACGATCCTGGAGGCGGTGCTGGAGCGCACGGGCTACCTCGCCGAACTCCAGGCCTCCACCGACCCGCAGGACGAGACCCGCATCGAGAACCTCCAGGAACTCGCGGCCGTCGCCCTGGAGTTCGAGCAGGAGCGCACGGAGGAGGAGCCGGGCACCCTGGCCGACTTCCTGGAGAAGGTCGCGCTCGTCGCCGACTCCGACCAGATCCCCGACGAGGACGAGGAGGGCGCCGGTGTCATCACGCTGATGACCCTGCACACGGCCAAGGGCCTGGAGTTCCCGGTCGTCTTCCTCACGGGCATGGAGGACGGCGTCTTCCCGCACATGCGCGCCCTCGGTCAGACCAAGGAGCTGGAGGAGGAGCGCCGGCTCGCCTACGTGGGCATCACGCGGGCCCGCGAACGGCTGTACCTGACCCGGTCGAGCATGCGCAGCGCGTGGGGCCAGCCCTCCTACAACCCGCCGTCGCGGTTCCTGGAGGAGATCCCCGACAAGTACGTGACCTGGCGGCGCACCGGGCCGGCGACGCCGTCGGCGACCATGGGGTCGCTGAACTCCGGCTCCGGCTCCGTGTTCTCGTCGTCGCGCGGTTCCGCCAAGTCCGGCCCGAGCGGGTTCGCGACGCGGCGCGCCAAGGACCGTCCGGTGGTCTCGCTGGCCATCGGGGACCGCGTCACGCACGACTCGTTCGGGCTCGGCACGGTCGTCGCGGTCAAGGGCAGCGGGGACAACGCCGAGGCGACGATCGACTTCGGCGAGGAGAAGCCGAAGCGGCTGCTTCTGCGGTACGCGCCGGTGGAGAAGCTTTAGCGTTCGGCTGCGGGTCGGCCGTGGCTGGTCGCGCAGTTCCCCGCGCCCCTGACGGGGCGCGGGAGCGGGCCTCTTACGTCGGGTCCAGGTCGTGGCCGCGGAGCCACGGCAGGGGGTCCACTGCCGAGCCGCCCGGGCGGACCTCGAAGTGGAGGTGCGGGCCCGTGGAGTTGCCGGAGTTGCCGGAATAGGCGATGACGTCCCCGGCCTTGACCTTCCCCGAGCGCAGTTTGTAGCTGCTCAGATGGCAGTACCAGGTCTCGATGCCGTCCGCGGACGTCACCTTCGCCATGTTGCCGTAGGCCACGTTGTACTGCGTGCTGACCGTGCCGTCGGTGGCGGCCATGACCGGGGTGCCGTAGCTGACGGGGAAGTCGATGCCGGTGTGCACCGACATCCAGTTGACGCCCGCCTGTCCGAAGTAGGCGCTCAGGCCGTGCTGGCTGACGGGGAGCGCGAACTTCGGGCGCTCCGCCTCTTTTCGGGCGGCTTCCTCCGCCTTGCGTTTGCGCTCCTCCTCCTGGCGGGCCTGGAGGTCGAGCCGCTCCTGGTTGCGGCTGGCGCGGGAGGCGAAGTCGTCGGCGCCCTTGCTGAGACCGGCGAGCTGGGTGTCCAGCTTGCTGTTGGCCGCGGAGAGCTTCACCGGCTGCTCGGGGGCGGCGGCCTGCGTGTGCGGGGTGTCCTTGTGCCCGCCGGCCGCCACGGACGCGGCGGCGATCCCGGCCACGCCCATGACGGCCACCGAGGGCACGGCGACCGTGAGGAGCGCCCGGCGGCGGGGGCGGTAACCGGCGCGCGAGGCCGCGCCCTTGCGGCGGCTGCGGGCGGGGGAGGCCGGGGGCGGCTCCGCCGCCGGGGCCTCCGGCTCCTCCATGTCGAGGACCGACATGGTGCAGGTCTCGGCGTCGGCCACACCGGAGAACCCGGGGACGGCCGAGACGACGGAGACGTCGGTCATGAGCGTCGGAGTCGGCATGGCCGCGGGGGCCGGCTCCGGGGCCGCCGCCTCCGGCACGGGCTCGGCGTAGCTGCCGGTGTCCCAGGCCTGGGTCTGCGAGTAACCGGTGAAGTCCCACTGGGCGGAGGAGTTCCAGGACGGGAAGTACCCGGAGGTGTCCCAGGACTGCGTCATGGCCTGGTCGACGGGCTGCTGCTGCGCGCCGTACGTGTCGTACGAACCGGCCGTGGCCCAGCCGCCTCCCTCGGCCACCGCCGAAGGGGCGCCCAGCCCGGCCGACTGCCCGCCGTCGCCGAGGTCGTAGCCGCTGAAGTCCCAGGTCTGGGTCTGCCCGGTCGCGGCGCCCCAGGCGCTGGCGGTCTCCCAGTGTCCCGAACCGCCGGAGGCGTATGTGTCGTAGGCGTATCCGGCATAGCCCTGCGGTGCGTTGTCCTGCTGCTCGTACGGCGATGTGGCGTAGTGCCCGTAGGAGGAGGCATCAGGAGCGGGAACGGTCGGAGCCGGGCCCGCCGACGGGTGACGGTCGTTCACCACCACTTCCATTTCGCCTTGGGGGCAGGAGAATTAGCGGCGACTGTACCCGGCGGTATGCGACGGCGACAATCTTCCCCACGTTTCGGGCATGCGGACGCCGGGCATTTAGCCGCCTTTCGGCGGACTGAACCCGGGCGGCTCGACTTGACGTTCGATATACGTTCGACAATAGGGCGTCCGGGCCCCCGTCGGTCAGGCCACCGAGGCCGCCCCGGCGCGGCCGTCCGCCGTCTCCTCCGTGGTCAGCGCCTGCCGGATGCCGGCGGCCACCTCCGTGTGCACGGGGAGGGCGAGATGACCCACGCCGCTCACCCGCACACTGCGCGAGACCAGATCCGGATGATCGATCCGTGCAGTCTCCACCGGGATCATGATGAGATCGAGATCGCTCCAGAAACTGACGAATTGGGTGCCGCATTGCGGCGCCGGTTGCGCGAGCTCCGCGACGATCTCGGAATCGGGGCGCATCTGCCGGGCCAGCGGGTGCCCGGGCACGGTGCGTGCCAGGTGCGTGCCGGCGTGCGGGGTGCCGAGCGTGACCAGGGTGCGCACCCGGGTGTCGCCGCCCATCCGCTGCACGTAGTACCGGGCGATCAGACCGCCGAGGCTGTGCCCGACGACGTCGACCTGCGGGCTGCCGGTGCGGGCGCAGGCCTCCTCGACGTGCCGGGCGAGGAGCACGGCCGCGGCGCGGACATCGCACGTCAGCAGCGAGAAGTTGAGGGTCTGGACGTGCCGCCAGCCGTGCCGCCGCAGGGAGCGGCGGAGCAGGACGAAGACCGAGCGGTTGTCGATGAAGCCGTGGAGGAGGAGCACCGGCGGGCGGTCCTCGTCGTCGCCCTCCTGCCCGCTCGGCGGAGCGGCGACGGCCGGCGGCGGAGGACGGCGCTCCTGCGTCAGGCCCGTGGGGTAGAGCAGGACGTGCACCGTGAGGATCAACAGCTCGAGCACCGTGGAGCGCAACAGCGCGGCAGAAGGGCGCACGAGCATGCGGAGCAAGGGCAAGGCCCCCATTGGCCGACCTCCCGAACGGCACACATGCAGGGCTGCCTTCCCCCGTGTGCCCTGGCGGGCAGCTGTGCGCTGCCTGCCGCACCGCTGAGCCATGCGGCTGGGACGGCCCTGCGGCGCGGCGGCCTCGTCGCGGCTCCCCTCGTGGCCGCCCCGCAGTCCGGCGGCTCTGGAGATCCGGGCGGCGCTGCGGCCCGTGAGACGCGGGAAACGGGAGCGGTGAGTAGCGAACGTGGTGTCCCACGTGTGATTTCCCCCTCGCTCTCCACCGTGAAACGGCCGGTTGCGGGATGCTGTGGATAACGTTCGTTCACATCCCCGGCCGGTTGGCGGCGGTAGTGCATGGAGGCAGTGATGGGAGTGACCGGTCCGATCCGCGTGGTGGTGGCCAAGCCGGGGCTCGACGGCCATGATCGCGGCGCCAAGGTCATCGCGCGGGCGCTGCGCGACGCGGGCATGGAGGTGATCTACACCGGGCTCCACCAGACGCCCGAGCAGATCGTCGACACCGCCATCCAGGAGGACGCCGACGCGATCGGGCTGTCCATCCTCTCCGGCGCGCACAACACCCTGTTCGCCAAGGTGCTGGAGCTGCTGCGGGAGCGCGACGCCGAGGACATCAAGGTCTTCGGCGGCGGCATCATCCCGGACGAGGACATCCCGCCGCTCAAGGCGCTGGGGGTCGCGGAGATCTTCACCCCGGGCGCCACGACGACATCGATCGTGGAGTGGGTCAACGCCAACGTGCGCCACGCTGTGGGCTGATCGGGTACGGGGCCCGGGCCGGCGCCCGGGCCCCCGCCCTACACCGCGGGGCCTGCCAGCTCCTCCCGCATCACCCCCCGCAGCCGCAGCGTGCCCACGAGCCGGCGGAACGCCTCCGCCCAGTACCCGGAGGCTCCCGGCGGAGCCGACTCCGCATCCGGCACCGAGGTGAGCCCCTCCAGCCGCCCGGCCTCCGCCGGGTCGAGGCAGCGCTCCGCCATGCCCATCACCCCGCTGAAGCTCCACGGGTAACTCCCCGCGTCCCGCGCGATGTCGAGCGCATCCACCACCGCTCTCCCCAGCGGCTCCGCCCACGGCACCGCGCACACCCCCAGCAGCCGGAACGCGTCCGACAGCCCGTGCGCGGCGATGAAGCCGGCCACCCAGGCGGCCCGTTCGGCGGGCGGCAGGGCCGACAGCAGCTTCGCCGGGTCGCGCCACGTCGCGCCCTCCGGCGCGGGCGGCGCCGCCGCCGGACCCAGCAGCGCCCTCGCCCACTCCGCGTCCCGCTGCCGCACGGCCGCCCGGCACCAGGCCGCGTGCAGATCGGACTGCCAGCCGTCGGCCACCGGCAGGGCCACCGCTTCGGCCGCGCCCGCGACACCGAGCCGCTCGTACCAGGTCGTCAGGGGAGCGGCCTCGACCAGCTGGGTCAGCCACCACGACCGCTCGCCCCTGCCGGACGGCGGCTTGGCGGCCACGCCGTCCCGCTGCATCGCACTGTCGCACTCGTGCGGCGCCTCCACCGCTATGCACCGGTCCTCGCGGGCGCCCGCGCGGTCCAAGGCCACGCAGGCACGGGCCCGTTCGGCCATGCGGGCCGCGAGGGCCGAGCCGGGCAGGGCGGACAGGAGCTCGGCCGTCAGGGTCCGCACATTGCGGCTGCGGTCGGACAGGGCCTGCTCCAGGAACGGCTCGTCCGCGAGGGAGAGGCCCTCCCGCAGCGTGTCGAGGAACATCAGCCGGTCCTCCGCGCGCTCCTCGGCCCACGTGGTGGCCAGCAACTCCCGGGCCGCCGCCGGATCGCCGCGCCGCAGGGACGCCAGCAGGGCGGCCCGCTCGGCGAACAGGCCCTCGTGCCACACCTGTTCACCGGCCACCGGGGGAAGCGCCGCGCTGCCCGCCACGGCGCCGCGCAGGGCGTACGCCCACTGCGGGTTGAGCCGGGCCAGCCACAGGGCGCGCGGCCCGGCCAGGGCGAGGGCCGCCGCCCGCAGGTCGCTGCGGGCCCGCGCCGCGTCGAGCAGGCCGGGCAGCAGGGCGGCGGGGACCCGGTAGCCGCGGCCGTTGGCGGCGGCGAGCCACTGCGGCAGCAGCTCGGTCAGGTCGGGCGCGGAGCCCTGACGGCCCCCGCCGCCGGGGCCCGCCCGGTCGGCCAGCAGCAGTGCCAACCGCCGGGCGGCGGCGGCCGGAAGCAGCGGCCGCGGATCGTCCGGAGCGGCCTCGGGACGCGCCCTCGCCGCGGCCGGCAGCAGGGCGGCGCGCCGCTGCACCGTGCGCAGCGCGGCCTCGTCCAGCAGTGCCGCCGCGGGCTCCTGCCCCGGGCGCGGCTGCACGGGCGGGGTGCGCCGCTCGGTGCCGAGCAGCGCGGCGGCGACGAGATCGTCCCAGGCGGGTGCGTGCGGGGCGGTGCGGGAAGTGATGGTCATGCCTCGGTTCCCTTCACAGTGTCACGAGTTCCGGCGCCCACGTGGCCAGCGGTGCGAAGCCCCGGTGACCGCATTCACCGAAGACCGTCACCGGGCCGCCGCCGGATATCGCCGCGAGCTGCCACAGGCCCGTACGGTCGCTGCACCGCGGGTCGACCGGGAGCGCCGAATCGCCGCCGGAATCGGCGAGTTGCCAGCCGTGCTCCGGATCCGGGACCGGGACCACGTCCGACAGGACCACCGGCCAGGCGTCCAGCCAGGGATCGTCGCGCAGCGCCTCGCCGTAGGCGCGCAGGGCCGCCTCCGTGCCGACCCCCGGCGGGGGCGCGGGGGAGGGGGCGGGCGGTGCGTGGCGTGCACCCAGGACGGCCCGCAGCGGGCGGGCCGACGGGTGGAAGGCGAGGTCGGCGTCCAGCACGAGGCCCGTGGGCAGCGAGAGTTCGGGTGCCCGGCCCCCTCCTCCGTAGGAGAGGAGCAGCGCCATCCGGCCCGTCGCGGTGCCGTGGAGCCAGATGCGACGCGTGATCAGCCGGCCGTCGTCACCGTCCTGCCGGGCCAGGACGAGCCAGCGGTCGCGGACGGGCGGGGCCGAGGCCAGCACGGCGGCCGCGTCCGTACTGACGCCGACGCGGCTGCGCACCGTCGCCGCGAGCGGTCCGGGGAGCCGGTCCGCCTGCAGGAAGCCCTGGTTGAGGGCGTGGAGCAGGGCGCACTCCTCCAGCAGCCGCGACGCCCGGGCCGCGCCTGCACCGGGCCCGCCCGCGCCCGCGCCCGACAGCGACGCCAACTCCCTTGTGCGCGAGGCCAGTCCCGGCGCCTGGGCGTCGACCATGCGGGCGGCCGTCTCCTCCCACTGCCCGTACGCGGACCCCTCGGCGGCCGCGAGGCCGTGCCGCAGCAGATCCACCAGCCGCTGCTCCAACTCCACGGCGCCCGCGGCCATGCGCTGTGCCCGGCGGTCCGCCCGGCGCCGGGCCGGCTCGCCGCCGGCCGTGGGTCCCGCGGATCCGCCGCCCGGCTCCTCCGCGGCCTCCGCCGACTGCCGGGCGCGCTGCCGCCGCCGGTCCAGCCAGGCCCCGGCCCAGGCCGGGGGATCCCCCGCCGCGGCCGGCACGGCCTCCTCGCCCGAGGACCACAACAGCAGCAGCCCCAGCGCGTGTTTGCACGGGAACTTGCGGCTCGGGCACGTGCAGTGGAAGCCCGGACCGGCCTCGCCCGCCAGGTCCACGACCGTCCGGTACGGCGTGCTGCCGCTGACTCTGCACTCCCCCCACACCGCGCCCGCACCCCCCTCCGTGCGGGCGCCCGCACCCGACCACGGGCCCGGCACCCCGAGCCGTGCGCCCGCCTTGCGTGATGCGGCGTCAGGTGCGAGCGCGAGCACCTGATCCTCCGTCCGGCGTTCCCCCTGCGGATTCATGCCGACCATGCTGGACCCAGGCACTGACAATCGGCCTCGGAGCAGCGAAACCGCTGGTCAGGGCGATTGTCAGTGGGCTGGTGCAGGGTTGGTCACGCATCCCGGAACCGCACGACGAGGGGGACTTGTGACCGTGTCCGGAATCCCAGCCACCACCATGCCTTCCACGCTCTCCGCACCTTCCGCGCCTCCCGTTCCGACCGAGACGCAGGCCCTGCGCCCGCATGCCGAGGACGCCTTCGCGGACGAGCTCGCGGCCCTCGCAGCCGCCGACGACCGTCCCAGGCCCGCCCGTTGGCGCCTGTCGCCCTGGGCCGTGGCCACGTACCTGCTCGGCGGCACGCTGCCCGACGGCACCGTGATCACGCCCAAGTACGTGGGCCCGCGCCGCATCGTGGAGGTCGCCGTCACCACGCTCGCCACCGACCGCGCGCTGCTGCTCCTCGGCGTGCCCGGCACGGCCAAGACCTGGGTCTCCGAGCACCTGGCCGCCGCCGTCAGCGGCGACTCCACCCTTCTGGTGCAGGGCACCGCGGGCACCGCCGAGGAGGCCATCCGCTACGGCTGGAACTACGCCCGGCTCCTGGCCCACGGCCCCAGCCGCGAAGCGCTCGTACCCAGTCCCGTCATGCGTGCCATGGCGGAGGGCCTCACGGCCCGCGTCGAGGAGCTCACCCGCATCCCGGCCGACGTCCAGGACACCCTCATCACCGTCCTCTCCGAGAAGACCCTGCCCATCCCCGAACTGGGCGAAGAAGTCCAGGCAGTTCGCGGCTTCAACCTCATCGCCACCGCCAACGACCGCGACCGCGGCGTCAACGAGCTCTCCAGCGCGCTCCGCCGCCGCTTCAGCACCGTCGTCCTGCCCCTGCCCGAGACCCCCGAGGCCGAGGTCGACATCGTCGCCCGGCGCGTCGAACAGCTCGGCCGCGCCCTCGACCTGCCGGCCGCGCCGGACGGGGCGGACGAGATCCGGCGCGTCGTCACGGTCTTCCGCGAGCTGCGCGACGGGGTCACCACGGACGGCCGCACCAAGGTCAAGTCGCCCTCGGGCACGCTCTCCACGGCCGAGGCCATCTCCGTCGTCACCGGCGGCCTGGCGCTCGCCGCGCACTTCGGCGACGGGGTGCTGCGCGCCGGTGACGTGGCCGCGGGAATCCAGGGCGCGGTCGTCCGCGATCCGGCTGCCGACCGGCTGGTCTGGCAGGAGTACCTGGAGACGGTCGTCCGCGAGCGGGACGGCTGGAAGGACTTCTACCGCGCGTGCCGCGAGGTGTCCGCATGACCACGGCCCCCGCCCTGCTGGGCGTCCGCCACCACGGCCCGGGCTCGGCCCGCGCCGTCCGGGCGGCCCTCGACCGGTGCCGTCCGGCCGCCGTCCTGATCGAGGGCCCGCCGGAGGCGGACGCGATCGCCCGCCTCGCCGCGGACCCGCACATGCGCCCGCCCGTGGCCCTCCTCGCCCACGCCGCCGACGACCCCGGCCGCGCCGCGTTCTGGCCGCTCGCCGAGTTCTCCCCGGAATGGGTGGCGCTGCGCTGGGCCCTGTCCCGTGATGTGCCGGTGCGCTTCATCGACCTGCCGGCCGTCAACTCGCTAGCCCTGAGCGCGGAGCCGGACCCTGCGGACCCGCCGGACTCTGCGGACCCGACAGACCCGACAGACCCGCCGGACCCAACGGACCTGCCGGACCCGCCTGTCCCGTCCCGTCACGACGACCCCCTCGGCGCGCTCGCCGCAGCCGCCGGATACGACGACGCGGAGGTCTGGTGGGAGGACGCCGTCGAGCACCGGCACGAGTGCGGCGCCGGCAGTGATGCCCTGGCGCCCTTCCGTGCCCTCGCCGAGGCCATGGCGGAGTTGCGGGCGGACAGCGGATCCGTCGGCGCACGGGACGCGGTGCGGGAAGCGCACATGCGGCTGAAACTCCGTGAGGCACGGCGGGAGTTCGGGGACGGTGTCGCCGTCGTGTGCGGCGCCTGGCATGTGCCGGCCCTCGCCGAGAAGCGGACGGTGGCGTCCGACCGGCAGCTGCTCAAGGGGTTGCCGAAGGTCAAGGCGTCGATCGGCTGGGTGCCGTGGACGCACCGGCGGCTGGCCCGGCGCAGTGGGTACGGTGCCGGGATCACCGCGCCCGGCTGGTACGCGCACCTCTTCCGCGCGCCCGACCGGTTCGTCGAGCGCTGGATGACCACGGTCGCCCGGCTGTTGCGCGAGGAGGACCGTCCCGTCTCCTCGGCCCACGTCATCGAGGCCGTGCGGCTCGCCGGGACCCTCGCCGCGATGAGCGGGCGCCCGCTGGCCGGGCTCGCCGAGGCGGCCGACGCCGTGCGCGCGGTGATGTGCGACGGATCCGACGTGCCGCTCGCCCTCGTACAGGACCGCCTCGTCATCGGCGACGTGCTCGGCGAAGTCCCCGGATCCGCACCGGCCGCGCCCCTCCAGCGCGACCTGGACCGGCTGCAGCGCAGCCTCCGGATGAAACCCGAAGCCGCCGTCCGCGAGCGCGAGTTCGACCTGCGCAGCGACAATGATGCCGCCCGCAGCAGGCTGCTGCACCGCCTGCGGCTGCTCGGCGTCGGCTGGGGCGAGCCCGTGCGCTCGCGCGGCTCGCTCGGCACCTTCCGGGAGACCTGGCGGCTGTGCTGGGAGCCCGAGTTGGCCGTCCGGGTCGCCGAAGCCGGCATCTGGGGCACGACGGTGGAGGGCGCGGCCACGGCCAGGGCCGAGTCCCTGGCCCGCGAGTCCACCGCCCTCGCCGAGGTCACGGCGCTGGCCGAGCAGTGCCTGCTCGCCGGTCTCGCCGACGCGCTCCCGGCCGTCATGCGCGCCCTCGCCGACCGGGCCGCGCTCGACACGGACGTGAGCCATCTGGCCCGGGCGCTGCCCGCGTTGGTCCGCTCCGTGCGCTACGGGGACGTCCGCCGCACCGGCACCGTCGCTCTCGGCGAGGTGGCCGAGGGGATCGCCGAGCGGGTCTTCGTCGGGCTCCCCGCCGCCTGCGCGGGGCTCGACGCGGACGCGGCGGCGGAGATGCGGGGGCACGTCGACGCGGTGCACCAGGCCGTCGGCCTGCTCGGCAAGGAGCCGCTGCGCGAGCGCTGGGCCGCCGTCCTCGGCACCCTCGCCGCCCGCGAGCACCTGCCCGGGGGCATCAAGGGCCGGGCCGCCCGGCTGCTGCTGGACGACGGCCGCCTCACCGAGGAGCGGGCCGCCCGGCTCATGGGCCTCGCGCTCTCCGCCGGCACCGTCCCGGCCGAAGCGGCCGCCTGGATCGAGGGGTTCACCGGCGGCGGCGGTTCCGGCGGCATGCTGCTCGTCCACGACGAGCGTCTCCTCGCCCTCGTCGACACCTGGCTCACCGGCGTACCGCCCGACGCGTTCACGAACGTCCTGCCCTTGCTGCGCCGCACCTTCTCCGCCCACGAACCGGGGGTGCGCCGCGCCCTCGGCGAGCTGATCCGCAGAGGCGGCGCGGGCGCACCGGCACCGGGCGGGGACGGCCTGCCCGGCTTCGGCCCCGGGCTCGACGCCGGGCGGGCGGCGGCCGTCCTGCCCACGCTGCGCCTGCTGTTGGGCCTCGATGCCACCGGGGGAGTACCACGATGAATGCCAAAGCCACCGCCACTGATACAGCTACAACCACCGCCACCGCCGAGCGGCTGCGCCGCTGGCGCCTCGTGCTCGGCGACGACAGCGGCGCCGACGGCACCGGCTGCACCCTCGCCGGCACCGACGCCGCCATGGACCGCACCCTGCAGGCCCTCTATGGAGACCGCTCCGGCGAGGACCGGCGCGACGCCGGGCTCGGCGGCTCCGCGCCGCGGATCGCCCGCTGGCTGGGGGACATCCGCACGTATTTCCCGACGTCAGTCGTTCAGGTGATGCAGCGCGACGCCATCGAGCGGCTGGGCCTGTCCGCCCTGCTGCTGGAGCCCGAGCTGCTGGAGGCCGTCGAGGCGGACGTCCATCTCGTCGGCACCCTCCTCTCCCTCGACCGGGCCATGCCCGAGACGGCGAAGGAGACCGCGCGGGCCGTCGTCCGCAAGGTCGTCCAGGATCTGGAGCGCCGCCTGGCGTCCCGTACCCGGTCCACCCTCACCGGCGCCCTCGACCGTTCCTCCCGCGTCGCCCGCCCCCGCCACCGCGACATCGACTGGGACCGCACGATCAGGGCCAACCTCAAGCACTACCTGCCCGAGCACCGCACGGTCGTCCCCGAGCGGCTGATCGGCCACGGGCGTGCGGCGCAGTCCCTGCGCAAGGAGGTGGTGCTGTGCATCGACCAGTCCGGCTCGATGGCCGCCTCCGTCGTCTACGCCTCGGTCTTCGGCGCCGTCCTGGCCTCGATGCGGGCGCTCGACACCCGGCTGGTCGTCTTCGACACCTCCGTAGTGGACCTCACCGACCAGCTGGCCGATCCGGTGGACGTCCTTTTCGGCACCCAGCTCGGCGGCGGCACGGACATCAACCGCGCCCTCGCCTATTGCCAGTCCCGCATCACCCGCCCGGCCGAAACGGTGGTGGTCCTGATCAGTGATCTCTACGAGGGCGGGATCCGGGACGGGATGCTCGGACGGGTGGCGGCCATGAAGGCTTCGGGCGTGCAGTTCGTGTCCCTGCTGGCGCTCTCCGACGAGGGGGCTCCCGCCTACGACCGCGAGCACGCGGCGGCGCTGGCCGCCCTCGGCGCCCCCGCCTTCGCCTGTACGCCGGATCTCTTCCCCGACGTAATGGCAGCGGCCCTGGAGAAACGTCCGCTGCCGATACCCGAAGCCGGATGACGCCTCCGCCTGTGAGGCTAATCACGGCCGGAGTGTGACCTCTGATTTAGGGCCGCCCCTCCGGCGGGGATAACCTGCGAGACGGACATGCCGCATCAACGGTGATCGTGTGCCGCCCTCGTAATAGATCGCGTCCTCACGCTGCCGCGCGGCACGCCCGCGCAGACAACGAACCGCGATATCCATGGAAAAGGGACGGACGCGCGTGGACCTGTTCGAGTACCAGGCGAGGGACCTCTTCGCCAAGCACGGTGTACCGGTGCTGGCCGGTGAAGTCATCGACACGCCTGAGGCGGCGCGCGAGGCCACTGAGCGTCTGGGCGGCCGTTCGGTCGTCAAGGCTCAGGTGAAGGTCGGCGGCCGCGGCAAGGCCGGCGGCGTGAAGCTGGCCGCCACCCCGGACGAGGCCGTCGCCCGCGCGACGGACATCCTCGGCATGGACATCAAGGGCCACACGGTCCACAAGGTCATGATCGCCGAGACCGCTCCGGAGATCGCCGAGGAGTACTACGTCTCGTACCTCCTCGACCGGACCAACCGCACCTTCCTGGCCATGGCGTCGGTCGCCGGCGGCATGGACATCGAGGAGGTCGCCGCGACGACCCCCGAGAAGCTCGCCAAGGTCCCGGTCGACTCCAACGAGGGCGTCACCCTCGAGAAGGCCCGCGAGATCGTCGCCCAGGCGAAGTTCCCGGCCGAGGTCGCCGAGCAGGTCGCCGAGGTCATGGTGACCCTGTGGAAGACCTTCGTCGCCGAGGACGCCCTCCTCGTCGAGGTCAACCCGCTCGCCAAGGTCGCCGACGGCCGCGTCATCGCCCTCGACGGCAAGGTCTCCCTGGACGCCAACGCCGAGTTCCGCCAGCCGGACCACGAGGCGCTGGAGGACAAGGACTCCGCCAACCCGCTCGAGGCGGCCGCCAAGGCCAAGGGCCTGAACTACGTCAAGCTCGACGGCCAGGTCGGCATCATCGGCAACGGCGCGGGCCTCGTGATGAGCACCCTGGACGTCGTCGCGTACGCCGGTGAGAAGCACTCGGGCGTCAAGCCCGCCAACTTCCTCGACATCGGTGGCGGCGCCTCCGCCGAGGTGATGGCGGACGGTCTCGAGATCATCCTCGGGGACCCGGACGTCAAGTCCGTCTTCGTCAACGTCTTCGGTGGCATCACCGCGTGCGACGAGGTCGCCAAGGGCATCGTCCAGGCCCTGGAGCTGCTGAAGTCCAAGGGCGAGAACGTCACCAAGCCGCTGGTCGTGCGCCTCGACGGCAACAACGCGGAGCTGGGTCGCAAGATCCTTTCCGACGCCAACCACCCGCTGGTGCAGCGTGTGGACACCATGGACGGCGCGGCCGACAAGGCCGCCGAGCTGGCTGCGGCTAAGTAAGGGACGAGGACTCCACAACCATGGCTATCTTCCTCACCAAGGACAGCAAGGTCATCGTCCAGGGGATGACCGGCGCCACGGGCATGAAGCACACCAAGCTCATGCTGGCCGACGGCACCGACATCGTCGGCGGTGTGAACCCGCGCAAGGCCGGCACGAGCGTCGACTTCGACGGCACCGAGGTGCCCGTCTTCGGCTCGGTCGCCGAGGCGATGGAGAAGACCGGTGCCGACGTCACCGTCGTCTTCGTGCCCCCGGCCTTCGCCAAGGCCGCCGTGGTCGAGGCGATCGACGCCGGGATCGGCCTGGCCGTCGTGATCACCGAGGGCATCGCCGTCCACGACTCCGCCGCCTTCTGGGCGTACGCGGGCTCGAAGGGCAACAAGACCCGGATCATCGGCCCGAACTGCCCCGGTCTCATCACCCCGGGCCAGTCCAACGCCGGCATCATCCCGGGCGACATCACCAAGCCCGGCCGCATCGGTCTCGTGTCCAAGTCCGGCACGCTGACCTACCAGATGATGTACGAGCTCCGTGACATCGGCTTCTCCTCGGCCGTCGGCATCGGTGGCGACCCCGTCATCGGCACGACCCACATCGACGCGCTCGCCGCGTTCGAGGCCGACCCCGAGACCGACCTGATCGTCATGATCGGCGAGATCGGCGGCGACGCCGAGGAGCGGGCCGCGGACTTCATCAAGGCGAACGTCACCAAGCCGGTCGTCGGCTACGTGGCTGGTTTCACCGCGCCCGAGGGCAAGACGATGGGCCACGCCGGCGCCATCGTGTCCGGCTCGTCCGGCACCGCCCAGGCGAAGAAGGAGGCCCTCGAGGCCGCCGGTGTGAAGGTCGGCAAGACCCCGTCGGAGACGGCCCGCCTGGCGCGCGCCGCCCTCGCCGGCTGACTCTCCGCCGCTTCGGCCGCTGAGCCGGACCGTGGGCCCGCACCCCTGCGACGGGGGTGCGGGCCCACGGCCGTTTCCGGTGCTCGCGGCCGTGGTGAGGGCCTGCGGACGCGACACGACGGCCATGTGACCGATACCCGGACCAAAGCCGCGTTCTTGGCAGCATGTCCCTCGTGACCCATTACGCCGACCCTGGCCCGTTGTTCCCGTCGCACCAACGGTCCGCCCTGCGCGGACAGTCCGCGATGAGCACGGTCTTCCTCGGCGGCGTGGTCGCCGCGGGGCTGGGGCTCGGGGCCTTCGCCGTGGGCGTCCTGGTGCTGTGGATCATCTCCCCGTACCCCGACAGCGGGCCCACGGGGGCGCTGCGCGTCGCCGCCGACCTGTGGATGCTGGCGCACGGCGCCGAGCTCGTCCGGACCGAGACGCTGACCGGCGCGCCCGCACCCGTCGGGCTGACGCCGCTGCTGCTCTCCCTCGTGCCGTGCACCCTGCTCTACCGCACGGCACGGCACGCGCTGGAGCCGGTCGGCGACGAGTTGCCGGAAGAGGACGAGGGCGGCGCGTTCGTCTGTGTGGAGGACCTCATGCGCGCGGATGAGGCCGCGGCGGAGGGGACCACGGGCACGGCGGAGGAGGCCGGACGGGTCCAGGAGACCGAACGGCCCCCGGCCCCCCGGCTCCCGGTGCGCACCGCGCTCGGCGTCTACCTGGGCGGCTATCTGCTCGTGGGCACCGCCGCCGCGCTCTACGCCGCCCCGTCCCCCGTGCACGTCTCGCCGCTGAGCGCACTGCTCCATCTGCCGCTGTTCGCCGCACTGTTCGCGGCCGCCGGGATGTGGGCGGCCGCGGGCTGGCCGGCGTGGAAGCCGGCCGGGCGCGCGCGGCGCGTGGTGGAGGCGGTGCCCGGGTGGGTGCGCCGCTGGTTCACGCGCCGCCGCATGATCGCGATCCTGTGGACCGCCGCCGTCGGCACGGCCGCGCTGCTCGCCGAGGGGATGCTGGTCGTCGCCGTGTCGCTGGCCGTGCACGCGGGCGGGGTGCGGGAGGCCTTCGCCCAGCTCGCGGCGGGCTGGGCCGGGCGGGTGTCGGTGGGGCTGCTGAGCTTCGTGCTGCTGCCCAACGCCGTGGTCTGGGCGGTGGCGTACGTGCTCGGGGCCGGGTTCGGCGCCGGTACGGGCAGTGTGGTCGCGCCGCTCGCCGTGCACAGCCACCACCCCGTGCTGCCGCACTTCCCGCTGCTCGCGGCGCTGCCGGGGCCGGGGGCCGCGGGGCCGCCGGCGGTGGTGGCCTCGGTGGTGCTGTCGGTCGCGGCGGGGGCGGCCGTCGCCCATGCCGCGGTGCCGGGGCGGCCGGTCGTGGCGGGGCGCCGCGAGGTGACCGTGACGGCCGCGCTCGGGGCGGTGCTCTGCTCGGTGCTGATCACCTTGCTGGCGTACGCCTCGGCCGGTTCCCTCGGCACGTCCGTCCTCGCGCGCTTCGGCCCGTCGTGCCTGCACACGGGCGAGGCGGCGCTGATGTGGACGGCCTCGGTCGGGGTGCCGGGCGCGCTGGTGCTGCGGTGGCTGCGGCGGCGGGCGGAGCGCAGTGCGGAGGTGCCTGCGGCGGAAGCCGTGGCCGAGACGCCTGTGGCCGATGAGCAGCCGGAGGAGTCGGCGCCGCCTCGGGCGCGGGCCAGGGCGCGGGCGCGGGCCAGGCGGCGGCCGGCGTGGCCGGTGCGGGCCTACCGGGCCACTGCGGCGTGGTTCGGCTTCGCGGCCGGGGGCGGGGCCGCCGAGCCGGCCGTGACGTACGCGTCGGAGACGCTGCCGCTGAAGCCGACGGTGGAGGAGGCGGTGGCTGCCGCCTCGGCGGCTCCCGCCGGGGCGGAATCAGAGGAGACGGAGGCGGACGCGCCGCCGCCCGCGCGACGGCGGCGGGCCAAGCCGCAGCCGAAGCGGGCGTTCCGGGGCCGCCGTCGCAAGGCGACGGGGCACGGGGCGGTGCCGATCCCCGGGTCGGTGTTCTCGGCCTCGTACCACGGGCCGCCGACGGAGACATGGCACGAGACCGGGTCCCGGCGGGTGCGGTGGGCTGCGCTCAAGGAGTCGGGGGGCGGGCTGATGCCCGATTTTGAGCCGCAGGACGGGGACTGATCGGGGCGGTGCTTCGGGTGCGGGTGCGTTGTGGTTGCTCGCGCCCACGCGGCGGAGCCGCAAATTCAGCAGAGCCCCGCGCCCCTTACGGGGCGCAGCCCCTAATCCTGCACCTCCAGCAGCGGTCGCAGCTGCTTCGGCAGGTGCGTCTCGCACGCCTGGCGCGACGTCTGCGTCAGGGCGTCGTCCACGCACGTGTAGTAGTCGCGGTACGCCAGCTGGAAGGCGAACGTCGTCGCCACGATCACCAGGGCCAGGCCGCCCGTGACCAGGCCGCTCACGGCTGCCGTGGTCTGGGGGCGGAAGCCGCCCGGCGGGGGCGGCGGGGCGTCCGGGTCGCGGGGCTTCGGCTTGGCGCGCAGGGAGCTGACGGCCCAGTAGACCGAGAGCGCGCCCAGCAGCAGGGCCACCTGCGGGATGCTGAACAGGGCGAAGAAGAAGCCCCACATGCCCGCCAACAGGGCGTAGCGGGCGCGCCGTTGGGCCGGGTCCGTCGGGTCCCAGCGCAGGCCGCCGTTGCCGCCGGGCAGCGGGCCCTGCGGGCCGCCGCCGGGGCCGCCGCCGAAGCCGCCGTCGTGGCGGCCGGGCTGGCGGCTGCTCCACTGGCTGCCCCAGCCGGGGGGCTGCTCCCCGGAGCCGTCCCCGGAGGAACCGGAGGAGCCGTCCTCCCCGGAGGGCGTTCCGGAGGACTTCCGCGGCTGCCAGGGGCGGTCCGCCTGGCCCTCGGGCGGCGGCGCGAAGGGGTTGTCGTCCCGGGAATCCCGGTGGTCCGCGGGCGGCGCCTGTCGGTCGTGCGGCATGCGGAACGCCTGCGCGGCGGGCAGCGGGGGGCGGTGAGCCGCGTGGCGGCGTCGGTCCGGCATGTGGAGTGTGTCTTCCCCTGGTCTCGTCGTCCTGCACTTCGAGCCTACGGCGGCGTGCGTGAAGCGCCCGCTTGCAGACGCTACCTCCCGTGCGTGCCCCCGTCCCGTGGGGGCCGGGCGGTGTGCCGGTATCGTTGCTGGCGGCCGTCGGCTTCGTAGGGATCCCCGTATCGGGGAGCCTCTCCTTTTCGTACGTCCATACAAACCAGTTGTCCCGCCCCGCGAGAAAGGGCCCCCGCCGTGGATGCCCCTGCTGGACGTCCTGCCCGCCTCGTCGTGCTGGTCTCGGGTTCCGGTACGAACCTGCAGGCCCTGATCGACGCCATCGCCGCCGATCCTGGCTACGGTGCGCGGATCGTGGCCGTGGGTGCCGACCGGGACGGCATCGCCGGGCTGGAGCGCGCCGAGCGCGCCGGGCTGCCCACCTTCGTCTGCCGGGTGCAGGACCACCCCACGCGGGAGGCCTGGGACGCGGCGCTCGCCGAGGCGGTGGCCGGGTACGAGCCGGACCTGGTGGTGTCCGCCGGCTTCATGAAGGTCGTGGGGGAGGCCTTCCTGGCCCGGTACGGCGGGCGGACGGTCAATACCCACCCCGCTCTGCTGCCCAGCTTTCCCGGCGCCCACGCCGTGCGCGACGCGCTCGCGTCCGGGGTGAAGGTGACCGGCTGCACCGTCCACTTCGTCGACGAGGGCGTCGACACCGGACCCGTCATCGCGCAGGGTGTGGTGGAGGTCAGGGACGAGGACGACGAATCCGCGCTGCACGAGCGGATCAAGGAAGTCGAGCGACAGCTGCTCGTCGAAGTCGTGGGCCGACTGGCCCGGCACGGCTACCGCATAGAGGGACGAAAGGTACGGATCCAGTGAATCCCGTGACCGCCGAAGGCACCAAGCGGCCCATCCGCCGCGCGCTGGTCAGCGTCTACGACAAGACGGGGCTGGAGGAGCTCGCCCGCGGCCTGCACGCGGCGGGCGTCGAACTCGTCTCGACGGGCTCGACGGCCGGGAAGATCGCCGCGGCGGGCGTCCCGGTCACCAGGGTGGAGGAGCTCACCGGCTTCCCCGAGTGCCTGGACGGGCGCGTCAAGACCCTGCACCCGCGCGTCCACGCGGGCATCCTCGCCGACCAGCGCCTCGACGCGCACCGCGAGCAGCTCGCGGAGCTGGGCGTCGCGCCGTTCGAGCTCGTGATCGTCAACCTCTACCCGTTCCGGGAGACCGTCGCCTCCGGCGCCACCCCGGACGAGTGCGTCGAGCAGATCGACATCGGCGGCCCGTCGATGGTCCGCGCCGCCGCCAAGAACCACCCGTCCGTGGCCGTGGTCGTCGACCCGGCCCGTTACGACGACGTCCTCGCGGCCGTCGCCGCCGGCGGCTTCGACCTCGCGCAGCGCAAGCGCCTTGCTGCGCAGGCCTTCCAGCACACCGCCGCCTACGACGTGGCGGTGGCCGGCTGGTTCGTCACCGACTACGCCGCCGCCGACGACAGTGGCTTCCCCGAGTTCGCCGGCGCCGTCTACTCCCGCTCCAACGTGCTGCGTTACGGCGAGAACCCGCACCAGCCCGCCGCCCTCTACACCGACGGGGACGGCAAGGGCCTGGCCTCCGCCGAGCAGTTGCACGGCAAGGAGATGTCGTACAACAACTACGTCGACACCGAGGCCGCCCGCCGGGCCGCGTACGACCACGACGAGCCCTGCGTCGCGATCATCAAGCACGCCAACCCCTGTGGCATCGCGACCGGTTCGGACGTCGCCGAGGCGCACCGCAAGGCCCACGCCTGCGACCCGCTGTCGGCGTTCGGCGGCGTCATCGCCGTCAACCGCCCGGTGTCGGTGGCCATGGCCGAGCAGGTCGCGGAGATCTTCACCGAGGTCATCGTCGCCCCTGCCTACGAGGACGGCGCGGTCGAGGTGCTGGCCCGCAAGAAGAACATCCGCGTGCTGCGCTGCCCCGACGCCCCGTGCGCGGTCAAGGAGGTCCGGCCGATCGAGGGCGGCCTGCTGCTGCAGGTGAAGGACCGGCTGCAGGCCGAGGGCGACGACCCGGCGCACTGGACGCTGGCGACGGGCGAGCCGCTGTCCGAAGCGGAGCTGGCCGAGCTGGCGTTCGCGTGGAAGGCGTGCCGCGCGGTGAAGTCCAACGCGATCCTGCTGGCCAAGGACAGTGCGACCGTCGGCGTGGGCATGGGCCAGGTCAACCGGGTCGACTCCGCCAAGCTGGCCGTCCAGCGCGCCGGCGAGGAGCGGGCGCGCGGTTCGTACGCCGCCTCGGATGCGTTCTTCCCGTTCCCGGACGGGCTGGAGGTGCTCACGGCCGCGGGCGTCAAGGCCGTTGCGCAGCCGGGTGGTTCGGTTCGTGACGAGCAGGTGGTGGAGGCAGCGAAGGCGGCCGGGGTGACCATGTACTTCACCGGTACGCGGCACTTCTTCCACTGACGCGGTACTTCGGCTGCGGGCCGTCCTCGGTTGCTCGCGCAGTCCCCGCGCCCCTTTCGGGGCGCGGGGCCGTGCCCTCAGCGGGTGCGGATCACCACCGTGCCGACCATCTTGTCGGCGAACGTCTGGTTCTTCTCGTCCCACAGCGGCCACAGGTAGCCGAGGTAGAGGAACCCGTCGAAGAAGTGGCACAGGTTGCGCACGAAGGTCATGCCGAAGCCGAGCGGCATGCCGTCGCGCTCGCGCAGGACGGCGATGTTCATCGCCTTCTTGCCGGGCGTCTGGCCGGTCTTGCCCTGGCGGTACAGCATCCAGAAGCCGATGATCATGCCGACGAGCCAGCCGACGCCCATCAGCGCCATGCCGCCGAACATCTCGCCCTTCGACGACGGCTCGCAGACGGAGTAGCCGTCGGTGCTGAACGTGCAGCTGCGGTGGGCGCCCATGATGATCATCACGAACCCGGCGACGAACAGGGCCATCGGCACCAGCCCGCCTATCAGGCCGTCGAGCATCGTCGCGCCCACGCGCGACCACCAGCCCGCCAGCGGCGGGCGCTGCGGCATGGCGGGCGGCATCTGCCCGTACGGCATCTGGCCGTACGGTCCCGGCTGCTGGGGGAACGGCGGCGGCGGGTACGCCCCCGGCGGGGGCGGGTAGCCCGGTGCGGCCGGCTGCTGCGGGTACGGGGGGTAGGACGGGTGGGTCACCTGGATCCTTCGAGCGGTGCGGCTGGGGACGGCCGACATCGTAGGCGCAGGCCACCTGAGTGGAACCCGGGCCGTCCCATCCGCGAGGATGGGGCCATGACCGCCCAGATTCTCGATGGCAAGGCCACCGCGGCCGCGATCAAGTCCGAACTCACCGTCCGCGTGGAGGCGCTGAAGGCCGAGGGCGTGCAGCCCGGCCTGGGCACCCTCCTCGTCGGCGACGACCCCGGCAGCAAGTGGTACGTGGCCGGCAAGCACCGCGACTGCGCGGAGGTGGGCATCGCCTCCATCCAGCGCGAACTCCCCGCGACGGCCACCCAGGAGGAGATCGAGGCGGTCGTCCGCGAGCTCAACGAGAACCCCGAGTGCACGGGGTACATCGTCCAACTCCCGCTCCCCAAGGGCATCGACACCAACCGCGTCCTGGAGCTGATGGACCCGGCCAAGGACGCCGACGGCCTGCACCCGATGAGCCTGGGCCGCCTGGTGCTCAACGAGACCGGCCCGCTGCCCTGCACCCCGAACGGCATCATCGAGCTGCTGCGCCGTCACAACGTCGAGATCAACGGCGCGCACGTGGTGGTCGTCGGCCGCGGCATCACCGTCGGCCGGTCCATCGGGCTGCTGCTGACCCGCAGGACCGAGAACGCCACCGTCACCCTCTGCCACACCGGCACCCGCGACCTGTCGGCGCAGCTGCGCAAGGCGGACATCATCGTGGCCGCCGCGGGCGTCGGGCACCTGATCAAGCCGGAGGACGTCAAACCGGGCGCGGCGGTGCTGGACGTGGGCGTCAGCCGGGACGGCGAGGGCAAGATCATGGGCGACGTGGACCCGGGCGTGGCCGAGGTGGCCGGCTGGATCTCCCCGAACCCGGGCGGCGTCGGCCCGATGACGCGCGCCCTGCTGCTGGTCAACGTCGTGGAGGCCGCCGAGCGTGCCGCCGGAATCGACCATGCAGGCTGAGTCCGGCTCCGGCTCCGCGCCCGGCGAGCGCAAGCCCGCCAAGCCCGCCGGGCCCGCCAAGTCCTCCGAGTCCGCCAAGGGCGCGCAGCCGGCCAAGGGCGCCAAGCCGGCGCATCCGGCGTCCCGGCGGCCTCCCCGGCTCACGCAGGACACGGCGCGCCCCGAGGGCGGCGGGCGCGCCGCGCCCGGCGGTGCCCCCGCGCCCGCGCGGCAGTGGCCGCTGCTGGCGGTCATGGCGGGGACCGGGCTGGGCCTGCTGGTCGTCGCCCTCGACGCCTGGCGCGTCGGCGCGATCATCATCGGGCTGGCGATGATCGGCGGCGCGGTGCTGCGCTGGACGCTGCCCTCGGTGGGCATGCTGGCGGTGCGCTCGCGGTTCACGGACCTGTTCACGTACGGCGGGCTGGGCGTGGCGATCGTGCTGCTGGCCCTGATGGCCCAGCCGCACGCCTGGCTGAAGATCCCCTTCCTCGACGACGTGCTGCACTTCACCGTGCAGTAGGAGTGCGTATCTTGAGGGCGAGGTGTTCCCTCCCCGCCTCCGGGCCGGGGAGGGGCGCTGCCTCCCGGCGGGGGACCCCGGCTGCTGCGTGAGAGGGACGGTCCGCTCATGACGAAGATCAAGGTTGCCAACCCGGTCGTCGAGCTCGACGGCGACGAGATGGCCCGCATCATCTGGCAGTTCATCAGGGACCGGCTGGTCCTGCCGTATCTCGATGTCGAGCTGATCCGCTTCGACCTGGGCATCGAGCGCCGCGACGCCACCAACGACCAGGTCACGATCGACGCGGCGCACGCCGTCGCGGAGCACGGCGTCGGTGTGAAGTGCGCGACGATCACGCCGGACGAGGCGCGGGTCGAGGAGTTCGGCCTCAAGGCGATGTACCGCTCGCCCGGCGGCACCCTCCGCTCGATCCTCGGCGGGACGGTCTTCCGCGAGCCGGTCATCGTGGGCAATGTGCCCCGCCCGGTGCCGGGCTGGACGAAGCCGATCGTCGTCGGCCGCCACGCCTTCGGCGACCAGTACCGCGCGACGGACCTCAAGGTCCCGGGCCCGGGCACGCTCACCCTGGCGTTCACCCCGCAGGACGGCTCGGAACCGGTCGAGCTGGAGGTGTACGAGTTCCCGGGCCCGGGTGTGGCGCTGGCGATGTACAACCTGGACGACTCCGTCCGGGACTTCGCGCGGGCCTCGTTCCGCTACGGGCTGGAGCGCGGCTACCCGGTCTACCTGTCCACGAGGAACACGGTCCTGAAGAAGTACGACGGCCGCTTCAAGGACCTCTTCCAGGAGGTCTTCGACGCCGAGTTCCGGGCGGACTTCGAGGCGGGGAAGCTGGTCTACGAGCACCGGACGGTCGACGACATGGTGGCCATGGTGCTGAAGTCGCCGGGCGGCTACGTCTGGGCGTGCAAGAACCACGACGGCGACGTGCCGTCCGGCGTCGTCGCGCAGGGCTTCGGCTCGCTGGGCCTGATGACCTCGGTGCTGATGTCCCCGGACGGCCGGACCGTCACGGCGGAGGCGGCGCACGGCACGGTCACCCGCCACTACCGCCGCCACCAGCAGGGCAAGGAGACCTCGACCAACCCGATCGCCTCCGTCCACGCCTGGACCCGCGGCCTGGCCCACCGCGGACGGCTCGACGGCACCCCCGAGGTCACCGGGTTCGCGCGGGCCCTGGAGCGGGTGTGCACCGAGACGGTCGAGCGCGGCCGGATGACGAAGGACCTGGCCCAGCTGATCGGTCCCGAGCAGCCGTGGCTGACCACCGAGGAGTTCCTCGGCGCGCTGGAGGAGGGTCTGAAGAAGAGTCTGCTGTGAGCCGTGCTTTGACCCCGGCGGTGTGCGGGTAGGAAGAGGGGTGGAGGAGAGCCGGCGACCGGTCCTCCACCCCCGTGGGAGGACAGGCCGCCGCTCGTCCTTGAGGATCATGAAAACGGGAATCCGGATCAATGCCGGCCGGTCCGCTGTGGCCCGGGGGTGACCGTTCCGGTACGAGGTCCGCGTCCCGTACCAAATCCCCGCCGAATATCACCGCCCGGTGACGCGAGTGCCCCCGGGGGCGTGCGACCGGCGAGTTTGATCAACCCCAAATGCCACCGTGCGCCGCCTTGTTGGGAACTGACATGCTGAGTTGTGCCATCCCCCTGGGTAGCCGGAACCGAGGCTGTGGAGGGGGAAGCACGGCGGCACGGGGGAAGACGACGTTCGCATCGGGGGACAGGGGAGGGCAATGCCTCGTTGGAGGGCGCTACCGGAGGAACTCGACCCGCAGGTCCGCGAGTTCGCCGAACAGCTGCGCAGACTCGTCGAGCGGAGCGGTCTGAGCATCGCCGCCGTCGCGGACCGCACCGGCTACAGCAAGACGTCCTGGGAGCGCTATCTGAACGGGCGTCTGCTGCCGCCGCGGGGCGCTGCCGAGGCGCTCGCCGAGGCCACGGGCGCCGACCCGGGCCATCTGGGCACGATGTGGGAGCTGGCCGAGCGCTCGTGGAGCCGCTCGGAGCTGCGGCACGACGTGACGATGGAGGCGATCAAGGTCGCCGAGGCGCGGGCCGCGCTGGGCGCGTTCGGCCCTCCGCCGGAGGCCGAGGGCCGCGGCCGGAAGGGGGGCGGCAGGCGGATCCTGTCCGCCCTGCGCAGCGAGGGCGCATCGCGCGCGGCGGGTTCGACGGCCCAGGCGGCCCCGGCCGCCGGGTCGGCGGAGCCGGAGGGCTCCGCACGCCAGGAGGGGGCGGTGCGGCTCGAAAAGCCGCGTGACGCCGAAGGGGGCGGGTCCGGGGCCTCCGGTACGTCCGAAGGCGCCGCCGCCGGGTCCAGGGCGTCGGGCGGGCGCGGCCGGCCGCTGCTGTCCCGGTCCCGCGAATCGGCCGACGTGCGGGCGAAGGCGATCCCCGTCGACAAGAGCGGTAAGGCCGGCAAGGGCGACAAGAGCAGCAACGACGGCAGGAGCGGCGGGCGCGGCGGCGGCCGTTCCCCGCGGCGCACGGCGGTGCTGTTCGCCCTCGGCGCAGTGGGCACGGCGCTGGTGATCGTCTCCGCGGTGCTGCTGCTCGGCTCGGGCGACGACGGCGGGAAGAAGGCCGAGGGCCCGCTCACCTCGCCGAGTATCAGCAGCAGTCCGGCGCCGGTGCCCGCAGGGGTGAAGTGCACGGGCGCGGAGTGCACGGGCAAGGACCCGGAGGCCATGGGCTGCGGCGGGCAGCACGCGGCGACGGCCGGCTCCACGACGGTGGGCACCTCGTACGTCGAGGTCCGCTACAGCAAGGTCTGCGGTGCCGCCTGGGCGCGGCTGACGCAGGCGGTGCCGGGGGACTCCCTGCGGATAAGCAGCGACGGCGCGACTGCGGTGCGGACCGAGCGCGGCCGGGTGGACCGGGGCACGGACGCGCACACGAACATGGTCCCCGTCGAGGGGCCGGGCCAGGCCACCGCGTGCGTGACGCTGACGTCGGGCCGCAAGGGGTGCACGGTGCCGCGGGCAGCGGCGGGGACGGCGGGTTGACGGGCGGACGGTGAGGCGTCCCACACCGGGTCGGCCGCAGCGCGGCTGCCGGGTCGGATAGCCTGACGCCGGATCTCTTGACACCGAGAGAGATCCGCCACCTTGGGCAGGGACACCCACCGCCGTTTTTGCAGCAGGAGATCGCCATGACCCGCACTCCCGTCAATGTCACCGTCACCGGCGCGGCCGGTCAGATCGGCTACGCGCTGCTCTTCCGCATCGCTTCCGGTCACCTCCTCGGCGCGGACGTGCCGGTCAAGCTGCGCCTGCTGGAGATCCCGCAGGGCCTGAAGGCCGCCGAGGGCACCGCGATGGAGCTCGACGACTGCGCCTTCCCGCTGCTGCGCGGCATCGAGATCACGGACGACCCGAACGTGGCCTTCTCCGGCGCCAACGTCGCACTGCTCGTGGGTGCCCGTCCCCGCACCAAGGGCATGGAGCGCGGCGACCTGCTGGAGGCCAACGGCGGCATCTTCAAGCCGCAGGGCAAGGCCATCAACGACCACGCCGCGGACGACATCAAGGTCCTGGTCGTCGGCAACCCGGCCAACACCAACGCCCTGATCGCCCAGGCCGCCGCTCCGGACGTGCCGGCCGAGCGCTTCACCGCGATGACCCGCCTCGACCACAACCGCGCGGTCACGCAGCTGGCGAAGAAGGCCGGTGTCTCCGTCGCCGACGTCAAGAAGCTGACGATCTGGGGCAACCACTCCGCCACCCAGTACCCGGACGTCTTCCACGCCGAGGTCGCCGGCAAGAACGCCGCCGAGGTCGTGAACGACGAGCAGTGGCTGGCCGACAGCTTCATCCCGACCGTCGCCAAGCGCGGTGCCGCCATCATCGAGGCCCGTGGCGCCTCCTCGGCCGCCTCCGCCGCCAACGCCGCCATCGACCACGTCCACACCTGGGTCAACGGCACGGCCGCGGGCGACTGGACCTCCATGGGCATCCCCTCGGACGGCTCCTACGGCGTCCCCCAGGGCCTCATCTCCTCCTTCCCGGTCGTCTGCAAGGACGGCAAGTACGAGATCGTCCAGGGCCTGGACATCAACGAGTTCTCCCGCACCCGCATCGACGCCTCGGTGCAGGAGCTCGTGGAGGAGCGCGACGCCGTCCGCGCCCTCGGCCTCATCTGAGGGACCGACCGAGAAGCCTGACGGATTCGTACACGCGTAGCGCGGTACGCACGTACGGGGCGAAATTCGGCCCGTCATCTGCTCCCCAGTGGGGTCGGTGGCGGGCCGTTCGGCTTATTCTGAGTTCTTCCGAACATACGTCAACTCATGTAGTCCGCAAGTGAGTTCGACGGATCGGGGGACCCGTGAATCACTCTGCTCAACAGGACTCCCGCAGCGAGGCCACCAGGCTGCTCTGTGCGGGGACTTACCTCGACATCGACTTCCGCCGCCGCGTCATCGAGGAACTGGTGGAACACGAGGAGCGGCCCATCGCCCCCTCGCTGGGCGTGGACGTCGTGCCGGTGCTCACCCACGCCCTGCGCGCCCGCGGGCAGGACACGCAGACGGCGCTGCTGCTCCTGGCCCTCTGGCTGGTATTCGTCCTCGTGGACGCGGCCACGGGCGGGGCGCCGATGTGGGCGGCGGCGTACGCCGGGGTGTGCTTCCTGCACTGGGGCGTCCAGGCGGCCGCCGGGCGGGGCTCGTCCGTCTACGTCGTCGACAGACGCACCCTGCGCCAGGCCCTCAAGGGCAGCGGCGCGCTGCGCGCCCTGCGCGCGGCCCTGCCCGTGCTGCCGCCGCTGCTGTCGCTCGGCTACTGGATCTCCGCACTCGGCGCCCTCGCGTTCGGGGTGAACGACTGGGCCGCCGTGATCTTCCCGCTGCTGCTGGTGCTCCCCGTGTGGAACCACCGCACCCGCGTGGCGGCCGTCATGCGCGACGAGCTGGGCCGGCAGCGCTTCGCCCAGCAGCCCCGGGCCTTCCCGGCGAGCACCTACCACCGGCGGATCGCCGACGCCATCGCCCGCGAACAGTACGCGGGGCTCACCATCTACGACCCCTCCCGCCCCTTCATCGGCATGGGCCGCCCGTACGAGCCGTGGTCCTTCGCCCTGGAGCTCAGGCGGGGGAAGCACATGGCGGGGGTGGACGGGGCGGTGCCGTTCACCGGCCGGCTGGTCGTCGACCTGATCCGGCCGCGGCTGGAGGCCCTGCGCGAGGCCGCCGCCGCGACCAGCCGGGACCGGCTGAAGGACCTGGAGATCGAGGAGTTCGTCTATCTGCCCGTCGGCCCGCAGCGGTTCGCTGTGGACTACGCCGACCTGACGGTCCGCCAACACCTGGACGACTCGGTCGACGAGGGCGGCGAGGGCCGCCGGTACTTCCTGCGGGTGCGCATCGGTGCGTGGGACGAGCAGGTCGTCGTCTCCGTGCTGGTCCGGGTGCACACGCAGGGCGGGATGCTGGTGCTGGAGGTCGTGCCGCACGTCCTGACGCCGATCCGGCCCGAGTTCCGCGCGGTCGACGTGATCGCGGGGCGCGGCGAGGAGGACCTGCTGCGCGACGGCCTGCGCGCGCTGCTGAGCGCGCCCGCCGCCGGGTTCGCGGCCGCGGTCTCCACGGTCCGCTCGGCGGTCTGCGGCTTCCGCACCTGGCTCCACGACCCGCAGCGCGCCGTGCCGGACGGGCCGGCCGACTCGGTGCGGGAACTGGCCGGGGTGCAGCGGGTGTCGCTGTTCCAGGAGATGGACATCAGCCGCTACGTGAAGACGGTCCAGGACCGCATCGCGAGCGGGGTCCGGGAGGCGCTGCGCTCCCAGGGCTACCAGACCGACCAGTTCGAGCAGCAGATCGTGCAGATCAGCGAAGGCGGCATGTACATCGGCTCGATGAGCGGCGGCGCGGTCGCCGTCGGCGCGGGGGCCGAGGCCACGAGCGCGGCAGGAAGCGGGGGACGATGAACGGTCAGCAGGACGGCGGCGGTTCCGGCGGGGGCATCTCCATCGGCCGGATGACGGGCGGCGCGGTTGCCGGCGGGAAGGGGGCGAGGGCGGAGGACCGCTCGGAGCGGGTGGGGCCGCAGGTGCCGGTCGGCCCGTCCGGGACGCCGGTGCCCGCCGAGGTGCCCGCCGAAGGGGGCGTCGCCGTCGGCGAGATGAGCGGGGGCGCCGTCGCCGCGGGCGAGCGGGCCGAAGCGGTGGACGCCTCACGGCAGTTGTTCCTGGTCACCCCGGAACTCCTGGAGGCCGTACGGCTGCTGCAGCAGGACCTGCCGCTGCTCGCCCACACCGACGGTGACCGGCTCGACGAGGTCGACGCCGAACTCGCCGGCCTGCGCGAGGAGGCGTGGCGCACAGGCCGCACCGGGCGCCCCCGGCTCGAACGGCTGAAGTCCCTGCTGGGCGCCGGGGCCACCGCGGCCGGAGGGCTGGCGTCGGCGGTGACCCTCGTCCAGGCGATCACCGCCTTACTGGCGTGAGGCGGTGAGGACCATGAGCCACTGGGATGCCGACCATCAGCAGTGGGTGGAGGGTCCGCCGCAGGAGCCGGCGGACCGGCTGCCGGGGGACCGCCCCCCGGCCGGCCGCTCGCACGTGTCCGTCCTGGCCGCCTCGGTGGCCGGGGTGGTCCTCGCGGGCGGCCTGGGCGTCGGGGTGTGGGCCCTGGTACGGGACGACGGGAGCGGGGGCGGGCATCCCGCCCCGGTGCCGTCGTCGGCCGCGCCGGACATTCTGGGGACACCGCCGCCGTCGGCCGTGGCCTCGGCCTCGGCTTCGGTGGCCGCCGGGTACGTGCGCACCCAGGACCCGGCCGGTTTCCGGCTGGACGTGCCGGTGGGCTGGCTGCGCTCCACGAGCGGCAACAGCGTCTTCTACAAGCCGGCGGACGACCGCAGCGTGATCCAGGTCTTCGTGATGACGGAGCCCGTCGCGGACTCGTACGACGCCCTCGCGACGACGGAGAAGGACGTCACCGGCAACCCCGGCTACCAGCGGATCGCCCTGACGAGGCTGAGCGGGGACGCGGCGCAGCTGGAGTACACGTACACACGGGACGACGGGAGCGCGCGCCGCGTGGTGATCTACGCCTACACGGCACCGGACCGCAAACGGTACGCGCTGCTGGTGGGCGGCCCGGCGACCGACTGGACACCGTCCGTGGGGGTGTTCCAACGCCTGGTGACGGGGTTCTGCCCACTGGGTTACTGCACGAGCTGAGGAGGCCCCGGTCCCACCCTTTCGCCGTTTCTTGGGGGGCAAGCCCCCCAAGCCCCCCCGATTCGGGGGATCGCGCCCCGTCAGGGGCGCGGGGAACTGCGCGATCAGCCACGAATGGCCCGCACCCGAAACACCGGTAACACGAAGTGACCCGCATCACTCTTTGTGAACGGCGACGCATAAGTCGCCGCAGCCCGGTAAGGCGCCACCCGTTGATCGCCAGAACGGGAAAGTAGGCAGCAAAGTCATGTCGTCAGTCGAGACCATCCATGTGAACGGCGTGTGGCGCCCCGCCGCATCCGGCGCGCAGCGGGAGGTGCTCGATCCCGCCGATGCCAAGACGCTTGCCGTCGTGGCAGAGGGCGGGGCCGACGACGCCGACGCCGCCGTCGAAGCCGCCCGCCGCGCCTTCGACGAGGGCACCTGGCCGCACACCCCCGTCGCCGAGCGCGCCCGCGTGCTGCGCCGGGTCGCGGAGCTCCTGGAGCGCGACCGCGAGGAGATCGCGCTCGTCGAGAGCCGCGACACCGGCAAGACCCTCTCCGAGGGCCGTGTCGACGTCGACGACGTCGCCAACGCCTTCCGCTACTTCGCCGATCTCGTGATCAACGAGAGCGGCGGCCGCGTCGTCGACACCGGCTCCCCGGACGTGCACAGCGTCGTCGTCCACGAGCCCGTCGGCGTCTGTGCGCTGATCACGCCGTGGAACTACCCGCTGCTGCAGGCCAGCTGGAAGGTCGCCCCGGCGCTGGCGGCGGGCAACACGTTCGTCATCAAGCCGAGCGAAGTGACCCCGCTGTCCACCGTGCACCTGATCCGGCTGCTCGCCGAGGCCGGCCTGCCGGCCGGTGTCGCCAACATGGTGACCGGCGCGGGCGACCCGGTGGGCGCCCGGCTCTCCGATCACCCCGGCGTCGACCTCGTCTCCTTCACCGGCGGGCTCGCCAGCGGCACCAAGGTCATGCAGGCCGCCGCGCCCACCGTCAAGAAGGTCGCCCTCGAACTCGGCGGCAAGAACCCCAACGTGGTCTTCGCCGACGCCTGCGCCACCGACGAGGACTTCGACACGGCCGTCGACCAGGCCCTCAACGCCGCCTTCATCCACAGCGGCCAGGTGTGCTCGGCCGGCGCCCGGCTCATCGTCGAGGAGTCCGTGCGCGAGCGGTTCGTCGCCGAACTCGCCCGCCGCGCCGACCGCATCCGCCTCGGCCGCGGCACCGAGGACGGCGTCGAGTGCGGCCCCCTCGTCTCCGCGCAGCAGCTGGCGAAGGTGGAGGCCTACGTCGCCTCCGCGCTCGACGAGGGCGCGGTGCTGCGCAGCGGCGGCGTGCGCCCCGAGGCGAACGACGTGCGCCCGGCGACCGGTTACTTCTACGCGCCGACCGTGCTCGACCGCTGCCACCGCCGGATGAAGGTCGTCCGCGAGGAGACCTTCGGGCCCATCCTCACCGTCGAGACCTTCCGCACCGAGGACGAGGCCGTGGCCCTCGCCAACGACACCGAGTACGGGCTCGCCGGCGCCGTCTGGACCAAGGACGCGGGCCGCGCCCGCCGGGTCGCCGGGCGGCTGCGCCACGGCACCGTGTGGATCAACGACTACCACCCCTATCTGCCGCAGGCGGAGTGGGGCGGCTTCGGCAAGTCCGGCATCGGCCGGGAGCTGGGGCCCTCGGGACTCGCCGAGTACCGCGAGAGCAAGCACGTGTACCAGAACCTGGCGCCCAAGCCGGTGCGCTGGTTCGCAGGCTGAGTCACCGATCCCCCCGGCACCGTAAGGAGTTCACCCCCATGCCCGTCTACGACTACGTCGTCATCGGTGGCGGAACGGCCGGTTCCGTCATCGCCTCGCGCCTCACCGAGGACCCCGACGTCACCGTCGCCGTCATCGAGGGCGGCCCCTCGGACATCGACCGCGACGACGTCCTGACGCTGCGCCGCTGGCTCGGCCTGCTCGGCGGCGACCTCGACTACGGCTACACCACCACCGAACAGCCGCGCGGCAACTCGCACATCCTGCACAGCCGCGCCAAGGTGCTGGGCGGCTGCTCGTCCCACAACACCCTGATCTCCTTCAAGCCGCTGCCCGGCGACTGGGACGAGTGGGCCGAGGCGGGCGCCGAGGGCTGGGACCACGCGTCCATGGACCCGTACTTCCACAAGCTGCGCAACAACATCGTCCCGGTGCACGAGAAGGACCGGAACGCCATCGCCCGCGACTTCGTCGAGGCCGCGCAGAAGGCGATCGGCGTGCCGCGCGTGGAGGGCTTCAACAAGGAGCCGTTCCACGAGGGCGCCGGCTTCCTCGACCTCGCGTACCACCCCGAGAACAACAAGCGCTCGTCCGCCTCCGTGGCCTACCTCCACCCGCACATGGAGGCCGGGGACCGCCCCAACCTCACGCTGATGCTGGAGACCTGGGCCCACAAGCTGGAGATGGACGGCAACCGGGCCAAGGGCGTGCACGTCCGTACCAAGGACGGCGCGGAGATCCTCGTCGAGGCCGCGCGCGAGGTGCTGGTCTGCGCGGGCGCGGTGGACTCGCCGCGGCTGCTGATGCACTCGGGCATCGGCCCGAAGGCGGACCTGGAGGCGCTGGGCATCCCCGTCGTGCACGACCTGCCGGGCGTCGGCGAGAACCTGCTCGACCACCCGGAGTCGGTGATCGTCTGGGAGACGGACGGCCCGATCCCGGACAACTCCGCGATGGACTCCGACGCGGCCCTCTTCGTGCGCCGCGACCCCGAATCCCGGGGCCCGGACCTGATGTTCCACTTCTACCAGATCCCGTTCACGGACAACCCGGAGCGGCTGGGCTACGAGAGGCCGGAGCACGGCGTCTCGATGACGCCGAACATCCCCAAGTCCCGCAGCCGCGGCCGCGTCTACCTCACCAGCGCCGATCCCGAGGTCAAACCGGCCCTCGACTTCCGGTACTTCACGGACGAGGATGACTACGACGGGAAGACCCTGGTCGACGGCATCAAGATCGCCCGCGAGATAGCCGGGACCGCCCCGCTGGCGGGCTGGCTGAAGCGCGAGGTGTGCCCCGGCCCGGAGGTCACCTCGGACGAGGAACTGAGCGAGTACGCGCGCAAGGTCGCACACACCGTCTACCACCCGGCGGGCACTTGCAAGATGGGCGCCGCCACCGACGAAACGGCCGTGGTGGACCCGACGTTGCGGATCCGCGGCCTGGAGGGCATCCGCATCGCGGACGCGTCGGTCTTCCCGACGATGTTCGCGGTGAACCCGATGATCGGCGTGCTCATGCTGGGGGAGAAGTGCGCGGAACTGCTTGCAGCAAGCTCTGATGAGGGGGTGACGCGATGACCGCTGCGCGGAGCTTCGGCGGCACTACGGTGACCGCCCGCGTACCGCGGCCGTGTGCGGCCACGGTCGCACACCCTGCCTCGGCGGCTGTCGCCGATGCGCAGACCGAGCCCGCGGTCGCCGCGATACCGCGCCCCGAAGGGGCGCGGGGAACTGCGCGACCGGCCACGGACGACCCGCAGACGTCGGACTGCATGTCCGACGGAACGCTCGACACCCCCGCGGCCACCGCGGTACCGCGCCCCGAAGGGGCGCGGGGAACTGCGCGACCGGCCACAGACGGCCCGCAGCCGCAGGACGGCAGGTCCGGCGAAGCGCCCGACGCCCCGAGCGGACCGCCGGTCTTCGCCGTCCGCAACCTGTGGAAGGTCTTCGGGCCGAAGGCCACCCGAATCCCCGGCACCGACCTCGCCGAACTCTCCCCCGAGGCGCTGCGCGAGCAGACCGGGTGCACCGTCGCCGTGCGCGACGTGTCGTTCGACGTGCGGCCCGGCGAGTGCTTCGTCGTCATGGGGCTGTCCGGCTCCGGCAAGTCCACGCTCGTCCGCTGCCTGACCCGGCTCATCGAGCCGACCAGCGGCTCCATCGCCATCGACGGCGAGGACGTGCGCGGCATGGACAAGGGCGCCCTGCGCAACCTGCGGCGCCACCGCGCCGCCATGGTCTTCCAGCACTTCGGGCTGCTCCCGCACCGCAGCGTGCTCGACAACGTCGCCTACGGGCTGGAGATCCAGGGCGTGGGCAAAGCCGAACGGCGCTCCCGCGCAGCGGAGATGGTGGAGAAGGTCGGGCTCGCGGGGATGGAGGGGCGGCGCCCCAGCCAGCTCTCCGGCGGGCAGCAGCAGCGCGTCGGGCTGGCGCGCGCCCTCGCCGCCGACCCCGAAGTGCTGCTCTTCGACGAGCCGTTCAGCGCGCTCGACCCGCTGATCCGCCGCGACATGCAGGAAGAGGTCGTCCGCCTCAACCGCGAAGAGGGCCGCACCATGGTCTTCATCACCCACGACCTCTCCGAGGCGCTCCGCGTCGGCCACCGCATCGCGCTGATGCGCAACGGCCAGGTCGTGCAGTGCGGCACCCCCGAGGAGATCGTCGGCTCGCCGGCCGACGACTACGTGCGCGACTTCGTCCGGGACGTGCCGCGCGAGCATGTCCTCAGCGTCCGGCGCGCCATGCGCCCGGTCGGGAACGCCCACGAGGCCGAGGACGGCCCCGCCCTGCACCCGGCCACCACCGTGGCCGAGGCCATCGAGACCGTCGCCCGCACCGGCGGGCCCGCCCGGGTCGTCGAGGACGAACGCTGCCTCGGGGTCGTGGACTTCAAGAGCCTGCTGCGCGTCGTCGCGGGGCTGGGAACCGGGGGCCGGACCGAGGAGAAGGCCGCCGCATGAGCAGCACCACCCTGACGGCGCCCGCCAGGGCCGCCGTCCTGCGCCACCGCGCCGTCCGCAAGCTCCTGCTGCTCGCGGCCGTCGCGGCGGTGCTCGTCCCCTTCGCCGACGCCCGCTGGGGCAGCGGCAGCTGGCCGCACGCGCTGACCGTCTCCCTGGACGGCCCGCTCAAGAGCACCAGCACCTGGATCATCGACAACCGGGACAGCCACTGGCTGTTCCTGTACTTCTTCGGGCACATCAGCGCCGCCATCATCACCGCGATCCACGCGGTGTACGTGGTGCTGCTCGCCCTCGGCTGGGCCGGCGTCACCGCCGGCGCCGCCCTGCTGGCCTGGCGGGCCGCGGGTGTGCGGGCCGCGGTCACCGCGCTGCTGTCCTTCGCCGTGTGCGGAGCGCTCGGCATGTGGGTGCCGACGATGCGCACGCTCGCGCTGATGATCGTCGCGGTCGTGGTGTCCGTGGCCGTCGGCGCCGTACTGGGCCTGGCGGCAGGCCTGTCGGACCGCACGTTCCGTGCGCTGCGCCCGGTCCTGGACACGATGCAGGCGCTGCCCGCCTTCGCCTACCTGCTCCCCGTCGTGCTGGTCTTCGGCATCGGCGTCGCCCCCGCGGTCCTGGCCACGGTCGTCTACGCGGCCCCGCCGATGGCCCGGCTCACGGCGCTCGGCCTGCGCGGCACCGACAAGGGCGTCCTGGAGGCCGTCGACTCGCTCGGCGCCACGGCCCGCCAGCGCCTGCTGACGGCCCGGCTGCCGCTGGCCCGCCGCGAACTCCTGCTCGGCGTCAACCAGACGATCATGATGGCGCTGTCGATGGCCGTCATCGCGTCCGTCATCGGCGCCGACGGCCTGGGCGACCGCGTCTACCAGGCGCTGTCGACGGTCGACGTCGGCAGCGCGCTCGCCGCGGGCATCCCGATCGTGCTGCTCGCGATCGTGCTGGACCGCACGACGGCGGGCACCGGGAGCGCTGCGCGCGGCTCCGGGGCCGGTGGTCCGGTGCGGGATGCGTTGCGGCGGCTCGTGCGGCGCGATTCTCCCGCGGACGCGGAGGACGGCCAGGGCCACGGCGCCGCCGGGCGGCACCGCCTTGCCGTGTGGTCACTGATCACGGCCGTGACCGTCGCCCTCGCCGCGGTGGGCCGCGGCTTCGGCTCGCAGAGCTGGCCCGACGGCTGGACGGTCGCCATCGCCGCGCCCGTCAACACGGCCAAGGACTGGATGGTCGACCACCTCTACTCCGGCCTCCCCGGCATCGGCGGCACCGCCGACTGGGCCGCGCACTACACCGGCTGGGTGCTCGACCCGCTGCGCTCCGGGCTCCAGGGCCTGCCCTGGTGGACCGCGCTGCTGATCGTCGCCGCGCTCGCCTGGCTGATCGGCACCTGGCGCACCGCCCTGACCGCGGTGCTGTCGCTCGCGCTGATCGGCGTGCTGGGCCGCTGGGACGCGTCGATGGACACGCTCTCCCAGGTCCTCGCCGCCGTGGCCGTCACGCTCGTCCTCGGCTTCGCCGTGGCCGTCGCCGCCGCGCGCAGCACACGCGTGGAGCGGCTGCTGCGGCCCGTGCTGGACGTGTGCCAGACGATGCCGCAGTTCGTCTACCTGATCCCGGTGGTCGCCCTGTTCGGCGTCGGCCGCGCGCCGGGCGCCGCAGCGGCGATCGTCTACGCGCTCCCCGCCGTCGTCCGCATCGTCAGCCAGGGCCTGCGCCAGGTGAACCCCGGCGCCCTGGAGTCCGCGCGCTCGCTGGGCGCGACGGGCGGGCAGCAGCTGCGGCAGGTCCAGTTCCCGCTGGCCCGGCCCGCGTTGCTGCTGGCGGTGAACCAGGCGGTCGTGCTGGTGCTCTCCGTCGTCATCATCGCCGGCCTCGTCGGCGGCGGTGCGCTCGGCTACGACGTCGTCTTCGGCCTGGCCCAGGGCGACCTGGCCACCGGGCTGGTGGCGGGTGTGGCCATCGCCTGCCTGGGCCTGATGCTCGACCGGGTCACGCAGCCGACGAAGGGAGTCCGTGATGGCAACGCGTAGGACGACGCGCAGGGTTCTGACCGCCGTGGCGGCACTCGGCCTGCTGGCCACGGCCACCGGATGCGGTGCGGCCGACATGACCAAGCAGGGTTCGCCGTATGCGAATGCGGCGGGTGCGAAGACCGTCACCCTCTCCGTGCAGTCCTGGGTGGGCGCCCGCGCCAACGCGGCCGTCGCGCAGTACCTGTTGGAGCACGAGCTCGGCTACCGGGTCGACACGGTCCAGGTGGACGAGGTCCCCGCGTGGGACGCCCTCAGCCAGGGCCGCGTGGACGCGATCCTGGAGGACTGGGGTCACCCGGACCAGGAGAAGCGGTACGTCGACGACAAGAAGACGGTCACCCCGGGCGGCGACCTGGGTGTCACCGGCCACATCGGGTGGTGGGTCCCGAAGTACTTCGCGGACGCACACCCCGATGTGCTGGACTGGCACAACCTCGACAAGTACGCGTCCCAGCTGCGCACCGCGGAGAGCGGCGGCAAGGGCCAGCTGCTCGACGGCTCGCCGTCGTACGTCACGAACGACAAGGCGCTGGTGAAGAACCTGAACCTGAACTACCAGGTGGTCTTCGCCGGTTCCGAGGCGGCGCAGATCACCCAGATCAAGCAGTTCGCCAAGCAGAAGAAGCCGTTCCTCACCTATTGGTACGAGCCCCAGTGGCTCTTCAACGAGGTGCCGATGGTGGAGGTGAAGCTCCCGGAGTACACGGATGCGTGTGCGGCGAAGGGGGCGAAGGATCCGTCGACGATCGACTGCGCCTATCCGACGTCCCAGTTGAAGAAGTTCCTGAACACGGACTTCTCGAAGAAGGGCGGCAAGGCCGCCGACCTCCTGCGGAACTTCCACTGGACGAAGGCGGATCAGAACGAGGTCGCCCAGATGATCGCCGAGGACAAGCTGTCGGTGGAGGAGGCGGCCAAGAAGTGGGTGCAGCGGCACCCGGATGTCTGGAAGGCGTGGTTGTAGCGCCCCGCCCTGCGCCCCGTAAGGGGCGCGGGGAACTGCGCGACCGGCCACGACGTGCCCGCAGATGGCCTGCGACCCCAGGTAGTGCGTCGGCTGCAGGCCGTCGGTGCCTGATCGTGCAGTTCCCCGCGCCCCTTACGGGGCGCGATTCGACTCAGGCGGAAAGCCGCCCACCCAGCCACTTGAGTGCGGGAGGGATCTCCCGCCGCCACGTGTTGAAGTTGTGACCGCCCCGGTCGAGGACGATCGACGAAACGTGCGCCGGGGCCTTGACCTTCTTGATGAACTGCCGGGTGTCCTTGATGTTGGGCTCGCCCTGCTTCGAGGACGTCACCAGGAACGAGGAGTTGCCCTGCGGCTTGTGGTCCAGGCTCCACAGCAGGTCGGATCGTTTCTCCTCGTTCTTGTTCCCGTGGAAGAGGTCACCGGAGTCGCCGTCGATCTCGGGCTTGTAGTCCGCCGACAGGCCCACCCCCGCCGCGAAGGTCTCCGGGTGCTGCAGGGCCATCTTCAGCGCGCAGTAGCCGCCGGTCGAGTCGCCGATGATGCCCCAGTTCTTGGGCGAGTTGCCGACGCGGTAGGTGCTCGAGATCGCCTTGGTGACGTCCGAGCCGAAGAACGTCTCGCTCTGCGGGCCCCCGGGGACGTCGATGCACTGGGTGTTGGCGGGCGCGATGGTGGGCCGCATCATCACCAGGATCATCGGCGGCATCTTCTTCTGCTTGGCCTGCGTCCACGCCGTCTTCGGGTACCGCAGCCCCTTGAGCAGGTTCTCCGCCGTGCCCGGGTATCCCGTCAGCACGACGGACGCGGGGAATTTCCGCTGCTCGTTGCCCTTCTGGAAGTACTCCGGCGGCAGGTAGACGTAGGCCTGGACGGCGGTGCGGGAGCGCTCGCCGTGCAGCGTGATCTTCTCGATGACGCCGCCGCCGCGCGGGTTCGAGCCGCCGGGCACCTCCGGGGCCTGCCGCCCGAGGACCTGCACGGCCGCGGCCCCGACGGGCGCCGCCGTCTGCTGCTCGGTCTGGCCGAGCAGGTCGTCCCACGAGCTGTAGAGCAGGAAGCTGCGGTTGGCCACGAGCCCGACCGACGCGAACACGAAGGCCTGCACGACGACGAGCATCCCCGCCCGCCCCAGCACCTGTCTCGCCCCCGGGCGCACCAGCCGTGGCCACAGCCACACCGTGACTGCGAACATCAGCACCGTGCACACCACGGCACATATCAGGAGCGTGTCACTCGTCAGACCCATGGAACAGCAAACCCTTGCGACGTCTCGGCCTGGACGCACCGGTCCAGAGCACCGTCAAACCGGTGCGCACCTGGCTAGAGAGCTGCAGGGGGCAAACAGTTCCGCAAACCGGCTGCCATATCCGCCACACCCGCGAGCGCCCGCCGGAACAGCCCGCCGCCGAAGGTGACCCGGGCGGCACCGAGCCGCCCCAGCTCCTGCGGCGAGGGGCCCCCGTCCCGGGCCATCGCGTTGACCGGCAGCCCGATCCCCTCGGCCAGCGGGGCGAGCAGCTCCCCGGGGGCGAGGATCGGGTAGACGCAGTCGGCCCCCGCGGCCGCGTACAGGCGGCCCCGCTGCACGGCAAGGCCGAGGTCCCCGTGGCCCTTGAGGAAGGTGTCGACGCGGGCGTTCACCACGACCGCGGCGCCGGCCGCGGCCCGCACAGCGGCCAGCCGGTCGGCCTGCTCCTGCGGGTCCGTGAGCGGGCCCGAACCCCGGTCGGAGTCCTCCAGGTTGCAGCCCACCGCGCCCGTTTCGAGCAGCCGCTCCACCAGTTCCCGCGGCGCGAGCCCGTAGCCGTCCTCCAGGTCCGCGGTGACCAGCACCCCGTCCGCCCGCACGGCGCGCACGATCCGCGCCACCGCCGCGAACATCTCCCCGGGCGGCGCGGTCCCGTCCGCGTAACCGAGCGAAGCCGAGACCCCCGCACTCGGCGTCGCCAGGGCACGGAACCCGGCCTCCGCGAAGGCCCGTGCGCTCGCCGCGTCCCACGGGCCGGGCAGGACGAGCGGGTCGTCCGCGGCGCGGCCGTGGTGCAGGGCGCGGAAGGCGGTGGCGGCCGCCGTCATCGGAACTGTCCGACGGGGGTGCGGAAGGCCACGTTGATGCGGTTCCAGACGTTGATCGTGGCGATCAGCGAGACGAGCCGGGCCAGTTCGGGTTCGGAGAAGTGCGCGGCCGCCCGCTCGAAGACGTCGTCCGGGACGAAGCCGTCCGTCAGGACGGTCACGGCCTCGGTCAGCGCGAGCGCCGCCCGCTCCTTCTCCGTGTAGATCGCGCCGGCCTCCTCCCAGGCGTTGAGCAGATTGATCCGCTGCTCGCTCTCGCCCGCCTTCCGCGCGTCCGTGGCGTGCATGTCGATGCAGAACGCGCAGTGGTTGACCTGGGAGGCGCGGAGCAGGACCAGCTCGACCAGGACCGGGTCCAGGTCCTTCTCGGCGGCCTGGGTGAGGGCGAGGGTGGCTTCGTAGACATCGGGGGCGTGCTGGAGGAAACGCATGCGAGGAGCAGTCATGCGGCCGACTCTAGAGCGGCAGTAGCCCACGTGTATGGTCCACTTCCATGCCGGAAGACAGGGCCACTTCAGGGGTGGTGTCAGGGGCGGCCCCGAGGGCCGTCGCGGGGCTCGACCTCCACCTCGACCTGCCCGGCAAGGGCCACGGCGTGCGTGCCGCCCTCACCCGCGCCCTGCGCGACGCCGTGCGCTCCGGCCGCCTCGCGCCCGGCACCCGCCTGCCCTCCTCCCGCTCGCTCGCCGCCGATCTCGGGCTGGCCCGCAACACCGTCGGCGAGGCCTATGCCGAACTGGTCGCCGAGGGCTGGCTCACCGCCCGGCAGGGCTCCGGCACCCGGGTCGCCGAGCGCGCCGCCCCGCCGCGCCCGCCCGCCCGGCGCCCCGCCCCGCTGCGCGCCCCCGAGCGCCCCGCCTACGACCTGCGCACCGGCACCCCGGACGTCTCCTCCTTCCCCCGCGCCGCCTGGCTCTCCGCCGCCCGCCGCGCCCTCACCGCCGCCCCGCACGAGGCCTTCGGCTACGGCGATCCGCGCGGCCGCCCCGAACTGCGCGCCGCCCTCGCCGACTACCTGGCCCGGGCCCGCGGCGTCCGGGCCGACCCCGAACGCATCGTGATCTGCGCCGGGTTCAAACAGGGGCTCGGCCTGCTGAGCCGGGCGCTGCGGGCGCGCGGCACCGAGGAGATCGGCGTCGAGGACCACGGGCTCTGGTACCACCACGCCGCGATCGAGGAGGCGGGCCTGCGCAGCGTGCTGCTGCCGGTCGACGAACACGGCGCGGACGTCCGCGTGTTGGAGGACCGGCCGGACGTACGGGCCGTCCTGCTCACCCCGGCCCACCAGTTCCCCACGGGCGTCCCCCTGCACCCCGACCGCCGGGCCGCGGTCGTCGACTGGGCCGCCCGCACCGACGCGGTGATCCTGGAGGACGACTACGACGGCGAGTTCCGCTACGACCGCCAGCCGGTGGGAGCTTTGCAGGGACTCGCCCCGGACGACGTCGTCTACTGCGGCACCGCGAGCAAGTCCCTGATCCCCGGGCTGCGCCTGGGCTGGATGGTCCTTCCGGACCGGCTGCGGGACGAGGTGCTGGACGTGAAGCGCAACGGGGCCTGGGGGACGGGCGCCCTCGACCAGCTCACGCTCGCGGAGTTCATCACCTCGGGCGCCTACGACCGTCACCTGCGCTCGATGCGCCAGCGCTACCGGCGCCGCCGCGACGCGCTCGTCGCCGCGCTGGCCGAGCAGGCGCCGCACGTCCGCGTCACCGGCATCGCCGCCGGCCTGCACGCGGTGCTCGAACTCCCGCCGGGCACCGAGCGGTCCGTGGTCCAGGCGGCGGCCTGGCAGGGCCTGGCGGTGGAGGGGCTGAGCCCTTTCCGGCACGCCGGGGCCGCTCCCGCGGGGGACGGTTTGATCATTGCGTACGGCACCCCGCCGGACCATGCGTTCGCGGGAGCGCTGGACGCGCTGCTGAGGGCACTGCCGCCGGCCCCGTAAGGGGCGGGCCCCGTAGGGGCGCGGGGAACTGCGCGACCAGCCACCGACAACCCGCAGTGGACGTCGGGGCGCCCCCAACAGGGGCGTCACCCCTCCGCGTTGTACCGCCGGAGGTACCCGGCGAAGCGTTCCAGGTCCTCGTCCCCCCAGTCGGCGAGACGTTCCTCGAACGTCTCGCGCCGCTGCCGGTGCGCCTCCTCCAGCAGCCGCAGCCCGGCCGCGGACGGCCGCAGGATCTGCCCCCGCCGGTCCGCCGGATCGGCGGCTCGGACGATCAGTCCGAGCCGCTCCAGCACGGCGGTCTGCCGGCTGACCGTCGACTTGTCGAGCAGGAAGTGCTCGGCGAGGTCGATGCCGCGGCAGCCGCCGCTCGCCTGCATGTGGTCGAGCATGCTGTAGGTCACCAGCGAGAGATCCGGATGGATCTGCGCGGCCTTGTGCCGCGCCCGCCGGGCGAAGGCGGTCAGCTCGCGCTGGATGGTGCCGAGGGTCACATCGCGGTCGGGCATGGCATCGTCCTCCAAATCAGTTGCATAATACAATCCTAGTTAGTTGTATTTGCCAACCGAGGGGCCGTTCCTCCCATGACCGCACACGCCGCCCACGGGCCGCGCCACCACCTCAAGCACGTCACCGTGCACCTGCTGACCCCGCTCCTGATGTGCCTCGGCATGGGCCTGGCCTACCTCGGTGCCTTTCACCAGCCCGAGCCGCACGGCATGAAGGTCGCGGTCGTGGGCAGCTCGGCCAGGGCGCAGGTGCTCGCGCAGACGATCAAGGACAAGGCGGGCGACGCGCTCGACGTCACCACCGTCGCGGACCGTGACGCCGCCGTCGCCCAGCTGAAGGACCGCGACCTGGCCGGGGCGTACGTCCCCAGCGCCACGCACCCCGAGGCGCTGGTCGCCGAGGCCAACTCCGACACCACCGCCGTCGCCGCGACCACCGTCTTCCGCACGGTCGCCGACCAGCAGGGTGTGCCGCTGAAGGTCACCGACCTCACCGAGCTCGCCAAGGGCGACCCGACCGGCCAGGGCATCTTCTTCCTGCTCGTCGCGCTCAGCATCGGCTCCTACGGCAGCGTCGCCGCCATCGGCGCCGCGGGGGCCGGGCTCAAGCTGTGGATGCGGGCGGCCGTCGGGCTCGTCACCTCGCTCGTCGTCAGCGTCATCGGCATCGCCCTCGCCGGGCCGGTCTTCCATGTCGTCGACCACGACTACGCGGCGGTCTGGGGCATGGCCTGGCTCTACTCTGCAGGCGTGATCACCATCGGCATCGGCCTGCACACCTTCCTCAAGCGCTGGACGACGCTCACGATGATGGTGCTGTTCGTGATGCTCAACTTCACCACGTCCGGCGGGGTCTTCCGCCCCGAGCTGCAGAACGGCTTCTTCGGCTCGCTGCACGCCTTCTGGAACGGGGCCGGCTTCGTCGAGGGCGCCCGCAGCCTGCTCTACTTCGACGGTGGCGCCGGTCTGGACGGCCGCGTCCTGTCCCTGGTCCTGTGGCTGCTCGGTGGTGCGCTGCTGCTCGCCGCGGCGGCCGCGGCGGAGACCCGGTGGGCGGCGAGGCGGCACCTCGCGGCACCGGCGACCGCCTGAACTTCCTCAACCGGAAAGCGATACGACATGAACACCCCTGCCGAAACCGTCGCCCGCCTGCGCGCCACGTTCCGCACCGGCCGCACCAAGCCCGCCGCCTGGCGCACCGAACAGCTGCAGCGCCTGCGCGCGATGCTCACCGAGCAGGACGGGGCCCTGATCGCCGCGCTCCGCGCGGACCTCGGCAAGAGCGAGTACGAGGCCCGCCGCACCGAGATCGACTTCACGGTCCGCGAGATCGACCACACCCTCGCCCACCTCGACGCGTGGCTGCGCCCCGAACCGGCCCCGGTCCCGGCCCACTTGGGCGAGGCGACGGCCTGGACGCAGTACGACCCGCTGGGCGTGGTCCTGGTGATCGCCCCCTGGAACTACCCCGCGCAGCTCCTGCTCTCGCCCATGGTGGGTGCGCTGGCCGCGGGCAACGCGGTGGTGGCCAAGCCGAGCGAGCTGGCCCCGGCCACCTCCGCCGCGCTGGCGCGCCTGCTGCCGCAGTACCTCGACACCGAGGCGGTCGCCGTCGTCGAGGGCGGCATCCCGGAGACGACGGCCCTGCTGGCCGAGCGCTTCGACCACATCTTCTACACCGGCAACGCGGTCGTGGGCCGCATCGTCATGACGGCGGCGGTCCGGCACCTGACGCCCGTCACGCTCGAACTGGGCGGCAAGTCCCCGGTCTTCGTCGACCGCGGCACCGACGTGACGGCGGTCGCGGCCCGCCTGGCGGCCGGCAAGTTCCTCAACGCGGGCCAGACGTGCGTCGCGCCGGACTACGTCCTGACCGACCCGGAGACGGCCCGCGCCCTGGAGCCGGCCCTGGTCCGGGCGGTGGAGGAGCTGTACGGCGCCGACCCGGCCGCGTCCGGCACGTACGGACGCATCGTCAACGAGCGCCACTTCGACCGCCTCACCGCCCTGCTGGACTCCGGCCGCGTGGTGACGGGCGGCGGGCACGACCGTACGGCGAAGTACATCGCCCCGACGGTCCTGGCGGACGTCGCCCCGGACGCCCCCGTGATGCAGGAGGAGATCTTCGGCCCGATCCTCCCGATCGTCACGGTCGGCGGCCTCGACGAGGCCGTGGCCTTCGTCAACGACCGCGAGAAGCCGCTGGCGCTGTACGCGTTCACGGAGTCGGAGGCGACGCGCGAGCGCCTGGCGTCCGGGACCTCCTCCGGCGGCCTGGGCTTCGGCCTGCCGCTGGCCCACCTCACGGTCTCCGACCTCCCGTTCGGAGGCGTGGGCGAGAGCGGCATGGGCAGCTACCACGGCCGGTACTCGATGGAGACGTTCAGCCACCGCAAGGCGGTGCTCCGCAAGGACCTGGGGTGAGGGTGTCGGGATAAGCGGAACGGGTAGTTATCACTCCCGTTACGCGATCACGACGAGTCGGCCGCGGGAGGCCATCATCAACAGCTCCGTTACGTCAACGAGGTTGAGAATCGGCAGAAGGCTGGGCCTCGCCGGCGCGGCAGTGATGGCGGCGCTGGCCGTCGTCACCTCGCCGGCGGGGGCCGGCTCGGCGGTGGCGGCGGCCGCGCACGGCTGCTTCGACCGGGCGAAGGAGCCGTACACGTCGAAGGTCGACAGCCACCTCCACTTCCGCCCCTTCGGCGGAAAGGCCATCCCCTTCGACGAACTCACCGGCTACCTGCACAAGACCGGGGTGCGGCACGCCGGCATGTACGGCATCGGGCAGACGCTCCCGGTGAACTCCAGCTGTACGTACTATCTGGACTGCCCCGGCACCCCCGTGGTGCCGAGCATGAAGAACGACTTCGTCAACGCCGAGAACTGGCTGGAGTCGAAACCGGAGGACCCCGAACTCGCGGTCTCCATGACCTTCATGGACCTGGCGAAGCCGGAGACGATCCCGAGCGGAATCGCCTTGTACGACAAGGAGTTCCCCGGGGTGTTCCGGTGGGCGGGCGAGGTGAACGTCGTCAAGCAGGCCCTGTTCCCGAACCACCACAAGGCGACGACGACCGAGAACATCGAGCACTGGGCGCCGTTCATGAAGGTGCTCCGTGAACGCGGCATCCCGATCACGCTCCACTCGGACCTGGGCAGCGACGCGGAGCCGACGAAATACCTCCCGCTGATGGAGGAGATCCTCCGCCTCTACCCGCACAACAAAATCGTGTGGGCGCACATGGGCCTGTCGAAAGAACTGACGACCATGGACCCGGACCGCCACATCCGCCTCATGGAGCGGATGCTCGACGAACACCGCAACCTGACGGTGGACCTGAGCTGGCGGGTGCTGGAGGACGCGTACTTCAGCAAGCCGGGCGTGCGGGCGAAATACGCGGCATTCCTCGACCGCTATCCGACGCGCGCGATCCCGGGCACGGACTTCGTGGCGTCGGCCGACAAGGACTTCAAGGTCTACGAGGAGGAACTGGAAGTCACCAGCCGCATCAACAAGGCGCTGGGCGACGAGGCGTTCCGCGACATCGCGCTGGGGGAGAACTACTTCCGGCTGCTGGGGATCAACGAGACGGCGCCGCGGGTCTGTGAGACGGCGGCTCGCTGACGCTCGATCACCCTATAGAGAAAGGCCGTTGACGCCGGCGGTGGGTGCGTAAACCCACCGCCGGCGCTTCGAGAGCGCCCCCTCGTTCGGCCGGAAAGAGGTGGCGGTGCGGCTGTGCCCTCGGTGTACGGTTCCGTCGCTCCGGTCCCGTACGCGCAAAGTTCCCTTCCCGATCAGGAAAGGACAGTCGCATGGGCAACTTGGGAAAGAGAACGCGCCTCAGACGCATCGCCGAACTCGTCGGCGCTCTCGTGCTGTTGGTCGCCGCACCGGCGCCTTCCGCCTCGGCAGCGGCCCACCGCAGCAGCGACACCGTCTTCGGCTCCTCCATTGCCGCCGCCCGCAACGTGGACGGGCGGCTGGAACTCTTCGGAACCAACAGCGGTGACGCGGTCTTCCACCGCTACCAGTCCAGTGCCACCAGCGGCAACTGGGTTCCCTGGGCACAGTTCGACGGCGCGTTGCGCGCCGTGGCCGCCGAAACGAACGCCGACGGCCGCATGGAGCTGTTCGGCGTCAATGGCGCCGGGTACATCTATCACCGTTGGCAGACCACCCCGGCCGGCGGGGCCTGGTCCGGCTGGGAGCAGTTCGACGGCATCCTGACGTCGATCGCCGCAGCCCGCAACGCCGACGGCCGCCTGGAGATCTTCGGCACCAACAGTGCCGGGCAGATCTTCCACCGCTGGCAGACGTCCATCGGCGGGGCGTGGTCGGGCTGGACCCAGTTCGACGGTGCCCTGACCCAGGTCGCGGCGGCGACGAACGCCGACGGCCGTGTGGAGCTGTTCGGCGTCAACAGCGGCGGTGCCGTCTTCCACCGCTGGCAGACCTCGATCGGCGGTGCCTGGTCCGGCTGGGAGCAACTCGACGGCGTGCTGACCTCGATCGCCGTGGCCCGCAACGCGGACGGCCGCCTGGAGATCTTCGGCGCCAACGCCGGTGACGCGATCTTCCACCGCTGGCAGATGACCATGGGCGGTGCCTGGTCGACGTGGACGCAGTTCGACGGTGCGTTGACCCAGGTCGCGGCCGCGACGAACGCCGACGGCCGCGTCGAACTCTTCGGCGTCAACCGGGGCGGTGCGGTCTACCACCGCTGGCAGGGCGCCCCGGGGCGGGACTGGTCCGGCTGGGCACAGTTCGACGGTGCACTGAGGGGCTAGGGCTCCGCGTGGGTGCGACCAGGCCGCAGCCGGCTCGCAGTCGAAGAAGCCGGCGCCCGTCCGGCTCTACTTCGCCCCCAGCGCCGTGGTGATCGCCGTCGTCAGCGAGTCCAGGTACCCCTTCGGCAGGGGCGAGCGGCCCATCACCAGGCGCCAGTACAGCGGGCCGCTCGCCAGGTCGACCGCGAGGTCGATGTCGGCGTCCGCGGGGAGTTCGCCGCGGACGACCGCGTTGTTGATCACGGCTTCCGCGATCGTGCGCTGCGAGTCGCGGATCGCCGCCTGCACCGCCTGGGCGATCTCCTCGTTGCGGGCCGCCTCGGCCATCAGGTCCGGGATGATCTGGGCGACCATCGGGTGCCGCATCACCCGCGACGTCAGTTCCAGCAGGGCCCGGACGTCGGTGCGCAGCGCGCCCGTGTCCGGGGTGGGCAGCCCCTGGACCGCCAGGGCCGACACCACGTCGAGGACGATCGGCAGCTTCGACGGCCAGCGCCGGTAGATGGCCGCCTTGCCCACGCCCGCCCGGCGCGCCACGCGCTCGATCGACAGCCGTCCGTAGCCGACGGCGGCGAGCTCCTCGAAGACGGCGGCGCGGATCGCGTCCGTGACCTCCTCGCGCAGCACGGCGGCGCCGGCGGGGGTGCGGCGCGGTCGGGGGGACGGGGGCTCGTTCTCCATGGCCACGAGCCTACCGTGACGACGGAACGGTTGCGTTCCAGCCGTTCCGTGTCCTAGCGTGGGCCCACCAACGCCATGGAACGATCCCGTTCCGTCGTGGTGTGTGCGCACAGCGACACGGTGCGCATCCGATCGAGACCGACGAAAGCGTCCAGGTGACCGACACCATCCCCGCCCCCCGCGACTGGGCCCCGGCGCAGGACAACGCCGCCGAGCTGGCCGAGAAGTACGGCCTGTCCGTCAGCGGTGCCCGGCCCCCGCTCGGGGAGTACGTGCGGCAGCTGTGGGGCCGGCGGCACTTCATCGCCGCCTTCTCCAGCGCCAAGCTGACCGCCCAGTACACCCAGGCCAAGCTGGGCCAGGTCTGGCAGGTGGCGACGCCCCTGCTGAACGCCCTCGTGTACTTCTTCATCTTCGGTGTGCTGATGAACACACGGAGAGGGATGAACACGGAGACCTACGTCCCGTTCCTGGTGACGGGTGTGTTCGTCTTCACCTTCACGCAGAGCTCGGCGATGGCGGGCGTGCGCGCGATCTCCGGCAACCTGGGCCTCGTCCGGGCCCTGCACTTCCCGCGGGCGGCGCTGCCGATCTCCTTCGCGCTGCAGCAGCTCCAGCAGCTGCTGTACTCGATGCTCGTCCTCTTCATCATCCTGATCAGCTGCGGGCACATGCCCAAGCCGTCGTGGGTGCTGGTCGTCCCCGTCCTGATGCTGCAGTTCGTCTTCAACACCGGCCTGGCGATGATCCTGGCGCGGATGGGGAGCAAGACGCCGGACCTGGCGCAGCTGCTGCCGTTCATCATGCGGACGTGGATGTACGCGTCCGGCGTGATGTACCCGATGGTCTACAACCTCAAGAGGGCGCACGCGGCCCCCTGGCTGATCGACGTGATGAGCGCCAACCCGGCCGCCGTCTACATCGACTTGATGCGCTTCTCCCTCATGGGCCACATGAAGACGTCCCCGCTGCCGCACCACGTGTGGCCGCTGGCGATCGGGTGGGCCCTGGTGCTCGGCATCGGTGGTTTCGTGTACTTCTGGAAGGCTGAGGAGCGTTACGGCCGTGGCTGACGAGCTGATTCCCACCGTCATCGCCGATGACGTGCACATCGTGTACCGCGTCTACGGCGCCGACACCGGCCGCGGCAGCGCGACCGCCGCACTGAACCGGATCATCAAGCGCCAGCCGAGCACGGGCGTGCGCAAGGTGCACGCGGTCAAGGGCGTGAGCTTCACGGCCTACCGCGGCCAGGCCATCGGCCTGATCGGCTCCAACGGTTCGGGCAAGTCGACGCTGCTGAAGGCGATCGCGGGCCTGCTGCCCACGGAGAGCGGCAAGGTCTACACCGACGGCCAGCCGTCCCTGCTGGGCGTCAACGCCGCCCTGATGAGCGACCTGACCGGCGAGAAGAACGTCATGCTCGGCGGTCTGGCGATGGGCATGTCGCGCGAGCAGGTCCGCGAGCGCTACCAGTCGATCGTCGACTTCTCCGGCATCAACGAGAAGGGCGACTTCATCACCCTTCCCATGCGCACCTACTCCTCCGGCATGGCGGCGCGCCTGCGCTTCTCCATCGCGGCGGCCAAGGACCACGACGTCCTGATGATCGACGAGGCCCTCGCCACCGGCGACCGCGCCTTCCAGAAGCGCTCGGAGGAACGCATCCGCGAGCTGCGGAAGGACGCGGGCACCGTCTTCCTCGTCAGCCACAACAACAACTCCATCCGCGACACGTGCGACCGTGTGCTGTGGCTGGAGCGCGGTGAGCTGCTGATGGACGGCCCGACGGACGAGGTCGTACGGGCCTACGAGAAGGAGACGGCGAGGTAGAGCGGTACCGCGCCCCGCAAGGGGCGCGGGGAACTGCGCGACCGGCCAAAGACGGCCCGCAGCCGCAAAACGGCACTGCCCGCGCAGCGCTACGCCTTCTTCACCACGCTCGACTTCAGCTGCATGGCGCCGAAGCCTTCGACCTTGCAGTCGATGTCGTGACCGGCCACACCCTCCACGAGGCGGATGTTGCGCACCTTGGTGCCGGCCTTGATCCCGGTCGGGTGGCCCTTGACCTTCAGGGTCTTCACCACCGTGACCGTGTCACCGTCGGCGAGCACGTTGCCGACCGCATCCCGGATCCCCCCGTCCTCGGCGCCGCCCGCGGCCCCGGCCTCGGCGGGCGCAGGCGTCCACTCGTGGCCGCATTCGGGGCAGACGAGGAGCGCACCCATCTCGTAGGTGTAGGCGCTGGCGCATTCGGGGCACGGCGGGAGATTCTCAGTCACCGCAAAAGGGTACGTCGGCCGGGGTGCAGCCACGGCGCACCCGCGGCATCCTGGGCCCATGGCCCTGGACCCGGAGATAGCCGCCCTGCTGACGGAACTCGGACTCGACGGGCCGGAGCCCGCCGAACCGCCCACGGCCGCCGAGATGCGGGAGGCCACCCGCGCCTTCGCGTCCGCCGTCGCGACCGGCCCGCCGATCGAGGTCGGCGAGGTCACCGACGACCGGATCACCGGGGTGCCGGTGCGGATCTACCGCCCGGAGGGCGAAGGGCCCGTACCCACCGTCGTCTACTTCCACGGCGGCGGCTTCGTCGGCGGCGACCTCGACACTCACGACGGCGTCTGCCGCCGCCTCTGCCGCGACCTGACCGCGGTCGTGGTGAGCGTGGCCTACCGGCTCGCCCCGGAATTCCCCTTCCCCGCAGGCTTCGACGACTGCATCGCGGTGACGAGCCGCGTCGGCGACCACATCGCCGACTACGGCGGCGCCGGCCTCGCCGTCGCGGGCGACAGCGCCGGCGGCACCATGGCCGCCGGAGTCGCCCTCGCCTTCCGCGACGAAGGGCGCCCGCTGGCCGCCCAGTTCCTCGCCTACCCCGGCACCGACCTCAGAGACGACAGCGGCCACCGCTCCCTCACCGAGAACGCCACCGGCTACGCCTTGACCGCGGCCGAGATAGACCGGTTCAAACACTTCTACCTCTCCGACATCCCGGCCGCCGCCGACGGAGCCCCCGCCTCCCCGCTCCTGGCCGGCAACCACGAGGGCCTCGCGCCCGCGGTCATCGGCTGCGCGGAGTTCGATCCTCTGCGGGACGAGGGCCTGGCCTACGCGGACGCCCTGCTCGCCGCCGACGTGGTGGTGGACAAGCATGTGTTCCCCGGCCTCGTCCACGGCTTCCTCCACCTCACCGCCAAGTCCGGGGCGGCCGAGGCGGCAACGGCCCGCCTGGTAGGGGAGTTCGGGGAGCTGTTGCGGGCCTGAGTGCGGCTGCTACTCCTCGGCGGAGGGCCGTCGCGCCTCGAAGAGGAAGCATCCGTATTCCAGTGCCCGGACGTGCACGAGCACCACGTCCGGTTCGTTGAACGCATCGTCGAAGGCTGCATCGAAGCCGGCCGTGGCATCGGCCGGAATCTCCAGAAGCCGGCCGCCTGCGATACGGCCCCGGGCGTCATAGCGGCGCACGGTACGCAGGGCGCCCGGCCGGGCGAGAGGGTAGTTCTCGCCGGGAGTGAACCCGCCGCAGTCATCGGCGTGGATGAAGACGGGACCCTGTTCGTCGTACGCACCCGGATCCGCGCCTCTCGCGGCGGCCCAGCGACGCAACGGGGCGTACGAAACAAGGGCGATCCGCTCGCCGAGCGTGATGGGACGCAGGCAGCAGCGGAGCGGTGGGCCCACGTCGTCGCGGGTCGCGATGTACGGGGCGCAGGGACGCCCCGCGTCATCGACAACTCGCAGCTCCTTGAGGGCGGCTGTGCCGACGGGGAGCACGGTGTATTTGGTCATGGGCCCATGCTGGACCGACGCACGTGTGATGGCTGGCGGGAAACGGACGCCACGGTGCGTGCCCACGCAGAAGTTCAGGGAAGGGGGCACACCGGCCCCGTGGCCTGCCCCCGTAGATACGAGGCCCGCTCCGCCTCCGTGAAGTCCCGGTGGAGGGCTGCGCAGATGCGTCGGGCGGCTTCTGTGGTGTCGGGGAGGTAGACGTCCCAGATCCGGGTGGTGCCGTCGCTGCTGCCGCTGGCGAGGGTTTCGCCGTCGGGGCCGAAGGCGACGGAGGCGACGGGGTCGGTGTGGCCGGTCAGGGTGGTGCGGGTTTTGCCGGTGGCCACGTCCCACAGGTGGACGGTCTTGTCGTAGCTGCCGCTGGCCAGGGACTTGCCGTCGGGGCTGAAGGCCACGGAGGTCACGGTGTTGGTGTGGCCGGTGAGGACGTTGCGTGTTTTGCCCGTGGCCACGTCCCAGAGGCGGACGGTGTCGTCACCGGTGCCCATGGCGGAGGAATTACCGTTGTCGCTGCTGCCGGTTGCGAGGGTCTTGCCGTCCGGGCTGAAGGCGGCCGAGGTCACCAGCGTGGTGTGGCCTTCCAGGACCTTGCGCATTCTGCCCGTCGCCACGTCCCAGAGTCGTACGGTGCCGATGCCGCTGCTGCTGGCAAGGGTCTTCAGATCGGGGCTGAACGCCATCACGGACACCGGATCGGACTGGCCGGCAAAGGTGCTGAGGGCTGTGCCGGTCGGCACGTCCCACAGGCGTATGGTGCCGTCGTCGCTGCCGGTGGCGAGGGTCTTGCCGTCGGGGCCGAAGGCGACCGACATCACGGGGCCGGTGTGGCCGGTGAGGGTGGTGCGGGTCCTGCCCGTGGCCACATCCCATACGCGTACGGTCTTGTCGACGCTCCCGGATGCCAGGGTCCTGCCGTCGGGGCTGAACGCCACCGACGTCACGCCGTTGGTGTGGCCGGTGAGGGCGGTGCGCGTGGTGCCGGTGGCGACGTCCCACAGACGTATGGTGCCGTCATAGCCGCCGGTGGCAAGGGACTTGCCGTTCCCCGGGCTGAAGGCGGCTGCTCCCACGGTGCTGGCGTGGCCGGTGAGCGTGGTGCGGGTCGTGCCCGCGACCACGTCCCACAGGCGCACCGTGCCGTCGGTGCTGCCGCTGGCCAGGGTCTTGCCGTCCGGGCTGAACGCCACCGACGTCGCCGGGGCCACATGGCCGGTGAGCATGGCGCGGGTTTTGCCGGTGGCCACGTCCCACAGGCGAACGGTCTTGTCACTGCTGCTGGTTGCGAGGGTTTTGCCGTCGGGGCTGAAGGCGGCTGCTCCCACGGTGTTGGTGTGGCCGGTGAGGGTGGTGCGGGTGGTGCCGGTGGCGACGTCCCACAGGCGGACGGTGCTGTCGTAGCTGCTGGTGGCGAGGGTCTTGCCGTCGGGACTGAACGCCACCGAAGCCACAGTGCCGGTGTGGCCGGTGAGGATGTTGCGGGTGGTGCCGGTGGCGATGTCCCACAGGTGAACGGTGTCGTCGTAGCTGCCGGTGGCGAGGGTCCTGCCGTCGGGGCTGAAGGCGACCGACACCACGGGGCCGGTGTGACCGGAGAAGGCACTGCGGTGCGTGCCTGTGGTGACGTCGCTGAGCCGTACGGCCCCGTCGTAGCTGCCGGTGGCTACGGTCCTGCCGTCCGGGCTGAACGCCATCGAATCCACTGAAGAGATGTGGCCGGTGGGGATGTCGCGGGTGGCGCCCGTCGCCACGTTCGAGAGCCGCACGGTGCCGTCGAAGCGGGTGGTGGCGAGTGTTCTGCCGTCGGGACTGAATGTCACGGTGGCGTACGAATCGGAGCGGCCGTCGGCGAGGGTCTTCCGGAGTTTGCCCGTGGCGGCGTCCCACAGTTGGACACTCCCGTCCTGACCGTTGGTGGCAAGGGTCCTGCCGTCAGGGCTGAACGTCACCGCGGCCACCAGATAGGCATGGCCGAAGAGGCGATTGCGCAACGGCAGTGCCGCGGCTCGGTAGAGGCTGCTGACGGCCTCGCCGGTCGGGCTGGTCCGGTGGGCCTGAACGGCCAGCAGCGAGGCCAGGTCTGGGTCGGAGTCGATCAAGGCCGCTGACTGGGCGGCCAGTTGCCGGGACAGTGCCTCACGTTGCGCGCTGACGGCAGTCTCCCGCTGCCAGTACGCCACGCCCGTGGCGATCAGGGCGAGGGCCAGCAGCATCGCGAGGCCGGCGAGCAACTGGCGCAGCCGCCGGGCCTGGTGGCGGTCCCGTCGGCGTTCGGCGTTCTCCTGGTCGGTGCCGGCGTCGAGGAATGCCTGTGCAACGGGCCCCAGTCCGGCCCGGTACACAGGGTCGGCGGCCCATTCGCAGGCGACGGCCAGACGCGTGCCCCGGTAGAGCAGGCCCGCGTCCCGGCCTTCGTGCTCCCACGCCTCGGCCGCCTCCAGGAGCGACTGCCGGATGCGCAGCCCCGCGCGGTCCTCGTCGATCCACGTGCGCAGCCGAGGCCAGGCGTGGAGGAGGGCCTCGTGCGCCGGCTCCACGTGGTCGGCGTCCAGCGTCAGCAGGCGGGCCCGGGCGAACTCGTCGAGGACGGCCGTCGCCGCGTCCGGCGCCGGGTCCCGTTCCAGCAGGCGGCCGCGTTCCATGCGGCGCCCGGTCACGCCGGCGTCGTCGAGGTGGACCAGGTGCAGCAGCAACCGCCGCGCCACGGGCTGCTGTTCCGGCGGCAGCGCGGAGTAGGCGTGCTCCGCCGTGGTGGCCACCGCCCCGGAGATGCCTCCCGTCAGCTGGTAGCCGGCCACGGTCAGCGTGGTGTCCGTCCGCTGCTGCCACGTGGCCAGGAGGGCGTGGGAGAGGAGGGGCAGCACCCCGGCCCGCGGGGTGGCCGTGCCGCCCGCGTCCCGGAGCATGAGTTCCACGAGCCCCGGTTCCACCGACAGCCCCGCCCGCTCCGCCGGGCCCGTGATGGCCTCGCGCAACTGCGCCGTGTCCATGGGCCCCAGGGGGACGTGACCGTTCCGCAGAGCGGCCACCAGCTCCGGGTGGGCCAGGCAGTGCCCGTAGAAGTCCGCACGGATGCCCAGCACGGCCAGGCACGCCGGGCCGTCGGGCGACGGCCCGGACGTCAGCGCGTGCAACAGCTCGATGAACGTGCGCCGTTCGGATTCGTCCTGGCACAGCGTGAACAGTTCCTCGAACTGGTCCACCACCAGGGCGAGGTGAGGGGAATCGGCCCGGTCCAGCAGGGCCCGGAGCGCCGCGGCGGGGTGCTCGCCCGGCGTCAGCAGCAACGGCCGCCAGTGCCCTGCCGCACCGGGCGCCGGGAGCACCCCGCGCGTCAGGGCGGGCATCAACCCGGCGCGTAACAAGGACGACTTCCCGGTGCCGGACGGAGCGACGACCATCAGCGGTCCCGACCCGTCCAGCCGCCTGGTCAGTTGGGCGACGAGGGACGCAGTGGCCTGCTCCCGTCCGAAGAACCAGCGAGCGTCCTGCGGCCCGAACGCCGACAGTCCCCGGTACGGACACCCTCCACCGGCCCGGACGATTTTCTCCAGCGTCCCGCCGGTGTCGAGCACCTGGTCGCAGGCGCGCGCCAGTTCCAGCGTCATCGGCTTGTCGCCGTTCTCGACCTTGCTCAGATAGCCCTTGCTGTAGAAGGCGAGGGCGGACAACCTTGCCAGCGACATCCCGCGCTCGCGTCGCAGTCTCCGTAAGAGTTCGCCACCGTCGTCCACAGCGAAGATCGTCCCAGCGCCCGTCCGGGCCCCTCAAGGGCAACATTGAGCCGCGACAGCGTTTCCGCAGGTCGGTGCCGGTTTCCCGGTCGCCCGTCCGCCGAGGAAACCGGGAAACGTCTTGGTCCGCGGGGCGCCATGGGCTGGACTGCCGGTGGGCCCGTTACGGGGGTACGGGCCCGATGTCTTCAGGAGTGCGCCTGCCGCTGGTGCACGCCCATCGCCCGCAACGTCTCCGTTGCGGCCGTGCTGTCGGCCGTCCGTACCGCCTCCGCCCACGTGCGCTTGTACGTGCGGCACTCCGCGCATGGCGGGGGCGTGTACGCCTGCAGCGCCGCCGTCAGGAGGCGGGCCTCGGTGCCGCTCAGCGGGTCGTAGATGGCGAGGTACACCTGTCCGTTCACGGGCGGCTGCGGTACGACCTCGACGGTGCAGCCGTGCGCACGAAACGCGTCGTGCAGGTCGCGGGCCGCCTGGGCGGCGGCCTGGCGGACGTGTGGGGGAGTGGGCATGGGGTACCTCGGTGGTGGGGTGTGTTCTCCGTTCCGGCTTCAGTGTCGGTGCGTGGGGCTACCCTCACCAGGGGTAACGGCTTTCGCCGCCTCGACCCGGAAATTGGGGGCATGAACGGTGCCTGCACCCAAGGAACTTGACCCGTCGGTGTCCCTGGAAGCTCTGTACGGAGCCAAGTTGCGCAAGCTGCGCATCCGGGCCGGCTGGACGCAGAAGGAGCTGGGCGATCAGGTTCCCATCGCCCACAGCCGGATCGCCCAGTACGAGCTGGGGAAGGAAGTGCCGACCAAGACCGTCTCGGACCGGCTGGACAAGCTGCTCGGCGCGGACGGTGACTTGCGGGACCTCTGGGAGCACATCAAGCGGTTTCCGTTTCCGGACTCGATGCGCAAACACCTGGAGTGCGAGGGCAAGGCGAGGGCCATCCACAAGTATCTGGCTCACTGCGTGCCGGGGCTGTTGCAGACCGAGGCTTACGCCCGTGAGGTAATGCAGGTGGCGCAGCCGTGGTGCGCGGTGGATGAGATCGAGGAGAAAGTGGCCGCGCGGATCGCCCGGAAGAGCATTCTCGCGAAGGAGGACCCGCCACTGCTGTGGTCGGTTCTGGATGAGGCGGTGATCAGGCGGTCGATCGGCGGTCCGGCAGTCATGCGGGAGCAGTTGGCCTACGTACTTGAGGCGTCTGCTACGCCGAACGTCGAAGTGCAGGTGCTTCCGTTCGCGGCCGGGGCGCACTCAGTCCTGGGCGGGTCGTTGACCCTCTTCTCTTTCGACAACGCTCCGACTGTGGCCTACCTCGAAGGCCACAGTTCGGGCGAGTTGGTAAGGGACCGGAAGACAGTGCGGCGGTACGCCCATCGTTACGATCTCGTCCACGCTGCAGCGCTCTCGCCGACTGCGTCAGTCAGGTGGATTGAAAAGGCAATTGAGGAGTTCAGCACATGCAGATCAAGCGAGCCGACCTGAGCAATGCCAGATGGCGCAAGTCCACGTACAGCCACGGGCAAGATGACTGCCTGGAGATAGCCGACAACATACCCGTCCGCGACTGGCGCAAGTCGGCGTACAGCGACACCGGTGCTGAGTGCGTCGAAGTCGCCGACAACATGCCCGGCTGGCATAAGTCCACGTACAGCACTGGCCAAGAGGAATGCCTCGAAGTGACCGACACCCCGCCCGGCGAAGCCGCCATCGCCGTCCGCGACAGCAAACGCCCCTCAGGCCCCGCCCTGTTCCTCCCGCACGAGGCCTGGGCCAACTTCATCCGCACTCTCTGACGGCGCCTCGCCGAACCGCGCCAGCGCCAACGCCCCCAGCACCGCGAGCACAAACCCCGCCACGGCCAAGGGCGCGAGCCCTTCCCGTGTGCGGTCGCCGAGCCAGATAACGCCCACGAGCGACGGGCCGAGCGTCTCACCGATGACCATGCCGGCCGTGGCGGCCGTAACCGAGCCCCGCTGCAAGGCAGAAGTCAGCAGCAGAAAGGCCGACCCTCCGCCCACCAGCACCGCGTACGCGGCCGGGTTGGTGAGGACGGCACCGGGCGACACGTCGTCGACGAGCCGCACCGCCACCTCCACCACCCCGAAGCCGATGCCCGCGCCCAGGCCGAGGACGGCGGGCCGGGCCCGCCCGGGGAGGCGGCCGCCCGCGGCGCCGATGGCCAGGACCGCGAAGCCCACGCACAGGGTGCCCACTTTGAGGGCCGTCGAGCCCGTCTCGTGCCCTTCGGCGCCGGAGGCGAGGCCCAACAGCCCCAGCCCGCCGCACACGGTGAGCACGGCCGTCCACTCGATCCCGCTCAGGCGGGTCCGCAGCACCCGTGAAGCGGTCACGGCGGTGACCGCCAGGCTGGCGGCCAGCGCAGCGCCCACCGCGTAGATCGGGATCAGCCGCAGGGCGGCGACTTCGAGCACGAAGCCGAGCGCGTCGAGCGCGAGCCCGGCCACGTAACGCCACTGCCGCACCACCCGCATCAGCAGGACGGCGTCCACGCCGGACCCGCTGCCGGGGGCCGTGGCGCGGGCCGCAACGGCCTGGAGGACGGAGGCGGTGCCGAAGCAGACGGCAGTGCCGAGCGCGCAGAGCATTCCGAGGATCACGGCACCGACTCTAGGGGTGTCGGAGGCCAGGACTAGGGTGGGCCGCACTCTTCAGTACACGGGGGCGAACAAAGATGGGACAGACGGGACAACCACGCCGCTGGCGGTCGAGCACGGTCATACTCGGCGGAATGGGCCTGCTGGCCACGGCCCTGACCTCCTGCGGGTCGGAGCCGGACAAGCGGTGCGTCGATCCGAACAGCTATGACGTGGCCAAGGGCTACAAGGTCCTGGACGGCAAGGCCTGCAAGGACAACAAGACCGGCGGAGGCACAGGAGGCGCCCGCTGGTACTACGGGGCGGACCGCGCCAACGGCTATGCGGACCGCGGCACGTTCACGAAGAGCCAGGCCGTCAACCGCGGCGGTTTCGGCTGCTCCGGCACCGGCGCGGGAGGCTGAGCCCGCGATGCAGCGGCACCGCATCACGCCGCGCCCGGACTGGCAGGCGACGGTCGAGGAGCAGGGGCTGATCTATCCCCTGTGCCGCCACCCGGACGGTTCGCTGCGCCCGTACTGGGACGAGAGCGCGTACTACTCCTTCACGCTGCCGGAGGTCGAGGCGCTGGAGGCGGTGGTGGGCGAGCTGCACGGGATGTGCCTGGAGGCAGCCGCCCACATCGTCGAGAAGGAGCGGTACGCGGAGCTCGGCATCACGGATCCGCGGCTGGCGGCGCTCGTCGCGGAGGCGTGGGAGCGGAGCGACGAACTCCCCTCCCTCTACGGGCGGTTCGACCTGCACTACGACGGGCGCACGGGTGCGCCCGCCAAGATGCTGGAGTACAACGCCGACACCCCGACCTCCCTGGTGGAGGCGGCGAGTGCGCAGTGGTTCTGGATGGAGGACCGGTTCGGGGACGTGCCGGGCACCGACCAGTGGAACTCGCTGCACGAGCGGCTGGTCGAGGCGTGGCGGCGGCAGGCGCCGCTGCTGCCGCCGGGCGCGCCCGTGCACTTCGCGCACTCGGCCGGGGACGAGCTGGGCGAGGACCTGATGACGGTCGCGTACCTGCGCGAGACGGCCGAGCAGGCCGGCATCGCGACGGAGGCGATCTCGATGGAGGACATCGGCTGGGACCCGCTGTCCGGCCGCTTCGTGGACACGTCGCTGCGGTTCATACGGGCCTGCTTCAAGCTCTACCCGTGGGAGTGGCTGGCGGCGGACGAGTTCGGTCCGCACGTGCTGGACACGCTCGACAACGGCGGCGGCACGGGCTCGACGCTGTGGATCGAGCCGGCGTGGAAGATGCTGCTGTCCAACAAGGCGCTGCTGGCGGTGCTCTGGGAGCTCTTCCCGGGACATCCGAACCTGCTGCCGGCCTATCTGGACGGCCCGCGGGAGCTGGCCCGTACGACGGGCTACGTGGCCAAGCCGCTGCTGGGGCGCGAGGGCGCGGGCGTCACGCTGCACGCGGCTGGGGGCACCCCCAGCGGTAGCCGGGGGAGCGTCCCGGACCCGGTGGTCCGGGACGAACCCTGCTGCTACCAGGAGCTGGCCCCGCTGCCGGACTTCGACGGCAACCGCGTGGTGCTGGGGGCGTGGACGGTGGAGGGGGAGCCCTCCGGGCTGGGCATCCGCGAGTCGGCGGGGCTGATCACGGACGGATACGCGCGGTTCGTCCCGCATGTGATCCTGGGTTAGTTGAGATCTGCAGGCCGTCGGTGGCCGATCGCGCAGTTCCCCGCGCCCCTTACGGGGCGCTGCAACGCCCTAGTGAGGACCGCCCAACAGCGCCCCGATGATGGGCAGTCCGCCCAGCAGCCCGGTGATCGGCGCCAGCGGCCCGCCGTCGGGCGCACGCTCCGGACCGCCCTCCTCCTCGCCCTCGCCCGGCGAGGGCATCGGCGCCTTCTTGGCCGCGGGCTTCGCCGCAGGCGCCTTGGCCTGCGGGGCGCTCGCCGCCTGGGGAGCAGGCGCGGCCTCCGGCTTCGCCGCAGGCGTCTCGGTGAGCTCCTTGTCGAGCTCTCTGATGTCGGAGGCCTTCGGCAGATCGGCCTGCGCGTTCAGCGCCACGGCCTCGGGGACGATGGGCCGCGCGGCCGGGGCGTCGGCCGCCGCCGCCTCCAGCGGGGCGACGGCGGCGACGGACAGGGCGGCGGCCAGGGGGGCCAGTGCGTAGCGGAAGCGCATGGGGAGTTCTCCTTCGGCGCGAATCGACAAGCTTCGCAAGGAGAACGAACCGGGACAGTCCGGGTCACCCGTCAGCCTCCCAGCACCGCCCGCAGTTGCTCCAGTCCCCAGTCCAGGTCCTCCTTGGAGATGACCAGTGGCGGGGCGATCCGGATCGTCGAGCCGTGGGTGTCCTTCACCAGGACCCGCCGTTCCATCAGCCGTTCCGAGACCTCCCGGCCCGTCCCGTGCGAGGGGGCGATGTCGACGCCCGCCCACAGGCCGCGGCCCCGGATCGCGGTCACCGCGCCGGAGGCGGCGAGGCGGGCGAGTTCGTGGTGCAGGTGGTCGCCCAGCTCCGTCGCCCGGTCCTGGTACTCGCCGGAGCGGAGGATGGCGATGACCTCCAGGGCCACCGCGCACGCCAGCGGATTCCCCCCGAAGGTGGAACCGTGTTCGCCGGGCCGGTGGACGCCCAGGACCTCCTGCGAGGAGACCACGGCCGAGACCGGCACCACGCCGCCGCCGAGCGCCTTGCCCAGGACGTACATGTCGGGCACCACGCCCTCGTGTTCGCACGCGAACGTCTTCCCCGTGCGGCCCAGGCCGGACTGGATCTCGTCCGCGATGAAGAGGACGTTCCGTTCGCCGGTCAGCCTCCGCACGCCTGCCAGGTAGCCCGGCGGCGGCACCAGTACGCCCGCCTCGCCCTGGATCGGTTCCAGCAGCACGGCCACCGTGTGCTCGTCGACCGCGGCCTCCAGCGCCGCCAGGTCGCCGTAGGGGACGATCTCGAAGCCGGGGGTGTAGGGGCCGTAGTCGGCCCGCGCCTCCGGGTCCGTCGAGAAGGAGATGATCGTGGTCGTGCGCCCGTGGAAGTTGTTGTCCGCCACGACGATCTTCGCCCGGCCGTCCGGCACGCCCTTGACCCGGTAGCCCCATTTCCGCGCGGTCTTCACGGCCGTCTCGACCGCCTCCGCACCGGTGTTCATGGGGAGCACCATCTCCATGCCGCACAACGCGGCCAGCTGGGCGCAGAAGTCGGCGAACCGGTCGTGGTGGAAGGCCCGCGAGGTGAGCGTCACGCGGTCGAGCTGGGCCTTGGCCGCGTCGATCAGACGGCGGTTGCCGTGGCCGAAGTTGAGGGCGGAATAGCCGGCCAGCATGTCGAGATAGCGACGGCCCTCGATGTCGGTCATCCATGCGCCCTGCGCGGTCGCCACCACGACCGGCAGCGGATGGTAGTTGTGCGCGCTGTGCTCCTCGGCGGCGGCGATGCTGCGTTCTGTGGACGTCAACACGTGCTCCGTTCGGGTCGGTGCAGGCTGCTGCCGCCTTTTCTACACCCCTGTCGGCCACCGTCGGCCCGAGTCCGTCGCCGCACCTGAGAGAATGTGTGCATGGCCCTTGATCGTCCGCGCGCACTGTCCGGTATCCAGCCCACTGCAGGCTCGTTCCACCTCGGGAACTACCTCGGTGCCGTCCGCCAGTACGTGGCCCTGCAGGAGACCCACGACGCCTTCTACATGGTCGTCGACCTGCACGCGATCACGGTGCCGCAGAACCCGAAGGAGCTGCGCGCCAACACCCGCGTCGCCGCGGCCCAGCTGCTGGCCGCCGGGCTCGACCCGGAGCGCTGCACCCTCTTCGTCCAGAGCCACGTCCCCGAGCACGCGCAGCTCGCCTGGGTCATGAACTGCCTCACCGGCTTCGGCGAGGCCTCCCGCATGACCCAGTTCAAGGACAAGTCGGCCAAGCAGGGCGCCGACCGCACCACCGTCGGCCTGTTCACATACCCGATCCTGCAGGTCGCCGACATCCTGCTCTACCAGGCCGACGCCGTGCCGGTCGGCGAGGACCAGCGCCAGCACGTCGAGCTGACCCGCGACATCGCCGAGCGCTTCAACGGCACCTACGGCCAGACCTTCACCGTCCCGTCGGCGCACATCGTCCGCGAGACCGCGAAGATCTACGACCTGCAGGACCCGACGGCCAAGATGAGCAAGTCGGCCTCCACCGCCAAGGGCCTGATCAACCTGCTCGACGAGCCCAAGGTCTCGGCGAAGAAGATCAAGAGCGCGGTCACCGACACGGACACCGTGATCCGCTTCGACCCCGAGCACAAGCCGGGCGTCAGTAACCTGCTCACCGTCTACTCCACGCTCACGGGCACCGGAATCCCGGAACTGGAGGAGAAGTACCAGGGCAAGGGTTACGGTGCGCTCAAGACCGACCTCGCCGAGGTGATGGTGGAGTGGGTGACCCCGTTCCGCGCCCGTACTCAGGAGTACCTGGACGACCCGGAGACCCTGGACGCGATCCTGGCCAAGGGCGCGGAGAAGGCCCGCGCCGTCGCGTCCGAGACGCTCGCCCAGGCCTACGACAAGGTGGGCTTCCTGCCCGCCAAGCACTGAGGTCCATGGTCCCCCGGCCCCCGGGACCAGGGGATCTGGCAGTGGACCCGGCACAGCCGCCACACTGACCACGGGCACACACAGGTGCACAGGAGCAGCAGGAGGGAGAACGCAATGGGAACCGTGACGCTCGGCGTTTCGATCGCGGTCCCGGAGCCGTACGGCAGCTTTCTCCAGAAGCGCCGGGAAGGCTTCGGGGACCCGCACGCCCATGGCATTCCCACGCACGTGACCCTGCTGCCGCCGACCGAGGTCGACGCGTCGTCGCTGCCCGCGATCGAGGAGCACCTGGCCGGGGTGGCCGCCCAGGGCCGCCCCTTCCCCATGCGGCTGTCCGGGACGGGCACGTTCCGCCCGCTGTCGCCCGTCGTCTTCGTCAACGTGGTCGAGGGCTCGTCGGCGTGCGCCTGGCTGCAGAAGCGGATCCGCGACGGGGCGGGCCCCGTCGCGCGCGAGCTGCAGTTCCCGTACCACCCGCACGTGACCGTGGCGCACGGCATCGCCGAGGAGGCGATGGACCGGGCGTACGCGGAGCTCGCGGACTACGAGGCGGAGTGGACGACGGCCGGCTTCGCGCTGTACGAGCAGGGGGAGGACGGTGTGTGGCGCCTTGAGCGCGACTTTCCGTTTCGTGGCACCGCACCGTCCGTGACGCCCGCCGTGCCGCGGCAAGGGGGTTCACTGCTGCCGGGGGCCGCGCCGCAGATCCCCTGAAGCGGGTAGAAGAGCCGGCATGAACCGGCTCACCCAGCATCCCGCCTACCGGCGGCTGACCCGCACCCACGCCTGGCACGTCTACGAGGCCCTCACCCGGGTCAAATGGAACCGGCTCGCCGCCACCATCACCTTCACCAGCTTCCTGGCCCTCTTCCCGCTCGTCACCGTCGGCGCGGCCGTCACCGCCGCCCTGCTCAGCGACAAGCAGAGCAAGGAGCTCCAGCACCGGCTCACCGCCGAAGTGCCCGGGCTCGACCTCGGGACGCTCACCGACAACGCCGGCACCGTCGGGCTGATCGCCGGAGCCCTGCTCCTGTTCACCGGCGTCAACTGGGTCGGCCAGCTGCGCGAGTGCCTGCGGGCCGTGTGGGAGCTGGAGGAGAACCCCGGGAACGTCGTCCTGCTCAAGCTCAAGGACGCGGCCGTGCTGCTCGGCCTGGGGGCCGTCGCCCTGGTGTCCTTCGGCTGCTCCGCCTTCGCGACCGCCGCCGTCGGCTGGGTCGTGCAGCACACGGGCGTGGGCGGCGGCGCCCTGCTCACCGCCGCCGGGTTCTGCGCGGCGGTGCTGGCCGACTTCCTGATGATGCTCTACGTGCTCTCACGGCTGCCCGGCGTGCACCCGGAGCGCCGCAGCCTCGCCATGGCCGCGCTCATCGGGGCCGTCGGCTTCGAGGTGCTCAAGATCGTGCTGAGCAGCTATCTGCGCGGCGTCGCCGCCAAGAGCATGTACGGCGCCTTCGGGACCCCGGTCGCGCTGCTGCTGTGGATCAGCTTCACAGCGCGGCTGGTACTGGCCTGCGCCGCGTGGACGGCCACGAGGCGCGCCCCGTAGGGGGCGCCCCGTCAGGGGCGCGGGGAACTGCGCGACCGGCCACGACGCACCCGCAGATGACCTGCCGTGCCAGGCGGTGCGCCGACTGCGGGCCGGTGGTGGCTGATCGCGCAGTTCCCCGCGCCCCTGACGGGGCGAGGCTCCCGTCAGCTCCTGGGTCGACGCCGGACCAGGTCCGGCAAGGGGTGCCGGCGGTGCACCACGAAGCCCGCGACGCCCAGCACGGCCAGCGCGCCGCCCGTGAGGCCGAGGGCCGTCCAGATGCCGTCCTTGGACGAGCCGGCGACGGACGCCTGCGCGTTGTCGCCCTGGCCGTTCTTGCCGCCCGGCTTGTCCGCCCCGCCCTTGGGCGCCACGAGCGTGCCGACCGGCGTGACGTGGCCGGCGGCCTCGAAGCCCCAGTCGAGGAGGCGCTGGGTCTCCTTGTAGACCTCGTTGGCCTCCTTGATGTCCGGGTTCATGACCGTGACGAGCAGCTTCTTGCCGTCGTGCTGGGCGACGCCGGTGAAGGTGTTGCCGGCGTTGGTGGTCGACCCGTTCTTGACGCCCGCCATGCCCTTGTAGGGCTGCAGGCCGGCGGCGCCGGTGAGGAGGCGGTTGGTGTTCTGGATGCCGAAGGTCTCCCGCTTCTTGCCCGGCTTCTCCTCGCCGGGGAACTGCGCGGAGACCGTCGAGCAGTACTCGCGGAAGTCGGCGTTCTGCAGCCCGGAGCGGGCGAAGAGGGTGAGGTCGTAGGCGCTGGAGACCTGGCCCTCGGCGTCGTAGCCGTCGGGCGTGACGACGTGGGTGTCGAGCGCCTGGAGCTCCTCGGCGTGCGCCTGCATGTCCTGGACGGTCTTGGCGGTGCCGCCGTTCATCGCGGAGAGCGCGTGCACGGCGTCGTTGCCGGAGCGGAGGAAGACGCCGAGCCACAGGTCGTGGACGGTGTACGTCGAGTCCTCCTTGATGCCGACCTGGCTGCTGCCCTCGCCCATGCCCGCCAGGTCGGCGGGGAGCACCTTGTGCTTCTGGGTCTTGGGGAACTTCGGCAGCACGGTGTCGGCGAACAGCATCTTGAGCGTGGAGGCCGGCGGCAGCTTCCAGTGCGGGTTGTGCGCGGCCAGGATCTCGCCGGACTCGGCGTCCGCGACGAGCCAGGAGTCGCCGCTGATCTCCTTGGGCAACTGGGGCGCACCCGGCCCGAGCTGGACCTGTGTGCCGGGCTTGCCCAGCAGTTCGCCGCCCACCGTGGACATCTGGGCGGGCGGCTCCTTGGCCGGCTTGCCCGGCGGCTTGGCCTTGCCGTCGGGTGCCGTCGCGCCGTGGGACGCGCCGGGGGAGGCGCTCGCGCCCGGCGACGCCGGCCCGGGGGCGGCGAGGGCGGGCGCAGCCGTCGCCAGGGGGATCAGCAGCGAGGCGGAGGCGGCCAGCAGGGCCGCGCCCCCGCGGCGCAGTGCGGCGGACCGCGGGGGGAGTGATGTCGTCGTCGGCACGATCGTGAACGTACCGCCCCCTCCCATCGCCCGGTACGGCGCCTCACGGCGGTCCTCCGGCGAGGACCCGATAGGAGGAGCGGGGGACGCGAAACGCATACTCGGACGCATGGTGAATTCTTCCGGGGATGCCGCTCCCCGAACCCCTCTGACGCTCTCCCGCCCCGTGTCCTGGTTCCTGCTCGCCTTCGGGGCCTGGAGCTGGTGCATCTGGATCACTTTCGTCAAGAATCTGTGGAAGGACGCCAGCGGACTCGCGTTTGACCGTGCAGGTGACCCGACCGCGTACTTCTGGGTGCACCTGCTGCTTGCGATCACGTCGTTTCTTCTGGGGACGGCTGTCGGGGTCATCGGGTTGCGTGGGGTGCGCGCGTTGCGGCGTACGTCATAGCCGTCATAGCGGTAGGACACCGGACATAACGGACGCGCGGAATCCCGGCGATCACTTGGCCGATTCCCCGGACGCGTGTGCGCCTTCGTGTTTACGGTGATGCGCATCACTGGGCGGGAGGGGCGCGGCGATGCGTTGTGTGCTGAGGAACACGGTGGGGCCGGTGCTGTTGGCGTTGCTCGCCGGAGGGTGCGGCTTCGACTCGGGGAGCGAGGACCGCAGCCCGGTCACGGTCGGCACGACGGACCGCGTCACCTCGCTCGACCCGGCCGGCGCCTACGACGCGGGCTCCTGGGCGCTGTTCGGCAACGTCTACCAGTCCCTGCTGACCTTCGCCCCCGGCTCCAGCAGCCCCGTGCCGGACGCGGCCCGCAGCTGCGGATTCCGCGGCGACGGCCTGCGCACGTACACGTGCGAGCTGCGCCCGCACCTGAAGTTCGCCGACGGGGACGAATTGACGGCGAGGGACGTGAAGTTCTCCTTCGACCGCATCAAGCGGATCCACTCCGACCAGGGGCCGGGTTCCCTGCTGGACACGCTGCAGTCGGTGGACGCGGACGGGGACGGCACCAGGGTCGTCTTCCATCTCCGGGTGCCCGACGCCACGTTCCCGCTGAAGATCGCCACGGGTGCGGGCTCGATCGTCGACAGCACCCGCTACCCCGCGGACCGGCTCCGCAAGGACGGCGCGGTGGACGGCTCCGGCCCGTACGGCCTCGCCGCGTACCGGGCGGGGGCGGAGGCGGAGCTGCGGCCCAACTCCCGTTACACGGGAGCGGTCAAGGATCTCGGAGGCCCGGTCACGGTCCGGTACTTCGCCGACCCCGATGCGCTGGACGAGGCCTGGCAGGAACGTTCCGTCGAGGTGGTCGGGCGGCAGATGCCGCCGGCGGAGATCGCCCGCATCTCGCCGGCGGACTCGGGCGTCCGCGTCGTGGAGACCACGTCGCCGAGCATCCGCTCGCTCGTCTTCAACGTGCGGGACGGGGCGCCGCTGAAGGAGACCGCGATCCGGCAGGCGGTCGCGGCCGTGATCGACCGCGAGGCGATCGCGCGCGACGTCCACCGGCGGACGGTGGACCCGCTGTACTCCCTCGTCCCGCAAGGCATCACGGGCCACGCGACGTCGTTCTACGACGCCTATCCGAAACCGGACGCGGCGCGGGCACGGGAGCTGCTGCGCGAGGCCGGGGTGACGGTGCCGGTCCGCTTCGGCCTCGCGTATTCGCAGGGCGCGGCGACGGACCAGGAAGCCTCCATGATCAAACGGCAGTTGGAGGCCACGGGCCTGTTCCGGGTGACGCCGCAGCGGGTGGGGTGGCAGGAATTCCAGGAGGGCTATGCGCGGGGCGCGTACGACGCGTACTGCGTCAGCTGGGTGGCGGATTTCCCGGACCCGGACACGTTCACCACTCCGCTGGTCGGCGCGGACAATGCGCTGCACTCGGGCTATTCCAGTGCGCGGGTGGAGAAACTGATCGCGCAGGCGCGGCAGATCTACCAGCGGAACCGGGTGACGGAGGACTTCCGGCAGATCCAGAAGATCGTGGCGGAGGACGTGCCGATGGTGCCGTTGTGGCAGAAGAAGGAGTACGTGCTGACGACGCCGTCGATTTCGGGGGCGGAATATCTGTCGGACGGGACGGGCATCTGGCGGCTGTGGCGGCTGGGGCGGTTCTGAGCGGGCTCGGCGAAGTGCAGTGCGTGATCGCGCCCCAAAGGGGCGCGGGGAACTGCGCGAACAGCCACGACGAGCCCGCAGTTGACGCACTGCACTTCCCGCGGAGCGCTCCGGCCCGGGGCTTCTTAGAAGCCCTCTTACACAGCACACCCACCCTGGCCGCATGGCTACTGCACCCAAACGCCGGCTCGCCGTGGCGGCGATCATCGCTGTTGCCCTCGGCCTCATCGCCTGGCCCGTTCTCAGTTCCCTCGGCCTGTTCTCCGACAAGGGCGATTCCATGAGCTTCGGCCAGGGGGGCAACGCCGGTTCCGCCGGCGAATCCGGCACGCTCATGCCCACCGGACCGAAGGCCGACTTCAAGGTCGCCAGCACGGTCCAGGACGGCACCAAGATCGGTGTCGTCACCCTCGACGGCAAGAAGTCCGGCTTCAAGGGCAAGGTCTGGGTCTGGGCGCCCAAGCAGTACGACGACCCGAAGTACAAGAACAGCGGCTTCCCCGTGCTGATCGCCCTCCCGGGCGGCAACGGCTATCCGGTCAACTACTGGATGGGCACGGACCTCAAGCTGCAGCAGTCGATCAGCGAGTGGTCGAAGGAGGGCAAGAGCCTGCCCTTCATCGTCGCCATGCCCGTCCTGAACCCGGACGACAAGAACTACTACGACGGCAGCGACATCCCCGGTCAGCCGAAGATGGGCACGTGGCTCACGGAGGACGTCCCCGACCTCGTCAAGGCCAATTTCCGCACCCTGAAGCAGCGTGAGGGCTGGGCCTTCATGGGCTCCTCGTCGGGCGGGTTCGCCGGCCTGAAGGCGGTGCTGCAGAAGCCGGACCGGTTCAAGGCCGTGATCGCCTCCGGGCCGGACATCGTCCCCGACTCGCCGCTGTGGGCGGGGCACGAGAAGGAGAAGGCCGCCAACAACCCCCAGGTGCTGGCCAAGCAGCTGATCAAGGCCAAGGGGCCGGACGTCTATCTGTCCTTCCAGGTCGGCACGAAGGAGAAGACGGCGATGAAGAACGTGAAGGACTTCATCGCCTCGTACGGCAACAAGGGCCCGGTGCACACGATGCTCAGCGAGATACCCGACGGGGAGCACAACGCCAAGACCTACGTGCCCAACATGGGGACGGGCCCGATCGAATGGATCAGCAAGCAGATGCAGGGGCCCGTACCGGGGTGAGCCGAGACGTGCTGTAGGAGTCGTCAGCCCGCCAACCGCCCCGGCATCGCCGCCAGTTCCACCGGCCGCCCGTGCAACGCGCGCCGCGGCAGCGCCGTCTTATCCGGTGACCTAGGGAGGGGACATCCGTGAAGTGGCTTCGTGCAACAGCGGTGTTGGGCATCGCGTCCGCCGGACTGGTCGGGCTCGCGTCGACGCCCGCCGTAGCCAAGGGCGGTATCGACTTCAAGGTGACACCGCACCACACGGTGCGCGCCTGGCACCCCGTCAGGATCCGGGCCAGGGGGGACGACGACGCGGCGACGTACCTGAAGCTCTGCATCCAGGAACGGGTCGGCCGGAACGGCCCGTGGCGCACGGTGAAGTGCGGGAGGACCGTGACCGTTTCGGAGTTCCCGAAGGCGGATGCCAAGGTCGAGCCGAGGCACCGGGGGAGCGTCGCTTTCCGGGCCGTCCTCTACGGGGCCGACGTGCGCAACGACAGGCATCCGGTGGTGCTGCGGACCTCGCCGGTCAGGACGCTTCGGGTGCACTGAAAACCCCACCCGCTCCGGCCGCTTGCGGCACCCTGGAGGGATGGCCGAATACCGCCGCCCCGACGACCCCCTCGCCGCCTACGAACAGCGGCGCCGGGCACCGCGGGGGGAGTGGCGGCGGCACCGGCCGTGGCACGGGGGCGGGAGCCACGTGCGGCCCGGCGAGCCGCGTGTGCTGCTGGAGTGGGACGGGTTCGCCTACCAGGTGGCCGGGATCGCCCCCGATCTCCCGGCCGCGCGGACGTGGGCGTCAGAGGCCGTGCCGCCCCAGGAACTCCAGTAGCAGCTTCTGCCACTCCTCCTGGCGTTCGACCATCACGGCGTGCCCCGCCTCGATCTCCGCGTACTCGGCCCCCGGGATGCGGCCCGCCAGCAGGCGGGAGCTGGCGGGGGAGACCAGGTTGTCCCGGGTCGTGGCCACGACCAGCGTCGGCACCGCGATGCCCGGCAGGTCGGCCGTCGTGTCGGCCGTCGCCACCAGGCCCGCCTGGGCCGCCGTGCCGGCGGGGACGGACGACGCCAGGAGGTTGAGCAGCGCCGGGACCTGCTCCTGCGGCAGCGCGTTGAAGAAGTCCGTGCTGAAGGAGCTCAGCGCGCTGAAACGGGCGAAGGCCTTGCGGTCGTCCGCGGCCAGCAGCGTGCGCCACAGTTCCAGCGAGGCCAGCATGCGGTTGTCCGGCCTGGCCATGCCCGCGGTCAGGACGAGGCCGCGCACGCGCCCGGGGTGCCGCGCCGCCGCCCGTACCGAGACGAGCGTGCCGAGCGAGTAGCCGACCAGGGTGAAGGACTCCAGGCCCGCCTCCGTGGCCGCGGCCACCAGCGCGTCGGCCAGGCCGTCGAGGGTGAGCGGCGCGGCCGAGTCGGGGTAGTCCGGGGCCACGACCGTGTGCTGCTCGGCCAGCACCGGCATGAGCGCGCCGAAGTGCGCCGCGACGCTGCCTCCCGCGCCGTGCGCGAGCAGCAGGCCGGGGCCCGTCCCGCGGACGGTGGTGCGGAGCGGAGGCAGGGGTATGGGTGTCATAGGCACGAGACTGCCACGCGGCACGGTCCGGGGCGGCGTGAGCCGGCTCACCGTCAAAGGGCGTGGCGGCGTTGGCGCTGCGCGCCCAGCGTCCTGCCCGGGCTGATCGCGCAGTTCCCCGCGCCCCTTTTGGGGCACGGGGAACTGGGACTTCAGCGGTCCGCGCCCCGAAGGGGAGCGGGGCTTGCTACATCATGCGGCTCCGCCGCGTGGGCGCGATCAGCTACGACGAACCCGCAGTCGAACGGATCGAGCTTCCCGCGGAGCGAACCCCGTCAGAAGCGGCGCGTGATCAGCGCCCGCTTCACTTCCTGGATCGCCTTCGTGACCTCAATGCCACGCGGGCACGCATCCGTGCAGTTGAACGTCGTGCGGCAACGCCACACGCCGTCCTTGTCGTTGAGGATCTCCAGGCGCTGCTCACCGGCCTCGTCACGCGAGTCGAAGATGAAGCGGTGCGCGTTGACGATCGCCGCCGGGCCGAAGTACTGGCCGTCGTTCCAGAACACCGGGCAGGAGGAGGTGCAGGCCGCGCACAGGATGCACTTCGTCGTGTCGTCGAAGCGCTCGCGGTCCTCCGCGGACTGCCGGCGCTCGCGCGTCGGCTCGTTGCCCTTGGTGATGAGGAAGGGCATCACGTCGCGGTACGCCTGGAAGAACGGCTCCATGTCGACCACGAGGTCCTTCAGGACCGTCAGGCCCTTGATGGGCTCGACCGTGATCGGCTTGGCCGGGTTGATGTCCTTGATCAGCGTCTTGCACGCCAGGCGGTTCTTGCCGTTGATGCGCATGGCGTCCGAGCCGCAGATGCCGTGGGCGCAGGAGCGGCGGAAGGTCAGCGAACCGTCCTGGTCCCACTTGATCTTGTGGAGGCCGTCGAGGACCCGCTCCTTGGGGTCGATCTCCAGCTCGAAGTCCTGCCAGGTCGCCTCGTCCGAGATCTCCGGGTTGAACCGGCGGACGCGGAAGACGACCGTGATGTTGTGCGAGGTCTGCGCCTCGGCCTCGAGCTTGTCGAGCGTCGCGGTGCTCATCAGTACTTACGCTCCATCGGCTGGTAGCGGGTCTGCACGACCGGCTTGTAGTCGAGGCGGATGCCGTCCTTGCCGGAGGCATCCGTCTCGCGGTACGCCATGGTGTGCCGCATGAAGTTGACGTCGTCGCGGTTCGGGTAGTCCTCGCGGTAGTGACCGCCGCGGGACTCCTTGCGCGCCAGCGCGGACACGGCCATCACCTCGGCCAGGTCGAGCAGGTTGCCCAGCTCGATGGCCTCCAGCAGGTCGGTGTTGAAGCGCTTGCCCTTGTCCTGGATGGACACGTTCTTGTAGCGCTCGCGCAGCTCGGCGATCTTCTCGACGGCCGTCTTGATGGTCTGCTCGGTGCGGAAGACCATCACGTTGGCGTCCATGGTCTCCTGCAGCTCCTTGCGGAGCTCGGCGACCCGCTCGGTGCCGGTCGAGTTGCGCAGATTCTCGACCTGCGCCTCGACGAGCTCGGCCGGGTTCTCCGGCAGTTCGACGAACTCGGCCCGGTCCGAGTACTCGGCGGCGGCGATGCCGGCCCGGCGGCCGAACACGTTGATGTCGAGCAGCGAGTTGGTGCCCAGGCGGTTGGCGCCGTGGACGGACACGCAGGCGACCTCGCCGGCGGCGTACAGACCCGGCACGACGGTGTCGTTGTCGGACAGCACCTCGCCCTGGACGTTCGTCGGGATGCCGCCCATCGCGTAGTGCGCGGTGGGCTGGATCGGGATCGGGTCCGTGTAGGGCTCGATGCCGAGGTAGGTGCGCGCGAACTCGGTGATGTCCGGGAGCTTCGCGTCCAGCTGCTCCGGCGGCAGGTGGGTGAGGTCCAGGTAGACGTGGTCGCCCTCGGGACCGCAGCCGCGGCCCTCGCGGATCTCCGTGTAGATGGAGCGGGAGACGACGTCGCGGGAGGCGAGGTCCTTCATGACGGGCGCGTACTTCTCCATGAAGCGCTCACCGTCCTTGTTGCGGAGGATGCCGCCCTCGCCGCGGGCGCCCTCGGTGAGGAGGATGCCCATGCGCCAGATGCCCGTCGGGTGGAACTGGAAGAACTCCATGTCCTCCAGCGGCAGGCCGCGGCGGTAGCAGGCGGCCTGGCCGTCACCGGTCAGGGTGTGCGCGTTGGAGGTCACCTTGAAGAACTTGCCGGTGCCGCCGGAGGCGTAGACGACCGACTTGGCCTGGAAGATGTGGAGCTCGCCGGTGGCGAGCTCGTACGCCACCACACCGGCCGACTTCTTGACGCCGTCGACCTCGGTGATCAGCTGGTCCAGGACGTAGAACTCGTTGAAGAACTCCACGCCCTCCTTGACGCAGTTCTGGTACAGCGTCTGGAGGATCATGTGGCCGGTGCGGTCGGCCGCGTAGCAGGCACGGCGGACCGGGGCCTCGCCGTGGTTGCGGGAGTGACCGCCGAAGCGGCGCTGGTCGATGGTGCCGTCCGGGGTGCGGTTGAACGGCAGGCCCATCTTCTCGAGGTCGAGGACCGCGTCGATGGCCTCCTTCGCCAGGATCTCGGCGGCGTCCTGGTCGACCAGGTAGTCACCGCCCTTGATCGTGTCGAAGGTGTGCCACTCCCAGTTGTCCTCCTCGACGTTGGCGAGGGCGGCGGCCATGCCGCCCTGGGCCGCGCCGGTGTGGGACCGGGTGGGGTAGAGCTTGGTCAGCACCGCGGTGCGGCTGCGCTTCGTCGCCTCGATGGCGGCGCGCATGCCGGCGCCGCCGGCGCCGACGATGACGGTGTCGTACTTGTGGATCTGCATGGTCTCGTCAGCCCCGGGCTCTAGCGGATGTTCGGGTCGAAGGTGAAGATCACCAGCGTGCCCAGCAGGACGGTGAACACCGTGGCCGTGTACAGCAGCATCTTCAGCCAGAAGCGGGTGTTGTTCCGCTCCGCGTAGTCGTTGATGACCGTACGCAGGCCGTTGGCGCCGTGCAGCATCGCGAGCCACAGCATGATGAGGTCCCAGGCCTGCCAGAACGGCGAGGCCCAGCGGCCGGCCACGAAGGCGAAACCGATCTTGCTGACGCCGCCGTCGAGGACGAGCTGGATCAGCAGGTGGCCGAGGACCAGGACGACCAGCACGATGCCGGACAGCCGCATGAACAGCCAGCCGTACAGCTCGAAGTTCGTGCGCGTGGACTTCGGCGTCTTCTTGGTGCGCTTGCGGGGCGGCTCGATGACCGGAGCCGGGTTGTCCGCGTCGTAGAGCGACACGGACTCGTTCACCGCGGGGGTGGTGGTTTCAGCGGACATCTCGCGTCATCAGCTCCCGAACAGCGTGCGCAGCGTGTGCTGCAGCACGGGGTAGAAAGCGCCTGCCATCAGCACGACCCAGATACCGACAACCGTCCACAGCATCTGCTTCTGGTAGCGCGGGCCCTTGGACCAGAAGTCCACCGCGATGACCCGCAGGCCGTTGAGAGCGTGGAAAAGGATGGCGGCGACGAGGCCGTACTCCATCAGATTGACGACGGGTGTCTTGTACGTCGCGACGACGTTGTCGTACGCCTCGGGAGAGACGCGTACGAGAGCGGTGTCGAGGACGTGCACGAACAGGAAGAAGAAAATGAGGACGCCAGTGACTCGGTGAGCCACCCAGGACCACATGCCTTCCCGGCCGCGGTACAGCGTTCCAGCCGGCACGGAAAACCCTCCGGGAGCGGGGATTGGGGCCAGCCGGCTCTACTGTCGGTCGGGCCCGGCCGGGTACGGTCCACCGGCCCTGGCCATCGTAGCGACGCCTTGTCGGTTCGGTCCCCCGGGGTATGTCAGGTGTGATCAAACAGGCACGTACGGACTAGCCGCCGGTGGCGCGAATCGGTTCGCCACGGGCCGTCAGCCGCTCGCGCAGAGTGCGCAGGAGCAGGTCAAGAGCCTCCTCGGGGCCGCGGTCCGGGGCCGGGGGAAGCAGCAGGGGCTCGCCGAACCGGCTCTCGTAGGCCGCCTGGGCGACCCGCAGCGCCTCGTCGGCCGTCGCGGAGATGTCCGGCGTGCCCGGGGAAACCGGGGCGGGCCGGTCCTTTCGATCGAGTCGGTCGAGAACGTGCAGGGTGGGCTCCTCGGTGATCGTGGCGAAGCCTGAGCGGGATCAAAACGTAACGACAGTTCTCGGCCACCGGCCGACGGATGCGCGAATTTCCTTCGTACGGGTCGTACGGGCGTCCTTCCGGGCGGGTCCTTGCCGCCCATGCATGGAAAAAACCTATCTTCTCCCTGAATGGGAGGTTTTGCTCCATGCGACTGTCCAAGCGACTGCCCGTCAGGATCACCCGCACGGCGGCCATCCGGGGGACCGTCTCCGCCCTCGCCCTCCTCGCCGCCATGTCCGTCATGGGCTGCCCCCGCACCACCGGCAGCCACCGCGCCAAGGACGACGCCCGTTCCCTCCCGGCCTCCGCCGCGCCCTCCTCCACCACGGCCCCCGCGCCCCCCGGCCCGCCGCGCGTCGTCCCCGCGGTGCGCTCCTTCACCGCCGAGGGCGGCCCCGGCTGGCGGCCCGGCTCCGGGGCCCGGGTCGTCGCCGACCCCGGCGGGCCGCTGGCCGACGCGGGCCGCCGGCTCGCCGACGACCTCAAGCTCAGCCTCGACGCCGGCCCCGCCCGCCGCGGCGACGTCGAACTCGCCCTGCGCCCGGGCCAGAGCGGCGGGCCCGAGGGCTACGAGCTCACCACCCACGACGGCAAGGTCCTGGTCACCGGCTCCGACGAGGCCGGCGTCTTCTACGGCACCCGCACCGTCGCCCAGGCCGTGCGCTCCGGCGGCGGGCTGCCCGAGGGCACCGTCCGCGACAGCCCCGACCGCCCCCAGCGCGGCCTCAACCTGGACATCGCCCGCAAGTACTTCACCGCCGACTGGATCAAGGACCGGCTGCGGCAGATGGCCGACCTCAAGCTCAACCAGCTCGGCCTGCACTTCTCCGACGACCAGGGCTTCCGCATCGACAGCGACAGCCACCCCGAGATCGTCTCCGACCAGCACCTCACCAAGGCCGAGGTGCGCAGCATCATCGACCTCGCCTCGTCCCTGCACATCGCCGTCGTCCCCGAGATCGACTCGCCCGGCCACCTCGGCTCCATGCTGAACGCCCACCCCGGACTGCAGCTGCGCGACGCCTCGGGCACCGTCGCCCGCGGCGCCGTCGACATCGCCGACCCCGACGCGGCCACCGTCGTGGACGACCTCATCCGCGAGTACGCCGACCTCTTCCCCGGCCCGTGGTTCCACCTCGGCGCCGACGAGTACCGCGCCCTGATGTCCAAGGACCCGCAGGCCTCCTACCCCCGCCTCGCCGAGGCCGCCCGGCAGAAGTACGGGTCCGGCGCCAAGGTCCAGGACCTCGCCACCGGCTGGCTCAACGACCGCGCCGCCCTGGTGCGCTCCCTCGGCAGGACGCCCAAGGCCTGGAACGACGGCTTCTTCCGCGACGGCGTCGTCACCCCCGACAAGAACATCGAGGTCGAGTACTGGACCGGCAAGGAGCTGGGTGCCCGGCCGCCCGCCGAGTATCTGAACGAAGGACGCCGGCTGGTCAACCTCAACGACGAGTTCCTCTATTACGTCCTCGGCGAGCCCAACCAGTTCCGCTACCCCACCGGCGAGCGCATCTACGGCCAGTGGTCGCCCGCCGTCCTCCGCGGCACCTCGCCCGTCGCCGCAGGACAGGCCGGGTCCGACCGCATCCTCGGCGGCCGGTTCGCGATCTGGTGCGACAAACCGGACGCCCAGACGCCCGACCAGGTCGCGAACGGCATCCGGCTGCCGCTGGCCGCCACCGCCCAGCGGCTGTGGGACCCGGGGAAGCCTCAGCAGTCCTGGCAGGACTTCAGTGCTCTCGCGGGTCGCGTGCTGCGCTGAGCGGGGTGCTCCGCGGGGAGCGCAGTTGTCATCTGCGGGCTCGTCGTGGCTTGTCGCGCCCACGCGGCGGAGCCGCATGATGCAGCAGCCTCGCGCCCCTTCGGGGCGCGATCCCCTAACCTGCGGGGGTGAGGCATGCGGCCGTACGGGGGGCACGGGCCCGCGCCACCACTGCACGCGCACCGGAACTGAGGGCACGATGAAGATCGAATTCCTCCTGCACAACGCCTACGGCATCGGCGGCACCATCCGCTCGACCGTCAACCTCGCAGCCGCCCTCGCCGACCGGCACGACGTACGGATCGTCAGCGTCAACCGGCCCGCCGACGAACCCGAACTCACCATCGACCCCCGTGTGCGCCTCACCCCGCTGCTGGACTTCCGCGAGGGCGAGGAGAGCGAGGAGTACCGCTCCCCGCCCAACCAGCGGCCCAGCGCCCTCTTCCGCGACGAGCGCATCGACAACGGCCTGATGGCCGCCACCGCCCTCACCGACGAGAAGGTCGCGGCCCACCTCGCCCGCACCGACGCCGACGTCGTCATCGCCACCCGCCCCAAGCTCATCGGCTACCTCGCCGAGTACGGCACCGACCGGTACCTGCGCATCGGCCAGGAACACCTCACCCACGAGGCCCACGTCCCCGAGCTGCACGCCGTGATGGACCCCGCCATCGCCGCCCTCGACGCCTTCACCACCGTCTCGGAGGCCGACGCCGGCCACTACCGCGAGGCGCTCCCGGACGCCGAGGCGAGGATCCTCTCGATCCCCAACGCCGTACCGGCACCCGCGGCCGAGCCCTCGGACGGCACCTCGAAGCTCATCGTCTCCGCCGGCCGGCTCGTCTCCGTCAAACGCTACGACCGCCTCGTCGCCGCCTTCGCGAAGATCGCCGCCGAGCGCCCCGACTGGAACCTGCGCATCTACGGGCGCGGCCCCGCCAAGCCGAAGCTGCGCAAGCAGATCGAGGACCTGGGCCTCGCCGAGCGGATCACGCTCATGGGCGCCCGCTCGCCGATCGAGACCGAGTGGTCCAAGGGCGCGGTCGCCGCCGTCGCCTCCGACGCCGAGTCCTTCGGCATGACCATCGTCGAGGCCATGCACGCGGGCCTGCCCGTCGTCGCCACCGACTGCCCGCACGGGCCGCGCGAGATCATCGCCGACGGCACCGACGGCATCCTCGTCCCGCTCGACGGCAACGCCACGGTCGACACCTACGCCGAGGCCCTGCTCAAGCTCACCGGTGACCCCGCCCTGCGTCAACGGCTCGGCGCCGCAGCCCGGCAGGCCGCCCACCGCTACGAGCCCGCCGCCGTCGCCCGCCGCTACGAGGAGCTCTTCGAGGAACTGCGCCCCGGCAGCACCGCCGCCCCCGCCAAGAAGGGCGGCCTGCTGCGCGGCCTGTTCAAGCAGAAGACGGCGCCTGCGCCTGTGCAGAAGAAGACCGAGACCGCGCACCCCGAGGCCCGCTGCGCGGTCGGGGCCGACGGCTCCCTCCTCGTCCGGCTGCGCGCCGGCCAGCTCACCGCCGCCGACACGCATCTGCTGCTGCGTCACCGCGGCAGCAAGGGCAAGGAGGCGGTGCGGGTCGCCCTGCCCCAGCAGCGCGACGGCGCGGACGGCTGGGTCGAGGCCCGGGTCGAGCGCGGGGCGCACACCCTGTCCGAGGGGCGCTGGGACACCTATACCGAGCGCTCCCGCGACAAGAGCCGCCGCCGGCTGACCGCCGCGCTCGTCGAGCAGAAGGCCCTGCTCGGACTCCCGCTCGGCCACGGCCCCCAGGGCGTCACCGCCTGGGTCCCGTACGGGACCAGCGACGGCTACCTCGCCCTGCGCACCTGGCTGCGCCCGGAGCACGCCGAGGCGACGGAGGTCCGCGTGGAGAGCGAGGGCATCACGGTCTCGCTGGAGGCCCTGGGCACCTCCTTCGGCGAGGGCGCCGAACTCGTCGCCCGGCTGCGCGGCGCCGACGGCGCGGTGGGCGACGTCCGGGTGCCCCTGGAGAACGGCACCGGCCGCCTGCCCTGCGCCCCGATGGGCACCCGGCGCGACCCGGAGCAGGACCTGTGGGACCTGTGGGCGCGCCCGGCGAAGGGCGCGGCGCTGGTCCGGGTGGGCCGGATCGCGGGCGACTTCGCGGACCGCAAGGGCGTCGACACCTTCCCGGCGGCGGTGCACGGGGACGCGCTGCTGCGGCCCTACTTCACGGTGACGAACGACCTGACGGTGAGCGTGAAGGACGCGGCGGCCGCAGCGGCGGACGCCTGACGGCCCGGCGGCTGCGGACGGTGGACGGCCGGGGCCGCCACCCCCCACAGGAGTGGCCCCGGCCGTCCGTCTGTTGCGAACCCTGGCAGGGCACGCACTAACTACAGCGCCGTAGACGGAAAATTCGTCACACCCTCGTCCGTGCGTGCGAAGACGTTTCTGGACGTGGGCATGTCTATGCCCGTAACGTGCGGGTCCGCGCCGTTCGGCGCACCTGTTTCGCGTGCCGGTACCCGGGGGGTCAGCAAGATGTTTCCGTGCGGTCGCTGCCGCGCCGTCGCCGTGGGGCCGGACGGCCGCTGTGCGGCGTGCGGGGCCGTCGGGCCCGCGCCCTTCACGGGGTACCCGTACCCGGCGGGGCCGGTGCTCGCGCCGGCCGGCGGCGTCGACCTGCGGCGGGGCGTGCGCATCGCGCTGCAGGTGCTGCTGGTGCTGAACATGCTCCTGCTGCTCCTCATGGTCGCCTCGCTCGGCAACGAGCGCGCCGCGGTCGACGCCATGCTGAGCGACGGCTTCACCGACGCCACGTCGCGCAAGGCCGACGACGCGGACAGCGTCAACTCGGTGCTGACGCTGCTCTTCTTCCTCTCGTTCCTCGCGGCGGGCGTGCTCTGGGTCGTCTGGTTCCGCCGGGTGCGCCTCAACGCCGAGGTCTTCGCGCCCGGTACGCACCGGTTCGGCAGCGGCTGGGCGGTCGGCTCGTGGTTCACGCCCGTCGTCAATTTCTGGTTCCCCAAGCAGATGGCGAACGACATCTACCGGGCCAGCTCCCCGGCGGGGCCGCAGGCCGTTCCCAAGGGGCTGCTCAACTCCTGGTGGGTGCTGTGGATCACGGCGAACGTCCTCGGCTGGATCGCCGGCACCATGGAGACGGCCGCCGAGGCGCGGATGAAGACGGGGGCCAAGACCGGTGGCTACGGCCTCGACGACTGGCGGGACGACGCCGAGTCGCTGAAGTCGGCCATGGCGGTCGACGGTCTCTCGACGCTGCTGCTCGTCGCTGCCGCCCTGCTCGCGCTGCTCGTCGTGCGGCAGTTGTCGCGCATGCAGGAGCAGCGGGCCGCGCTGGGCCCGCAGTTCGGGCCGCAGTTCGCCCCGCGGTTCGCGCCGCCCGTGGCCGTGGGCGCCCCGGCGTGGCCCGGGATGCCGCCCGCCCCCGCGCCCTACGGCGCGCCCGCCCATCCGCCCGTACCGCCCATGCCGCCCGGACCGCCGCAGAATCCTTTCGGCAATGGTCCGGCGGGCTGCTGAACAGCGGAATCCGCACGTGGTGCAGGATGAGAGGGTGCAGGGGGACGACGCCGAGCTGACCACCGCGGTGCACGCGGCGCAGGGCGGGGACGAGACGGCATTCCGTACCGTCTACCGTTCCGTGCAGCCCCGCCTGCTCGGGTACGTCCGCACGCTGGTCGGCGAGGCGGACGCGGAGGACGTCGCCTCGGAGGCGTGGCTGCAGATAGCCCGCGACCTGGCACGGTTCAACGGCGACGCCGACCGGTTCCGCGGCTGGGCGGCCACCATCGCCCGCAACCGCGCCCTCGACCACATACGCATGCGCGGCCGCCGCCCCATGATCGGCGGCGACGAGACCGAACTCGCCGGCCGCGCGGGCGACGCCGACACCGCCGGGGAGGCCCTGGAGTCCCTCGGCACCGGACACGCCCTCGCCCTCATCGCCCAGCTGCCGCAGGACCAGGCCGAGGCCGTCGTGCTGCGCGTGGTCGCCGGCCTCGACGCCAAGAGCGCCGCCGGGGTGCTGGGCAAGCGCCCCGGCGCCGTGCGCACCGCCGCGCACCGGGGCCTGCGCAAGCTGGCCGAGCTGGTCACGGCGGGCGGGGCACGACAGGAGGCAGGGGCCGACGCAGTCCCCGGACAGCGGCAGGCGCACGGGTCGCCCGGCAGCGGAAGCACCGGAGGCAGTGCTTCTGCAGGTGTGACGCAATTGCGCGCGCGGACGCAGAAGGACATGTGATGGCCGACGATCGCCGGTACGACTGGCTGGATGACGACGCCGTGGAGCGGCTGCTGCGCGGCGAGGCCCTCGCCGGCACCCCGGCCGGGGACACGGCGGACGACCGTGCCCGGGACGGTGCCGCGCGGCTGGACGCCGCCCTGGGCGCGCTCCGGGTCCCGGCCCCCGCGGACGACGCGCCCCTGCCCGGGGAGGAGGCGGCCCTCGCCGCCTTCCGGACGGCCCGCGCCGCCGAGCGGAACGCGGCCGCCGGTTCCGCCGCCTCCGTCGTACGCCTCGGCCGCACCGCCGCGCGCGCCTCGGCCGCCCGCACCTTCCTGCGCCGCCCCGCCCGTTCCGCGCTCGCCCTGGCGCTGGCCGGATGCGCCCTCGGCGGGGTCGCGGTGGCGGCCGGCACGGGCGTCCTGCCCGCCCCCTTCGGACGCGGCGGCCGTGAACCGGCGCCCGCCACGAGCGTGGTGGCCGACAGCGACACCGAGACCGCCGCCCCCGCCACCGGCACGCCCCGCACCGGCCCGTCGCACGGCACCGCCGGCGACGGGCGCGGCCGCAGCACGGCACCGCCGGCCCCCGGCAGCGCCACCCCGGGCGGCGCGAGCGCCACGCCCGGCGGCGGGCCCGGCACCGTCTCCCCGACGGCCGAGCCCCCGCGGCAGGACCCGGACCAGGACCGGGGCCGCGGCAAGGACGACGGCCGGAAGGGCGACGACGGCCACCCGGCCGTGATCGCCAAGTTGTGCCGCGACTACCTGGACGCCACCCGGCGCAACAGCGGCAAGGGAGTCGACGACGACACCCTGAGCGCCCTGGAGCGCGCCGCGGGCGGCGCCGCCGTGCGCGCCTACTGCGACCACGTGCTGGGCAACTCCGCACCGGGCGGCGGCTCCGGCGACCAGGGCGAGGACACCGAGGGGGACGGCGGCCTGCGCAACCCCCTGCGCTCCGTCCCGCACCCGCTCATCGGGCTCCCGGACCTCTCCCGGACGCCGGCCGTGACATCGGGTGCGACCTCGGCCGTGACGCCGGGTGTGACGTTTTCGGAGCCCCTGGCGCTGTAGAGAGTGAGCCGACTGGTCATCGGCAGCGCGCAGGAGCCGGAGTTCCCCCCATACCGTCGGCTCCGCGCATGTGGCGCGGGCGGGGCTCTTCCCCCGGTCCCGCCCGCGCCCCCCTCCTCCCCTCGTGTCCCGGCGCCGTGCGGGACGCCCGCGCCTACAGTGGCTGTGGGAGGAGTGAAGTCATGGCACACGCATCCGAAGCCGATCCTGCTTCCTCACTCGAATCGGTCGAGGACACGTCCCGCCTGAGCGAGTCCGGACTGCCGGTCGAGCCGGTCTACGGCCCGCAGGACCTCGCGTCCTGGGACCCCGCGAAGCAGCTGGGCGAACCCGGTTCGTACCCCTACACCCGCGGTGTCCACCGCACCATGTACACCGGCCGCCCCTGGACCATGCGCCAGTACGCCGGCTTCGGCACCGCCGCCGAGTCCAACGCCCGCTACCGGCAGCTCATCGCCCACGGCACCACCGGACTGTCCGTCGCCTTCGACCTGCCCACGCAGATGGGGTACGACTCGGACGCGCCGCTCGCCCGCGGCGAAGTGGGCAGGGTGGGCGTGGCCGTCGACTCCGTCGACGACATGCGGGTGCTCTTCGACGGCATCCCGCTCGGCGAGGTGTCGACGTCGATGACCATCAACGCCCCTGCCGCACTGCTGCTGTTGCTCTACCAGCTCGTCGCCGAGGAACAGGGCGTCCCCGGCGACCGCCTCACCGGCACCGTCCAGAACGACGTCCTCAAGGAGTACATCGCCCGCGGCACCTACATCTTCCCGCCCGCCCCCTCGCTGCGCCTGACCGCCGACATCTTCCGCTACTGCCAGGCCGAGCTGCCCCGCTGGAACAGCATCTCCGTCTCCGGCTACCACATGGCCGAGGCCGGCGCCTCGCCCGCGCAGGAGATCGCCTTCACCCTCGCCGACGGCGCCGAGTACGTCCGCGCGGCCGTGGCGGCCTGCATGGACGTCGACGACTTCGCCCCGCGCCTGTCCTTCTTCTTCGTCGCGCGCACCACGCTGCTGGAGGAGGTCGCCAAGTTCCGTGCGGCGCGCCGGATGTGGGCCCGGCTGATGCGGGAGGAGTTCGGTGCGAAGAACCCCAAGTCGCAGATGCTGCGCTTCCACACGCAGACGGCGGGGGTGCAGCTGACCGCGCAGCAGCCGGAGGTGAACCTGGTCCGCGTCACCGTCCAGGCCCTCGCCGCGGTGCTGGGCGGCACCCAGTCCCTGCACACCAACTCCTTCGACGAGGCCATCGCCCTGCCCACCGACAAGGCCGCCCGGCTCGCCCTGCGCACGCAGCAGGTCCTGGCCCACGAGACCGATGTGACGGCGACGGTCGACCCGTTCGCCGGTTCGTACGCGGTCGAGTCGATGACGGACGACATCGAGAGCGCGGCCCTGGAACTGATGGACGAGGTGGAGTCGCTCGGCGGCGCCGTCGCCGCGATCGAGCGCGGATTCCAGAAGAACGAGATCGAGCGCAACGCGTACCGGATCGCGCAGCAGACGGACAACGGCGACCGGGTGGTCGTCGGCGTCAACCGCTTCCGCCTGGAGGAAGAGGAGCCGTACGCCCCCCTGCGCGTGGACCCCGCGATCGAGGCCCGTCAGCGGGAGCGCCTGGAGCGACTGCGGGCGGAGCGGGACGGCAAGGCGGTGAAGGCGGCGCTGGGGAAGCTGCGCAGGGCGGCGGAGGGGAAGGCGAACGTGCTGTACCCGATGCGGGACGCCCTGCGCGCCCGCGCCACGGTGGGCGAGGTGTGCGGGGCGCTGCGCGAGGTGTGGGGCACGTACACCCCGGGGGAGTCGGTCTGACGCCCGCGGTCCCGGGGCCTCCGCGCGTGGGTCACACTGGTGAGATGTCCTCACCCCGCCGGGCCTGCCCCGTTTGCACCCGCGAGATCGCCGTCGTCGGCGGCCGCTTCGCCCGCCACGACCCGCCCGGCCGCCGTGTCGTCTCCTACGAACTGACCTCCTGCCCCGGCTCGCGCCGCTCGGCCCCGCTGCTGGCGACGGAGCCGCGGCTCTTCGACCCGGAGGAACCGCCGATGGCGGGGCAGCAGCAGTTGTTCTAACTCTTGGGACAGAGGACGTCGCCGGCGGGTCGCTTGCCCTCGGTCAGGAACTCACTGACCTTCCGGTCCCCGCAGGCGTTCCCGTTGGACAAGTACGAACCGTGTCCGCCCGCATCGACGGACACGAGCCGGGCCCGGTCGCCGAGGGCCCGGCGCATCTTCAGGGCACCGCTGTACGGGGTGGCGGGGTCGCGCAGGTTCTGCACCATGAGGATGTTGGAGGGCCCGTCGGAGGTGATGCGGGCGGGCTTGTCGGCCGGGCCGTGGTCCCAGAAGGTGCACGGTGAGACGTTCACCGGCATGCCGGCCGTGAGCGGGTGCCGGACGCGGTCGGCGGCGACGGCGCGCCGGTAGGAGGAGACGGAGCGCGGCCAGCTCGCGTCGTTGCAGATGATCGCCATGCTCACGGAGGCATCGCGCTCCGGCAGCGTGAGCCACTCCGGACGGGGCACGGTCAGGGGCCGGTCGGACGCGGCGGCGCGGAAGGTGTCGCCGAAGTCCTGGAACTGCTTGTCGGAGTAGAGGGCGCCCTGCAGCATCTGCCGCAGCAGATTGCCGGTGAGGAGGTTCCCGTCGGTGAACCTCTTCGGCTCACGGTCCAGCTTCGCGGCGGTCGCGAGGAACAACGGCCGTACGTCCTCGGCTCGTTGGGCGATGCCGTGCTCGGCGGCCCAGGCGGCGAAGTCGGGGAAACGGTCCTCGGCGCCGACGGCCATGTTGGCCATCCAGCCGCGCTCGACGCGCGCCGGGTCGGGGTCCCCGGTGCTGTCCAGCACCCAACGGTTGGTGTGCTGCGGGTACTTCTGGGCGTACTCGGCGGCCACGTACGTCCCGTACGAGACGCCGTACGCGGACAGCTTCCGCTCGCCGAGGGCCTGCCGGAACCGGTCGATGTCACGGACCTCGTTGGCGGTGGACATGCTGCGCAGGACGGCGCCGCCGTTGCGGGCGCACTGGGCGGCGACGCGGCGGGAGTGCTCGACGTTCGCGGTGATGCTCCCGTCCGGGGCGGGCCAGGAACGGTAGTTGGTGATGTCGCGGTCGTCCTCGGAGAGCCCGCAGTCGGCCGTACTGCTGCCGCCGACGCCGCGCGGGTCGAGCCCGACGATGTCGTATGCACCGCCGGTCTCCTTCCGGAGCCGCTCCGCTCTGTTCTTCACCATGTCCACCCCGGATCCCCCGGGCCCGCCGGCGACGAGCAGCAGGGTGCCGCGGCGGTGCGCGGGCTGATCGGTGCGAAGTCGGGTGACGGCTATGCGGAGTTGCTCGCCGCCGGGTGAGCGGTAGTCGAGGGGGACGGGGAGCGTGGCGCACTCGCGGGCGTCACCGGCGGGGGCGTTGTCGCAGGGGTGCCAGGAGAGAGAGGGGGCGGAGGGGCCGGAGGGGGCTGCGGGCGTGGAGGCCGTGGCCGGGGTGGCGGGTGCGGTGAGGGCGGCGGCAATGGCGGCGGCGGAGAGGGTGAGGAGGAGCGGTCGCTGAAAGGTCATGGGGCAAGTGTGTTGACGTGAGACCCACTTGCCCATCCGGCAGACCGATCCCCTAAGGGTGGGGGTAGCCCCCTAGCTGGCAGGGCCCCTGACGGCCTGAGTCTCGGTCATGCGGGCAGTGTGGCACGGGGCACTGACAGTTCAGATGTTGTAGCAGGTGCCTGTCCGCCCCGAACGCCAGCTCTTGCCGTGGCTCTTGACCTTGCAGTTGTGCGCGTCCCTGTGGCTCAGCACCCTGCCGGTGCAGCCGCGAGCGCTGTAGCAGTTGTCGCGGGCCATGATGTCCGCCGCCATGGCGGGTCCGCCGGAGAGGACGGCGGCCGCGGTCAGGGCGATCACGGTGTAAGGCGCCTTGCGCATGGACTCCTCCTGACGGAAGCGATCAGAACGAGTGGCGAGTCGGTCATCCCGTGTGCGGCCCACAGCCTAGAGGCCGGGGGCGCGGGCCGTCGACGACGGCGAGTGCGACTTCAGGCCGACTTGAAACCGTCAAGATGCCGGGTCTGGTGTTGATCTTGAGTAGGGGGCCGGGTGCAGAATGTGATCATCCGTTTCCGAACCAAGGAGTCACCATGTCGCGACGCGCGTTACGCCTCGGCCTGGCCGCCATGACGGTCATCGGCCTCACGGCCACCGCGGCCCCCGCCGCCACCGCTGCCGAGTCGGGTGCCAACACGTGCCGCAAGGGCGAGTTCTGCCTCTTCAGCGGCGCGCACCAGACCGGGAAGATCCTCTACCGGGTCAACGTCAAGGTCACCAAGACCGGTTTCACCTTCCCCGAGGTCGACGCCCTCGACCCCGTGATCACGCCCCGCTCGGCGTACAACCCCATCCCGAACGACTTCGGCTGCATCGTGCGCCTCAACGACCAGACGCACTTCGCCGGTTCCGAGCAGGAGATCGACGGCTTCGGCGCGAAGGAGCTGAGCGGTGCGCCGGTGGGCTCGATGGTGAGCGACTGCGGCTGACCTGTCTTTACGGGGCCGGGCGGTGCGGCGGCTCCGCCCGGGCCCGGCTGTGCAGGGGCGGTGTGCGGATCGCCGGATGGCCTCTCCGCCGGCGGAAATGTCGGCTCCCCGATCAGTCGACACCCCTGAAGGGGCCGAATTTTGACGGGGTGCGGGGCCCTCCCCTGTCCTCATGCCACTGGCAATGAGTGGCCTGAACGTAGTATTTGCTGCCGTTCAGGAAGAACATGTGGCCGTTTGGAATCTCTGCCAGGTCCTCCTGGAGAAGCGCTCGGGCTTCATGCACATCGGCCTGCTCGATGTGGAGCCGGTCAAATGACGCTGGCACACGGAGTTCCTGAACATTGGAAAACAGGACGTCGATCCGAGTGTCGAACTCTTCCGAGTCCAGGCTGCGAAGGAGCAGTTGCGAGTAGCTGACTGAATAGTGCCAGACCCTGAAGTCCCTGTTCCAATTGACGATTTCATGCACCGGCTCAGCCTCCCAGGAATGGTGGATGTGGAATGGAGACAACCTCTCCCTTGTGGTAGAAGGTGATGCTATCCCATGGGCGGTTCCCCCACTTGACTGCATCTCCGACTATGGCCATCTCGCGTTCTGTGGTGTACCAGTTGTCCCCCTTTCCTCGCGTGTAGGCCGCTTCAAAGAGTTCGGAGACGTCGTTGGTCAGTTGTTCTTTGTGTCCACGGAATCCGTCGAGCGTGACATGCAGGCGTGTTCCCGGATATTCATGCGCTATGTCTCGCACAGAGGAAAGTGCCCCCTCCTGAGTGTCGTCGAGGAAATGTGTATACCCCCGCGATTCCGCGAATTTCCTCAGTTCTCCCTCTTTCCTGGTCCCGAGAGCCACGTCGTCGGGAGGGCAAGGTGCCAACCCCAACGGATCCGCCCAAGCAAGCGGATTGTGCACGTACCCCGTCGGATTGGGCGCCGGTGCCAGCCCCAGGGGATCCGGTGACGTGTAGCGTGCCGTCTCCGGGTCGTAGTGGCGGTGGACGTTGTAGTGGAGGCCCGTTTCCGGGTCGAAGTACTGGCCCGGGAAACGGAGTGGGGTGTAGGCCGTGCTTGCCGTCGGCCACGTCGTCGTGCCCCAGAGTGTGGTGCGGGTGCGCCACGCCGTCGTTCCTCGCTCGTCCACCAACTCCGTCGGGGTGCCGACCAGGTCCGTGACGATCGCGAAGAAGCGGCTGTCGATCTCCTCCTGTTGGGCCCCGGCCGCCGTGATGCGTTCCGTCTGGGCGACCGGTCGCAGGCCGTCGTGGTCCCAGGTCAGGGTGACCGGGTTCGGGGTCTCGGCCGACGTCGTCGTCTGTTCCGTCAGGGTCGGGCCGTCCCAGGTGAAGTCCACCTGCTCGGTGACCTCACCACCATCGTTCACACGCTGCTTCGCTATTCGGCGGCCCAGCGGGTCGTACAGGTAGCGCCAGCGCGTGCCGTCCGGTGTGGTCACCGAGCGGAGGCGGTCCTCCGCGTCCCACTCGTAGCGCCATGTGTCCGGCTTGCGCGACAGGCGGACCTTCTGGCGCAGGACCACCCTGCCCTGCGCGTCGTGTTCATAGCGGACCGTTCCCGCGCGCTTGAGCAGCGTGCCGGAGTACGCGCGCGTGCCCTGCGCCTCCGCGCCCGGGTGCTCGGCCGGCCAGTTCGCCTCCGTCTGGTTGCCCGCCGCGTCGTATGCGTACCGCTCCTGCCACCCGGCCGCCCCCTCGACCGCCGTCACCCGGCCCGTCGCGTCCAGGTCGAAGGTGCGGTCGTTCACCGCCGTCAGGTAGCCGTCACGGCGGTACGTGTAGGAGCGGTGCAACAGGCCTTCCGCGCCCGCCTCCAGCGACTGGGACACCACGCGGCCCGCCGCGTCCCACCCGTGCGTCAGCGTGATGTCCTCGCCGAAGTGGCGTGCCACCTCCCTTCCCGCCGCGTCGTGTTCGATGTCGAAGCGGTGGCCCGACGCCGTCAGGGAGTCACGCCGGCCCGCCGCGTCGTACGTCCACTCGCTCACCGACCCGCTCGGCGTGATGCGGCGCGTGCGCCGCCCCGCCGCGTCGTACGTGAACGTCAGCGTTCTGCCGTTCGTCGTCTCCGACTTCACGCGGCCCAGGCGGTCGCGGCGGTAGAGCAGCGTGGCGTCCGGGCCCGTCGCCTCCAGGAGGCGGCCCGCCGCGTCGTGCGCGTACGTCGTGACGTCGCCGTCCGCGTTCTTCGTCACGACCCGGCCGAGCACGTCGTGCTCGTACGCGATCGTCTGGCCGAGGCCGTTCGTCCGGGCCGTCAGCCGGCCCGCCGCGTCGTGGGCGTACGTGAGGCGTCTGCCGTCGAAGTCCGTCTCCTCTGCCAGGCGGCCCGCCGCGTCGTAGGCGTAAGTCCACGTCAGGCCTTGCGGGTTCGTGACCCCCGTCAGGCGAAGCTCCGGGTCGTGCGTGAACTCGTGGCGGACGCCGTCGGGGCCGGTCTGGGCCGTGAGCAGGTCGAAGTGCGTGTACTCGTACGTCGTGACGCCGCCGAGCGCGTCGACGTACCTCGTGCAGTTGCCCTCTCCGTCGTACGTCCAGGACTGCTCCGCACCGTCCGGTGCGACACGGCGCAGCAGGCGGCCCTCGACGGACCACTGCAGGCGGGTTGTCGCGCCCATCGGATCGATGACGGTCGTCACGCGGCCGAACGCGTCCCGCCGGTAACTGGTGATCGCACCCAGCGGTTCGGTCACCTCCATCACCAGGCCTGCCGCATTGCAGTGCACACGCGTCGTGCTGCCCTGCGTGTCCGTGACCGACGCCGGGTGGCCCGACTCGTCGTACGTGTAGCGGGTGACGGCCCCGGAGGGGTCCGTGAGCGACGTGCGGTTGCCGGCCTCGTCGTACGTCTGCTGTCAGACCGAGCCGTCGGGGTCGGTCACCGTCGTCGGTGCGTTCAGGCCGCCGTCGTACGCGGCCCGCGCCTCGCGGCCGTCCGGGCGGATCACGGCGGTCAGGCGGCCGTTCGCGTCGTACCGCAGGTCCGTGGTGGCGCCCAGCGGGCCGGTGCGGCCGAGGAGGCGGCCGTGGCGGTCGCGGCGCGTGCGGGTCACGGCGCCGGTCGGGCCGACCTCCGCCACGACCTGGGCGGCATCGTTGACCAGGTAGCGGGCGGTGTCCCCGAGCGACGTGGTGATCGCGGTGACGCGCAGGCCCGTACCGGGGTCCACCTGGTCGTACCCGAAACGCGACTCCAGGTGTCCCTCGATGCCCCCTTGGGCCACGCACCGGTCGCGGTCGTCGTAGACGTAGTCGAAGCGGCTGTCGTTGCGGTCGGTCCACGAGGTGATGCGGCCGCGCTCGTCGTAGCCGAAGCGGAGCGGATTTCCCGAGGAGTTGACGATCTCGGACAGGTGGCCGTCCGTGTAGCCGTAGCGGACCAGTTCCACGTCCGAGCCGTCGCCGGCCCCGCCGACGAGGTGCAGGGCCGTGATGCGGTCCCCTTCCGTCGTGATGCGGATGTGGTAGCCCGAGTCGTGGACGATGTCCGTCGGGGTGCCGTCGTCCGCGTACACATACGCGATGCGGTGGCCGTTGCGGTCGGTCAGTTCGTCCAGCAGGGCCAGTTCGGCGTCGTACGGGCGGAAGGCCCAGGTGCGTCCGCTCTCCGGGTCCGCGACCGTGTACGTTCCTTCCGCCTCGACCGACAGGGGCCAGCGTGCGCCCTTCACCGGCAGCGTCGGCACGCCGGGGGCCGGGTGCGGGTACGCCAGCAGCACGCCGTCCTCGCGGACGAAGACGACACCCTCGGCGTCGATCTCCAGCCGCTGGTCGGCGCTGCTCGCCCACGTCGGGCCGAACCACACGCCTGCCCGGTACGAGGACTCGAAGTGCCGGACGAAGGACAGCGGCAGTCGGCCGGGCAGTGTCACATCGGTCTGCGGCAGGAGCATCCGGCCGGTGGCGACGTCCACCGGGTCCTTCTCACAGACCTTTTCCTCCCGGCCGCGGTTGGGGCCGTTCGGCTCCTTCGTGAGGTTCTCGCGTGCCGCTGCGCTTTCCGCGCTCTCCCGGCCCGCGTTCCGGGCCGCCTGCCCGGCCCCCGCCTCCGCCGCCTCCTGCGCCCCCTTCCTCGCCGCCGCGACCCCCACCTGTTCCCCGGCCTCCGCCCCCGCACTGCCGCCACCGGTGACCACGGCCAGGGCGACGTCGCCGAGCAGGCGGCCGGCCGCTTCCGACGGGTCCTTGCCCCAGCCGTCGCCCAGCAGGGTGGCCGGCAGGCGTTCCGGGTGGGACGCCAACTGCAGCAGGCCCGCGGCCGTGTTGGAGACCGTGTTCAGGTACTCGGCGGGGTGCGTGACGTTGTAGACGTCGTACGGGTTCAGGCCCCGCGCGAACCTCACCGCGTCCGTGCCCGCGCGCACCACGCCGCCCCCGACGTGGAGCATCCATCGCGCCGCCGTCCTTCAGATCCAGCGCGTCGGCCTTCAGCCGCTGTTCGAAGGACGGTTTCCGCGGGGCCGTCGCCACCGCCGCGTCGAGCTTCGTCCTCGCCTCGCCCGCCGCCGTGTTGCGCTGTCTGCGGGCCTCGGAGAGGAGGCGTTCCGCCTCCTTCATGTCCGCGGTGCCCGGCTCGCCCGGCAGGTCCGGGCGGGGGCCCGGGTCCTGGTTCGCCTTCAGCTTCGCGTTGTACGCCTTCGCCTTCGCCTCGTAGTCGTCGGCGGCCTTCTTGTTCGCCTCTTTGCCCTTCTTGTAGAGGCGGACGGCCTCCTTGGCCTGGTCCTGCGCCCAGGTGACCGTGTGGGCGTACGTCTCCAGGACGCCGGCCGCCGCCTCGCACGCGTCCGCCGCCTGCGCCCAGCCCTTGGGGTGTTCCACGAACTTGGCGGTGAACGCGTCGGCGCCCTCGCCCTTCCAGTCCGTCGCGCGGACCTTCTGCAGGCCCGCGTGCACGGAGTCGAAGGAGGAGTGCAGGCCGCGGAGATGCTTGGCGGCGGCGTCGATCGCCTTGGTGTCGCCGTGGACGAGCTGCTTCGGGTCCTCGGTACGGCCCAGTTGCTGTTCGCCGACCGTCGCGCCGAGGCCGGACGCGGTCTCGTCGCCCCAGTGCTCCACCGCCCGGGCCGCCTTGTGGGCGCCGGCCTTGTCCAGGACCTCGGCGGTGTGGTCGGTGGTCCACTCGACGGCCTCGCCCAGCTTCTTCTTGCCCTGGTCCCATTTCTTTTCGAGACCGTCGAAAACGCCACCCATGCTCAGCCGTAGTCCTCGATCCTGCTCACCGTGCGGATGCCCATGCCCAGCGGGGTCGCGCCGCCCGTCTTCACGCTGTCCTCGACGTCCTTGGCCGTCTTCGACCACACCTGCCCGGCGTTCTCGCCGGTGTGCTCGAACGATGCGGCGCTGTAGTCGGCGTCACGGACCTGCGTGAAGGGGTTGTCGGCGCCCACCCGGCCCCACGACATGTGCTCCACCTGATCCTCCGTCAGGTGCGGGTTGCCCATGCCGGCATTGGCCACGACCTTGAAGGTGTTCGAGACGTACGTGTCGCCCTCGTGGTAGTAGCCGGCCGCCAGGCCCACCCGTTCCGCGAACTCGTTCGCGTCGTGCAGGAGCGCCCGTACGCCCCACTCCCAGCGGTCGCAGAACTCCTTGAAGGACGAGGTCAGTCCCTCGTGTCCGGTCTCCGTCCCGGAGAGCGAGAGCTCCGAGAAGCCGCGGCCGACCGAGGCGGCGCCGGCCGTGCCGACGCCCTTGAGTTCGCCGATGGCGCCGTTGATGCCGCCCGCGATGGCGTCCATCGCGGCCTTGTTCGCCTTGAGGCCGTCGCTCACCGCGGCTCTCCGTCCCCGTCGATCGCGGACTCCTCCGGGACGACGCCCTTCACCGGCGGGAACAGCATGGGGCGTTCGCCGCCCACGTCCAGTGCCACTCCCGCCGGGCCGGCCACGGCGGGGACCACCACGTCCAGGAGGCGGGCGCCGAGGACGGTGCGGTACTCCCACGCCGCCTCCTCCGTCACCCCCTGTGCGACGGCGAAGCGCGCCAGCGCCGCCTCGTCCGTGAACGCGCAGACCCAGCGGATGCCCCCCAGCTCCGCCGACCACAACCCGCCCGCCGCGTCCAGCGGCACCAGGACCGGCGTCCGCCGGAACTCGCCGACCAGCGCGGCAGGATGTCCCTGCTCCGCGTGGATCGCGGCGATCTCGTCTGCCAACTCCGTCAACGGCAACGTGTACTCCTCCCCGGGCGGCTCACCGGTCCCCGGAAGGGTACAGAACGGTCTTCCGCGGCTCAGGCCGCCGCAGCTGGCTGCTTTTACCGCTGCATCGTCAACTGTCGTACCAGTAACCTGTGTTCGAGAACACGAAGGGGGATCGTGTGACAGGGTTCATGATGGACAGGCCGGACGGACTCGACGGGCTCGCCGACCAGGCGCGCGCTCTCGCCTCCGGCGATGTGACCTCCCGCGAGCTCGTCGAACGCTCGCTGCGCCGGATCGCGGCGACGCAGCCGACGCTCAACGCCTTCCGGCGCGTGCGCGCGGAGGCTGCACTGGAGGAGGCCGGGGAAGCCGACCGGCTGCTGGCGGCGGGGGAGCGCAGACCGCTGCTGGGCGTGCCCGTCGCCGTCAAGGACGACATGGACGTGGCCGGGGAACCGACCGCCTTCGGGTGTCCCGGCGACTTCCCGCCGCAGTACGCCGACAGCGAGGCCGTGCGCCGGCTGCGGGCCGCGGGGGCCGTGATCGTCGGCAAGACCAACACCCCGGAACTCGGCCAATGGCCCGTCACCGACGGGCCCGCGTTCGGGGTCACGCGCAACCCGTGGAGTCCCGAGCACACGCCCGGCGGGTCGTCCGGCGGCTCGGCCGCGGCCGTTGCCGCCGGGCTCGTCGCGGGGGCGCTCGGGTCGGACGGGGCCGGCTCGGTCCGGATCCCGGCCGCGTGGACGCACCTCGTCGGGATCAAGCCGCAGCGCGGGCGCATCTCCACCTGGCCCGAGCGCGAGTCGTTCCACGGCATCACCGTCCACGGGACGCTGGCCCGGACGGTCGCCGACGCGGCGCTGCTGCTGCAGGCGGTGAGCGGCTCGCACGCCGGGGACGCGCACCGGCCGCGCGCCGTCGACGTCGAGAAGGCCGCCCGGCGGGAGCCGGGGCGGCTGCGGATCGCACTGTCCCTGCGGCCCGCCTTCGCCGCCGTGCGGCACTGGCTCTCGCCCGCCGTGCGCGCGGCGACGGTGCGGACGGCCGAACGGCTGGAGGCGCTCGGGCACGAGGTGGTGGCGGAGGAGATCGCCTACGGGCCGATCGGGCTGACCTTCCTGCCGCGGGCCATGGCGGGGGTGCGGGACCTGGCGCTGCAGGTGCCCGACCCGGCGCTGCTCGACTCCCGGACGCGGGCCACCGCGCGCAGCGGACGGCTGATGGACGCGGCCGGCCTGCTGCGCCTGGCGCGGGCGGCCGAAGGGCCGCTGCGGCGCCGGGTGGGGGAGATGTTCGGGCGGTACGACGTCGTGCTCACGCCGACGACGGCGGTGCCGCCGCTGCGCACCGGCGACCTCATGGGGCTCAACACCCGTGACACGGACGCCGCGATGACCGCGGCGTGCCCGTACGCCTGGCCGTGGAACGTGCTGGGGTGGCCGGGGGTGAGCGTGCCGTCGGGGTTCACGGAGGGCGGGCTTCCGATGGGCGCCCAGCTGCTCGGTCCGGCGGGCGGGGAACCGGTGCTGGTGTCGCTGGCCGCGCAGTTGGAGGCGGAGCTGCGGTGGGACGAGCGGTGGCCCGGCGGTGCCGGCCTGTCCGGGGACCCGGTCTCAGCGCGGGGCGCCGCTTGAGATCAGCAGCAGGGCCGCGACGGCGGCGAGCGGGATGAGGATCACGAGGGCCAGGCCCTTGGGGTTGCTGCGGTGGTACACCCAGCGGTTGCCGTAGCGCTGGCGCGCGGGGCGCGTGAAGCGTTTCTCGTGGCGCATGAGATCGAGGGTACGGATGGGTGTTCGGGGGTGCGTGTGTGACGTGCGCCGGATGGGGCAAGCGACCCGTCCGGCGTCGTCCGCCGTGCCCCTTACGGCGCCAGGACGTCGAGTTCCGCCATCGCGCCCGTCGCGATCTCCCGCGTCAGCCGCTCCGCGGCCTCCGCGTCCCGTTCCCGTACCGCCTCCGCCACCCGGACGTGCAGGGTGACCGCCGCCGGGTCGGGGTCCGTGAACATCACGTGGTGGTGGGTGCGGCCCGTGAGGACCTCGGCCACCACGTCGCCCAGGCGCGCGAACATCTCGTTGCCGGAGGCGCGGAGGACCGTGCGGTGGAAGGCGATGTCGTGCACCAGGTAGCCCTCCAGCTGCTGGCCGCGTGAGGTGGCCACCATCCCGAGGGCGTGCTCGGTGAGTTCGGCGCACTGCGCGGGCGTGGCGAGGCGGGCGGCGAGGCCCGCGGCCACCGGTTCGACGGCCGAGCGCAGCACGGTGAGGGAGCGGAGCTGGCGGGGGCGGTCGGGGCCGGCCAGCCGCCAGCGGATCACCTGGGGGTCGTAGACGTTCCACTCCTCGGCCGGGAGGACGGTCACGCCGACCCGGCGCCGGGAGGCGACCAGGCTCATGGACTCCAGGACCCGTATCGCCTCGCGCACGACCGTGCGGGAGACGTCGAAGCGCTCCTCCAGCTCGTCGGTGCGCAGCACCGTGCCCGGCGGGTGGTCGCCCGCCGTGATCGCGGGTCCGAGGGAGTCCAGCACGCGCGCGTGCAGCCCCTGGCCTCCCCCGCGGCCTCCCTGTCCCTGCTTGCTCATGGGGTCAGCCTACGGGCCGGGCGCTCGCGCGATTAAGTATGACGTTTACGTCACATTGTCTTGAATACGTCGTACTCATAAAGTTCAGTGTCCTCCATGTCGACGGAGACGGAACCCCGGACGGAACCCCGCGTCATCGTGGTGATGGGCGTGGCAGGCACGGGCAAGACCACGGTCGGGCCCCTGGTGGCGGAGGCGCTCGGCGTCCCCTATGCCGAGGGCGACGACTTCCACCCGGCCGCCAACATCGCCAAGATGTCGGCCGGGACTCCGCTGGACGACACCGACCGCGCCCCCTGGCTCGACGCCATCGGCGACTGGGCGCGCGGGCGGGCCGGGCTGGGCGGCGTGGTCAGCTGCTCGGCGCTCAAGCGGGCCTACCGCGACCGGCTGCGGGCCGCGGCCCCCGGGCTCGTCTTCCTCCACCTCACCGGCGACTACGGGCTGATCGCCGACCGGATGGCCGCCCGCAAGGGCCACTTCATGACCACCCGGCTGCTGGACTCCCAGTTCGCCACCCTCGAACCGCTCGGGGCCGACGAGGCGGGCATCGCCGTTGATGTCACGCCCGAAGCGGCCGTCATCGCCGAGCGTGCGGCCGCCGCCCTGCGGCGGCTCTGATCCCCTTACTTCCCCCCAACTTCCCCCCTAGGAAAGCTCCGTGAGCACTCTCAGCGTCGAGATGCTGGCCGCGGAAGCACCCGCCCCGATCACGTCGGCGGGTCACGCGCAGCTGGGCATCGCCGTTCTCGTCGGCATCGCCGTCATCGTCCTTCTCATCAGCCGTCTCAGACTGCACGCCTTCCTGTCGCTGACGGTCGGGTCCCTCGTCCTCGGCGCCGTGGCGGGCGCCCCGCTGGACAAGGCCATCGCGAGCTTCTCGGCCGGGCTCGGCTCCACCGTCGCCGGTGTCGGCGTGCTCATCGCGCTGGGCGCGATACTCGGCCGGCTGCTCGCCGACTCCGGCGGCGCGGACCAGATCGTGGACACCATCCTGGGCCGCGCGAGCCGGAGTTCGATGCCCTGGGCGATCGTGCTGATCGCCGGCGTCATCGGCCTGCCGCTGTTCTTCGAGGTCGGGATCGTGCTGCTGATCCCCGTGGTGCTGCTGGTCGCCAAGCGGGGCGGGCACTCGCTGATGCGGGTCGGGATCCCCGCGCTGGCGGGCCTCTCCGTGATGCACGGGCTGGTGCCCCCGCACCCCGGGCCGCTGGCCGCCGTCGACGCCATCCACGCCGACCTCGGCGTGACCCTGGCCCTGGGCGCCCTGATCGCCGTCCCGACGGCCGTGATCGCGGGACCGCTCTTCGCCCGGTACGCGGCCCGCTGGGTCGACATCGCCCCGCCGGAGAAGCTGATCCCGCAGCGCCCGTCGGAGGAACTGGAGCGGCGCCCGGGATTCGCGGTCACCGTGGGAACGGTGCTGCTGCCCGTGGTGCTGATGCTGGGCAAGGCCCTCGTGGACGTCGTGGTGGACGATCCGAAGAACCATGTGCAGCGTGTCGCGGACGTGGTCGGCTCGCCGCTGATCGCCCTGCTCGCGGCCGTGCTGGTCGGGATGGTCACGCTGGGCCGCGCCGCCGGCTTCGGGCGCGAGCGGATCGCCGGGACCGTGGAGAAGTCCCTCGGGCCCATCGCGGGGATCCTGCTGATCGTGGGTGCGGGAGGCGGCTTCAAGCAGACGCTGATCGACGTCGGCGTCGGGCGGATGATCCTGGACTTCTCCAAGGACTGGTCGGTGTCGGCCCTGTTGCTGGCCTGGCTGATCGCGGTCGGCATCCGGCTGGCGACCGGCTCGGCCACGGTGGCCACCATCTCGGCGGCCGGGCTGGTCGCCCCGCTGGCCGCCGGGATGAGCACGACGCACACGGCCCTGCTGGTCCTGGCCGTCGGCGCCGGTTCGCTGTTCTTCTCCCACGTCAACGACGCCGGGTTCTGGATGGTGAAGGAGTACTTCGGCATGAGCGTCGGGCAGACGCTCAAGACGTGGTCGCTGATGGAGACGGTGATCTCGGTGGTGGGACTGGGATTCGTGATGCTGTTGTCGCTGGTGGTGTAAGGGCGTTGGTGGTGCAGGGGCGTTGGCGGTGCAGCCCCGGGGTGCGGGGCCCCGGCCGGGGCCCCTGTGCCGCTACCCCGCGATCTCCGCGAGGTACTCCTTGACATCCGCCAACTCGTCCGTCGCCACCGCGACATACCCGTCCGGCCGGACCAGGAACAGCCCCGAGCCGTACGCCGTCTTGGCGTGACCCTCCGGGTCGAGGAGGTCCGGGGACGGGCCGCCTATACGGTACGTCCGGGCCCCGGTCACCTCGGCCGGGGCGGAGTCCGACAGGTCCAGCAGCGTGAAGTGCGGGCCGCGGAAGGCGTCGAAGAGGCGGAACACCTCGCCGGAGGCGTCCCGGCACGGGGCGTCCGGGGCGCGGTCGCCGGCGTGGAGAGCGGTCTCCGGGAGGGCGTCGCGGTACTCGCGGGTCAGCGGGCTCTCCCGGTAGTTCACGTGCAGTTGGTACGTCTCGGGGCCGCGGCGGCTGAAGCCGGTCGCGGTGGTGGAACGGTCCTGGATGTGCTGGCGCGTGCTCAGGCCCAGGACGTCCGCCGCCACCCGGCCCCGCTCGTCGTCGTAGGTGTCCAGCAGGGCGTCCGGCGCGGCTCCCCGCAGGACGGCGGCGAGCTTCCAGCCCAGGTTGTACGCGTCCTGGACGCTGGTGTTGAGGCCCTGGCCGCCCGCGGGGGAGTGGACGTGGGCGGCGTCCCCCGCGAGGAAGACGCGGCCGGTGCGGAAGCGTTCCGCCATGGCGGCCCGCGGCCGGAAGACCGACGACCAGCGCACCCCCGTCACCCGCAGGTCCGGCAGGCCGGTGCGGCGGGTGATCACGCGGGTCAGGGCCTCCGGCGTGGCATCGCGCGCCGGGTCGGGTGCGTAGGCCGGGTCGGTGAACCGGACGATGGCCTGGAACGCCTCCGTGCCCTCCAGGCCCCGCAGGGCGAGGAATCCGCCCTCCGCCTTGGGCCACATGTGCCAGTGGTCGCGGTCGAGTTCACCCTCCAGCGCCACGTCCGCGAGCAGCGTGGCGACTTCCTCCAGCTGATTGCCGGCGAAGGCCGTGCCCAGCGCCCTGCGCACGGTGCTGCGGCCGCCGTCGGTGCCCACGAGGTAGGCCGCGCGGACCGTCTCCGCCGAGCCGTCGGCCCCGCGCAGCACTGCCGTGACGCCGTCCGCGTCCTGCGTGAACTCCGCCAGCTCCGTGCCGAAGTCGACCGTGCCGCCCAGCTCTTCGAGCCGTGCGCACAGCTCCTCGACCGTCCGCCACTGCGGCACCATCAGGAGCTCCGGGTACGGGACGGCCGGCGAGGGATCGGCCCGTTCCACCAGATCCCAGGTGCTCACCCGCTCCGGGCCCTCCCAGGTCTGCACCGGCGGGCACGGCCCGCCCGCGGCCGTCACGGCCGCGATCACTCCCAGATCGTCGAACACCTCCTGCGTGCGCGGCTGGATGCCCATCCCGCGCGAGCCCGGGAAACCGCGCTCGGCGCGCTCCACCAGCCGGTGCCGGATGCCGCGCCGCTGCAGGTCGATGGCCAGGACCAGGCCGGTCGGGCCGGCGCCGGCGATCAGTACCTCTACGTCCGTGTGCGTGTCGTCCGTCATCACGGAACCCCCCTTAACGACGTTAAGTTCGTTGCGCTACCAGACTGAACTGAACAGCGTTAAGCTGTCAAGGTGGTAACGCGAATCGACAGGGCCCAAGTGGCCGACACTGCCCTCCGGTTGCTCAACGAGGTGGGTCTCGAAGGCCTCACCCTGCGCCGGATCGCCAAGGAGCTCGACGTCCAGGCGCCCGCCCTGTACTGGCACTTCAAGAACAAGCAGGAGCTGCTGGACGAGGTGGCGACGGAGATGATGCGCCGCATGACGGAGCCGCTCCGCTCCGGTGGCGGGGGCGCCTGGCAGCAGTGCATGGCCGTCGCGGCCCGGGAGATGCGGTGCTACCTGCTCCAGTACCGCGACGGCGCCAAGGTGTTCGGCGGTACCCGCTTCACCGACGGCACGTATGCCGGTCCGCTGGAGGGCACCCTGCGCACCCTCGTCGACGCGGGCTTCTCGACGCACGCCGCGGCCCGTGCCTGGTTCACGCTGCAGACGTACACCATGGGGTACGTGATGGAGGAGCAGTCCGTCCATCCCGTGCCGGGGGGTCCGCGGGATCCGGCCTTCGAGCCCGAGCACCGGGCGAAGCGGCTCGACGGGCGGCATCCGCTCGCGCTGGCGGCGGGGGAGGAGCTTTTCGATGACCTCGATGCCGGTTTCGAGGCCGGGTTGGGTGCCGTCATAGCCGGTATCGAGGCGACCCTGTTGTAGGGGGTGCTTCGGCTGCGGGCCGGCTGTGGTTGCTCGCGCCCACGCGGCGGAGCCGCACAATGTCGCTGCCCCGCGCCCCTTACGGGGCGCGGCCCTCAAGTGACCTGCGCAGCAACGGTGTCAGTCGCCTCTCCGCCACCCGGTGGATCAGCCACGCCAGCCCCAGCATCAGGCCGATCGTCAGCACGAACACCGCCGGCGACGGCAGGCCCAGCTTGCGGTGCAGTACGCCGATCACCACCCACCCCAGGTGCTCGTGCACCAGGTAGAACGGATAGGTCAGCGCGCCCGCGAAGGGCAGCCAGCTCCAGTTCGCCCAGGGCACCTTGCCCAGGGCGATCAGTGCCACGGCCGCGTAGCCGAGCGCCAGCACCGCGATGATGGCGTAGGCCGAACGGTACGAGAAGAAGTGCGGGTTCGGCTGGTGCCACAGCCCGGCCACCGCGTAGTGCTGTCCGACGAGGAAGCTCATCGCGACGATGCCCCACGCCAGCGCGTCGTTCCCGAAGCGGTGGACCAGGTAGAGGCCGATGCCGCCGATGAAGTACGCCGAGTACTCCGGCATGAACACCACGCGCAGCACCTCCAGATGGGAGGCCGTGGTGATCACCGTCGCCAGGGTCCATCCGGCGCAGAAGAGCACGACCCGGTGGCGCGTGGCCCCGGGCAGGACGACGCACAGGGCGAAGAGCGCGTAGAAGCGCAGCTCGGCCCAGAGCGTCCAGCACACGCCGAGCACCCGCGTGGCGCCGACGGGCTGTTGCAGCATGGTGAGGTTCACCAGTGTGTCGCTGGGCGAGACCGTCTTGTACGTCACCCACGGCAGCGCGAACACGAGCGTGACCAGTGCGATGGCCACCCAGTACGCGGGGTAGAGCCGGGCCACGCGGGAGGCGAAGAAGGAGCGCAGCGGGCGGCCCCAGCCGCTCATGCAGATGACGAAGCCGCTGATGACGAAGAAGATCTGGACGCCGAGGCAGCCGTAGGCGAACGCGCTCGACAGGTGCGGGAATTCGTGGCGCGGCGACCTGCCCCACGCCTGGCTGATCTCGCCGTCCCGGCCGCCGTAGTGGTACAGCGCGACCATCAGCGCGGCGACGAGCCGCAGGCCGTCCAGGGCGCGCAGCCGGCCCGCCGCGCCGCTGCCGTGCTGTGCACCTGCTGCGGCCGGGGCCTCGGTGAGGCGGGGGCCGGGCACGGTGGGGGCTGTCATGAGGAGGGCACCGCCGTCTTCTTGGTCAGCCGCCGCTTCACGGCCCGGGCGCGGCGTGCCATGCGCCGGAGCGTCGGATTGCGCGGCAGGAAGGAGAGCTGGGAGGGGACGGCGCCGGGCAGGCCCAGCGACGTGAGGCGGCGCCGTTTGAAGTAGCGCCGGGTGCGGGGTGTCAGGTGGGCCGCGAGGAAGCGTTCGGCGGCGGGGCGGAGGTCGGGGAGGATCTGCGGCTGCATGGAGTAACCGACCGCCGCCAGCAGCCCGTTGAGGTCTGCGGCGTCGTCCGGGGCGGCCGTCTCGTCGTCCACGTCCGGCAGCAGCGCGTCGACGATCGTCACCGGCACCCGGTTGCTGTTCTGGTACGGCGTGAGCCGCTCCAGCAGCAGCTCGGTGCCCGACCGGGCCGTCGGCAGGTCGTAGAAGGCCCGCGCGGTGAACAGTGCCGTCGAGAAGCAGGCGACGACCAGCGCGGGCCGCAGCCGCTGGTACACCGCCTCGGCCAGGACGGGGGTGTCCAGCACGGTCAGACGCGCGCCGAGCCGGTCCGCCTCCTCCTCCAGCAGCCGCGACCAGCGGGCGGGCGCCGAGGGGTGGGGCTTGAAGATCACCGTCCGGTGCCCGCGGCGCACCGCGCCGCGCAGCATCCGCACGTGCAGCCGCTCCTCCTCCTCGGGGGTGAGGATGTCGAGCGCCGACAAGTACTGGCCGAGCAGCAGGGCGGCGCCCTCGGGGGCGTCGTCCGGCAGGCCTGCCGCGTCGGCGAGTTCGGCCAGCACCTTGGCGAAGACCTCGCCCGGGATGATCTCCGGTTCGACGCCGAACTCCGTGAGCAGCAGCGGCTTCAGCCCCGGCACCAGGTCCAGGTGCAGCAGGCGGTGGACGCGGGTGCCGATGAGCGGGTCGAGCTTGCTGCGCGTGGGGCCGTAGCTCATCAGGCCGTCGGCGTAGACGTCGAGCGGGGCGTCGGGGAACATCTGGGCCACCGCCATGGCCGGGTTGACCTGGAGGGACTCCAGGACGATCGTCACCTCGTCGGTGCCGAGGCCCCACAGCAGCCGCAGGTGGCGCTCCCAGAGGGGGGTGTCGTCGGGGCGCGGCGACCAGCCGGTGGGGTGGAAGGGGCTGATCGTCTCGTTCCAGGACACCACGGCGTCGAAGCGGGTGCGGAGCCGCTCGAAGCCGGGGGCCGTCTCCAGGGAGGGGGTCGTCTCGGGGACGGCGGCGGTGTTGGCGACGATCAGCAGGCGGCGGTCGGCCGGGCCGAGCAGGTCGGCGTCGACGGCGGCGGCCAGGGTGGCGGCCCCGTAGAGCGTGGAGGCGAGGAGCAGTTGGGTACGGCCTGCCATCAGGCGGCCACCTCCGCGGGGGCCGGGCGGCGGCGGAGGCGGCGCAGGCGGGCTGCGCGGTCGTCGTCCATGGAATTCAGGGCGTCCTTGAGGAGATCCTGCGGCATGCGTTTCATGGCCGCTGCACTCATCGAGCGCAAGGCCTTGGCCACGGCCGGTTCGAATCGTTCGGTGCTGCCGAGATGGTGGGAAATGATGGCGCAATACGTCCGCACGGCCTTGGGCAGGAGTTTTTCCGCGGCGGGATCGCGGGAGGTCTCGTCGATGACCTGGTCGAAAGCGCGAATGAAATCGAGCTGGCGTACGTCGCCGATCTGCGTGAGCGACGAGGCGATTCCGCGCCGGTAGAACACGCCCAGCAGTCCGGCCACCGCGAAGGACTCCGCCTCGCGGTGCAGCCGCCAGATCCAGGGGCGGTCCTCGGCGGTGCGCAGCCCGTGCCGGAAGTGCAGCAGCCCCCGGTCCAGCAGGCGGCGGTGGTAGACGCCGGCCCAGGCGTAGGCGTAGTCGACGGACGTCGAGCGGTCGGCCGGGAGTATCGCGTCGCGCGGCCGGAGCGCGACCCCGCGGCGGCCGATCGGCACCCGGTGCACGGTGCGGACGGGGCCGGTGCACTGGACGTGGTCGGTGCGCACGAAGTCGACGTCCAGCGCCTCGATGACGGAGAGGAGCCGGCCGTAGTAGCCGGGGGCCAGCCAGTCGTCGCCGTCCAGGAAGGTCAGGTACCTGCCCCGGGCGTGGTCCAGACCCGTGTTGCGGGCGGTGGCGAGGCCGCCGTTCCGCTCATGGCGCACGAGCACCGCCCCCGGCAGCTCGCGTGCCGCCCGCTCCAGGATGCCCGGCGTCCCGTCGGTCGAACAGTCGTCGACGAGAATGAATTCGAAGTCCTCGCGTGCGTTCGCACGCAGGCTGCGCAGCGCGTCCGGAGCATATGTCTGCACGTTGTAGAACGGCACGATGACGGAGAGCTTGACCACTCACGGAACGGTAGGCGGCGCTCCGGCATTTACTCTGGCCGCGGCCGGAAGCGTAGGTGAACGAAGCGGGTCGGAACGATGAACCGGGCCTGCGCGTCAACCGATTCGCCGATCGTCGTTGTGCTGTTTACCGGTTGTTGTGCCCGTGTTGGGCAACGAAACGGAATGAATTCCTATCGTCGGCGGCGTGCCCACACGTACCGAATCCCCGCCGCGGGTCGCCGTGCTCGCGGACTCCGACACGCGATGGAAATGGGGAGCACTCACCGCGCACCGGCTGGTGCCCGGCGCCCGGCCGGACGGATTCCTGCTGCGGGGGCGGGCGACGCCCACGGTGCGGCAGCTCGCCGAGGTCGGCGTCGAGGCCGGCGCGGTGCGCGAGGTCACGGGTGTCGAGTTCATCCGCTCCGCGGACCGGGACCGGTACGAGGTGATCGTGCTCGCGTGCGTCGGCGGAGCCGTCCAGGCCCTGCTGCACGGGCTGGGGCACGCGTGGGCCGGGGCGGCACGGCGGCCCGTCGTGGTCACCGGCTACGTAGGGGTCGTGTACGAAAAGCTCGCCGACGGGCTGCTGTTGCGGCACGGGGCGGACATGGTCCTGGCCAACTCCCGGCACGATGCGGAGCGTTTCTGTGCCGTGTACGCCGGAGCGGGCGCCGGCGTGGAGAGCGTCACCGAGTGCGCCCTGCCGTTCCTCGGAGGAGAGCCCTACGAGGCCGGGTGCCACATCCGGCCGTACACCGTGGTGTTCGCCGCCCAGCCCTCGGTGCCGGAGAGCCGCGCCGACCGGATGTACCTGCTGGAACGCGCCGCCGGGCACGCCCGGCTGCACCCGGACCGCGAGGTCCTCGTCAAGCTCCGCAGCAAGCCCGGAGAACACACCACGCACATCGAGGAACACCCGTACCAGAAGCTGGCAGCCCGGCTGAAGGGCGGCCTGCCCCCCAACGTCCGCCTGGTGTACGGGCACATGGGCGAGGTCCTGGACCGTGCCGACCTCCTCGTCACCGTCAGCTCCACCGCCGCCCTGGAGTCCCTGCACCGGGCGGTCCCCACGGCCGTCCTCACCGACCTCGGCATCCGCGAGCCCCTCGGCAACCACCACTTCCTCGGCTCCGGCTGCCTCGCCTCCTGGGACGAGCTCGACGCCGGCCTGCTGCCCGTCCCCGACCCGGAATGGACGGCCCGGCAGGGGGTCGCGGTCGGGCAGAGGGCGTACGAGCAGGCCTTCACCACCGCACGCGAGCGGGTCGCCCACCTCCGCGCGCAACCCGAACTCCCGCCGCTCGCGCCCTACTACACCGCGCGCACCGCCCCCGGCTACCTCCCCGGCATCCTCGCCCGCCACGGCTTCGACCCCCGCGGCCGCCCCCTCCCCGGCCGCGCCGCCCCCGAACGGCCGGAGAGCGCCCTGCGCCGCGCCACCCGCAATGCCCTGCGCGACGCGGCCCGCGGCGCCTACCGGCACGGGGTGCAGCGCGTGGCCCCCGTCATCCGGCGGCTGGGGGAGCTGTGACACCGACCCCGAAATCCTCCGAGGAGCGCACCATGCCCGCCGTCCTGGCCGTCGTCCCCGCACGCGGCGGTTCCAAGGGGGTGCCCGCCAAGAACCTCGCCCCGGTCGGCGGCGTGCCCCTGGTCGTCCGCGCGGTACGGGCCTGCCGCTCGGCACGCCTGGTCACCGACGTCGTCGTCTCCACCGACGACCCGGCCATCGCGGCCGCGGCCCGCGAGGCGGGCGCGGAGGTGGTCCGGCGCCCGGACGCGCTCGCGGGCGACACCGCCACCAGCGAGGCGGCGGTACTGCACGCGATGGACGCGTACGAGACCGCGCACGGCACACCGGTGGACACGGTCCTGCTGGTGCAGTGCACCAGCCCGTTCCTCACCGGGGAGGACGTCGACGCGGTCGCCGCCGCGGTCGTCGAACAGGGCGCCGACAGCGCGCTGACGGTCGCCCCGTTCCACGGATTCGTATGGCGCACGGCCCCGGACGGGCCGGCCGTGCCCGTCCAGGGAGGCGGCCGCACCGCGGCGGACCGGGCCGACGACGCGCACGGGGTCAACCACGACAAGTCCCACCGCCCCCGCCGCCAGGACCGCCCGCAGGACTGGCTGGAGACCGGCGCCGCCTACGCCATGCGCGCCGCCGGATTCCGCGCCGCCCGGCACCGGTTCTTCGGCCGCACCGAGCTCGTACGGACCGACGCCGCACGGGTGTTGGAGATCGACGAGCCGCACGACCTCAAGCGGGCCCGGGCCCTCGCGCCGCTGCTCGGCACCGGCAACAGCAGGCCCGCCCTGGACGACGTCGACGCCGTTGTCCTCGACTTCGACGGCACCCAGACCGACGACCGCGTCCTCATCGACGCCGACGGCCGCGAACTCGTCGCCGTCCACCGCGGCGACGGGCTCGGCGTCGCCGCGCTGCGCCGCGCCGGGCTGGCGCTGCTGATCCTCTCCACCGAGACCAACCCCGTCGTCGCCGCCCGCGGCCGCAAGCTCGGCATCCCCGTCGTGCACGGCAGCGCGCACAAGGACCACGCCCTCAAGCAGTGGTGCGAGGAGCGCGGCATCGCCCCCGACCGGGTGCTCTACGCCGGCAACGACGTCAACGACCTGCCCTGCTTCGGCCTCGTCGGCTGGCCCGTCGCAGTGGCGGACGCCCACGGCTCCGTACGGGCGGCAGCCCGCGCGGTGACCTCCGCACCCGGCGGCAGCGGCGCCGTCCGGGAGATCGCCTCGTGGCTCCTCGGCCCCGAACTCGGCTCCGAACTCTGACCGTCCCCTTCCCCTTAAGGAACCGCCTCACCATGAGTCCCGCCAGCACCGCAGCACGGACCCGCCTCCTCGGCGAGAAGCCCGTCGGCCCCGGCCACCCCGTCTACGTCACCGGTGAGATCGGCATCAACCACAACGGCGACCTGGACACGGCGTTCGCCCTCATCGACGCCGCCGCCGACGCCGGCTGCGACGCGGTGAAGTTCCAGAAGCGCACCCCCGAGGTCTGCACCCCGCGCGACCAATGGGCCCTGGAGCGGGACACGCCCTGGGGCCGGATGACGTACATCGACTACCGCCACCGGGTGGAGTTCGGCGAGGACGAGTACCGCAGGATCGACTCGTACTGCCGTGAGCGCGGCATCGCCTGGTTCGCCTCGCCCTGGGACACCGAGTCCGTCGCCTTCCTGGAGAAGTTCGACCTGCCCGCCCACAAGGTCGCCTCCGCCTCGCTCACCGACGACGAACTCCTGCGCACCCTGCGCGCCACCGGCCGCACCGTGATCCTGTCGACCGGCATGTCGACCCCGAAGCAGATCCGGCACGCCGTCGAGGTCCTCGGCAGCGACAACATCGTGCTCTGCCACGCCACCTCGACCTACCCGGCCAAGGCCGCCGAGCTCAACCTGCGCGTCATCCACACCCTCCAGGCCGAGTACCCCAACGTCCCCATCGGCTACTCCGGTCACGAGACGGGCCTGCAGACCACCCTCGCCGCGGTCGCCCTCGGCGCCGCCTTCGTCGAGCGGCACATCACCCTCGACCGCGCCATGTGGGGCTCCGACCAGGCGGCCTCCGTCGAACCGGGCGGCCTGCAGCGGCTCGTGCGCGACATCCGGGTGGTCGAGGAGTCACTGGGCGACGGCGTGAAGCGGGTGTACGACAGCGAGCTCGGTCCGATGCGCAAGCTGCGCCGGGTGGCGGGCGTCGTCGCCGAGGGCGGCGACCGCGAGCCCGTCGCCGTCTGACGGGCGCGCCACGGTGACCTCTCCCGCGGGGCCCTCTGACGGCCCCACCCCGGAGGCGGCGGCCACTCCCGTCCGCCGTCTCCGGGGCCCCCGCAGCGCGCAGGACCCGGCCCGCACGCTGGCCTTCGTCGAGAGCCCCGTCCAGCTGCTGAACGTCCTCGAATGGGCGCACCTCGGCGCGTCCCGGCGCCCGCCGCGGCAGCCCGTGGACGGTGTGCCCCGGCAGCCCGGACCCTGGGACGTCGAGACGGAGCCGCCGGACGACGCCGATGACCCGCTCGGTCTGCTTGACCTGCTCGTTGTCGTACTCGCCCCGCACGACCCCATGACCCGTGGCCAGCTGCGCCGCATGGCCGAACTGGCCCGCGACCAGGGGCACCGGGTGCAGTGGACGGAGGCCCGGGGCGGCCCGGCGGCGCCCGTGCAGACCGTCGGCGCGCTCGCCGGTCCGCTGCGCCGGGCGCACCGCGTCGTCATTGGCGACCCGTTCTCGCGCTACGTGCAGCTGCTGCTGACCATCACCCGGGCCCGGGAGCTGGTGGTGGTGGACGACGGCACGGCCACCATGGAGTTCGTCTCCCAACTCGCCCGGGGGGAACGGCTGGTGAGGTGGCACCGCAGGGGCGAACGCGGGGCGCGTGACCTCCTCTTCGCGCCGGTCTCCGCTTCTGCGCGCCGGAGGCTCACCCCGAACGACCGCCGGAGCGTGGAGATCTTCACCTCCATGCCCGTCGAGGCCCCGCCCGGAGTGACCGTCACCGCCAACGACTTCGCCTGGACCCGCGCCTCCTTCGGCCCGCCCCGCCTCACCCGCACCACGGACCTCGTGGGCACCAATCTGGTCGAGACCGGAGTGGTGGACCCCGAGCGCTATCTGGCCGCCGTCGCCGCCCTGGCCGAGGCCCACGGCGCCACCCGCTACTTCGCCCACCGCCGCGAGAGCACCGACAAGCTGCGCCGGATAGCCACCGGCCTCGGCCTGGAGGTCGTGCGCCCCGAGCTGCCGCTCGAACTGATCGCCCGCCGCGGCCCCATAGGGCGCACCGTGCTCAGCTTCCCCTCCACCGTGGTGCACACCCTGCCGCTGGCCCTCGCCGGCACCGGCGTGACCGTCGCCGTGTGCGACATCGACCCCGACTGGCTCACCGAGCACGCCTCGCCGCGCGCGGAGGGCTTCCTCTCCGGGGTCACCGGCACCGCCCGCGAGGTACACCGGCTGCCGCGGATGCCCGTACCCGCGCGGTGTGTCGCCGAAGGTACGCCGTAAATACGGGTCATACCCCTCGGCAAACCCATCCATGCGGCTGAACTTTTCTTGATCGATGGGTAGTTGCCCCATTCGGGGCTCTAATCTTCCAAGGGTGAATCATCTGATGCCCTGCGAAGCCGACCCCGACACTGCCCCGGGCGATCTGCCCGGCGCGCTGCCCCCGGGGCTGCGCGCCGAACTGATCGCCTTCCGCCGGGACTTGCACATGCACCCCGAACTGGGCAACCGCGAGTTCCGCACCACCGCGGCGGTACGGGAGCGGCTCGAAAAAGCAGGCCTCAGACCGCGCACGCTCACCACCGGCACCGGGCTCATCTGCGACATCGGACGGGACGGCGCCTCGTACGCCGCCTCCGGCCGTCCCGTCCTGGCGCTGCGCGCCGACCTCGACGCACTGCCCATCCCGGACACCAAGACCGTCCCCTACCGGTCGACCATCCCGGCCATGGCCCACGCCTGCGGCCACGACGTGCACACCACCGTCGTGCTCGGCGCCGGGCTCGTCCTCGCCGGGCTCGCGGAGCAGGGGCTGCTGCCGCACCCGGTCCGGCTGGTCTTCCAGCCCGCCGAGGAGGTGCTGCCGGGCGGCGCGCTCGACGCCATCGAGTCCGGGGCGCTGGACGGGGTGGGCCGGATCCTCGCGGTGCACTGCGACCCCAAGGTCGAAGTGGGCCGGATCGGGCTGCGCATCGGGCCGATCACCTCCGCCTGCGACCGCCTGGAGGTCAGCCTCAGCGGCCCCGGCGGCCACACCGCCCGCCCGCATCTCACCACCGACCTGGTGACCGCCGCCGCCCGGGTGGCCACCGACGTGCCGGCCCTGCTCGCCCGCCGCGTCGACACCCGGATGGGCCTCGCCGTCACCTGGGGCCGGCTGGAGGCGGGCCACGCCCCCAACGTGATCCCGCAGGACGCCCGGCTCTCCGGCACGGTCCGCTGCCTGGACATCGAGGCCTGGCGGGAGGCGCCGGACATGGTGCACGCCGCCGTCGACGAGGTCGCCGGGATGCACCGCGCCAAGTCGGAGATCAGCTACGTCCGGGGGGTGCCCCCGGTGATGAACGACCCGGAGGCCACCGGCCTGCTGCGGCGCGCCATGTCGGCGCGCCGCGGTCGTTATGCCGTGGAGGACACCGAGCAGAGCCTGGGCGGCGAGGACTTCTCCTGGTACCTGGAGCACGTCCCCGGCGCGATGGCCCGGTTGGGTGTCCGCCCGGTGGGGGATACGACCCGCCGTGACCTGCATTGCGGTGATTTCGACGTGGACGAGGGCGCGATCGAGGTGGGGGTGGAGCTCTTCACGGCCGCGGCTTTGCTCGATGGCAACCGAATGTGAGCATTCGCGTCGGGAAGTGTTCGCGACGAATCGATAACGGCTTGCCTACACCCCTTTTATCTGCATCTACGCGCGTTACGATTCCCGCGAACCAGCGCCAATGGAGGCGCTTCGCAAGTGAAGGGGCCCTCTGTGCGCCGGGTATCCACCATCACTGTCGCGGGCATCAGCACCGCGGCTCTCGCATTCACTCTTTCCGCCTGTGGCTCTTCCTCGACCGAGTCGAGCGGTGGCTCGGGCAAGGGTGTGGGCCTCGCCTTCGACGTCGGCGGCCGTGACGACCACTCCTTCAACGAGTCCGCCTCCCGTGGTGTGGACAAGGCCAAGAAGGACCTGGGCATCGACAACAAGATGATGACCGCCAAGAACGGCGAGACCGAGGCAGACCGTGAGCAGCGGCTGACCTCCCTCGCCGACGCGGGCTACAACCCGGTCATCGGCGTGGGCTTCAACTACGCGAAGTCGATCGAGAAGGTGGCCAAGGACTACCCCAAGACGACCTTCGGCATCGTCGACTCGGTCGTCCCCGGCAACAACATCGACAGCATCACCTTCGGCGAGCACGAGGGCTCCTACCTTGCGGGCGTCGCCGCCGCGCTGAAGTCGAAGAACCACAAGGTCGGCTTCATCGGCGGCGTGAACAACGCGCTGATCCAGAAGTTCCAGGCGGGCTTCGAGCAGGGTGTGAAGGACACGGACTCCAGCGTCCAGGTCACCTCGCAGTACCTGTACCCGAACAACGACAAGGGCTTCAACGACCCGGCGGCCGCCAAGGACAAGGCCAAGGGCATGCTCGACTCGGGCATCGACGTGATCTACACCGCGGCCGGCCTCTCCGGCAACGGTTCGATCGAGGCCGTCGCCGGCCAGAAGGGCGCCTGGGCGATCGGCGTCGACTCCGACCAGTACCAGCAGCCGGGCCTGGAGCAGTACAAGAACTCCATCCTCACCTCCGTGGTGAAGAACGTGGACGTCGCGGTCTACGACCTCGTCAAGAGCGTCAAGGACGGCAAGGCGATGACCGGCGAGCACAAGTACCTGCTGAAGGACGACGGCGTCTCGCTGTCCACCTCCGGCGGCTTCATCGACGACATCAAGGACAAGATCGAGGCCGCGAAGAAGAAGATCGTGGACGGCCAGGTCACGGTCCGCACCTCTCCGTGATCTGAGGACCGGTCGGCACCGGTCCATGGACACTGCGGGCCCGGCGGGGGAACATTCCCGCCGGGCCTGTGCATACGGGTCAACGCTACGCGCGTAGCGCTCAGTTGGCCCTTATAGGGTCGCCCCGCCCGTCCCGTCCCCCGCTCCCTTTCTCCAAGGAGAGTGCGCCATCAAAGCGTCCACCGAAGAGTCCAGCAGTACCGCCCCCGCAGTGGAACTCGCGGGAATCACCAAGCGGTTCCCCGGCGTCGTGGCCAACCACGACATCCACCTGACCGTCCGCCGCGGCACCGTCCACGCCCTCTGCGGCGAGAACGGCGCAGGCAAGTCCACCCTGATGAAGATCCTCTACGGCATGCAGAAGCCGGACGAGGGCACCATCACGCTCGACGGCGAGCAGGTCACCCTGAACAGCCCCGCCGACGCCATCACGCGCGGCATCGGCATGGTGCACCAGCACTTCATGCTCGCCGACAACCTCACCGTCCTGGAGAACGTGGTCCTGGGCGCCGAGAAGCTGCACGGCATCGGCGGCAGGGCCCGCGCGAAGATCAAGGAGATCTCCGACGCCTACGGCCTCGGCGTGCGCCCCGACGTCCTCGTCGAGGACCTCGGCGTCGCCGACCGCCAGCGCGTGGAGATCCTCAAGGTCCTCTACCGCGGCGCGCGCACGCTGATCCTCGACGAGCCCACCGCCGTCCTGGTCCCCCAGGAGGTCGACGCGCTCTTCGACAACCTGCGCGAGCTCAAGTCCGAGGGCCTGACGGTCATCTTCATCTCGCACAAGCTCGGTGAAGTGCTCTCCGTCGCCGACGACATCACCGTCATCCGGCGCGGCACCACCGTCGGCACCGCGGTCCCCAGCGAGACCACGCCCAAGCAGCTCGCCGAGCTGATGGTCGGCGAGGAACTGCCCTCGCCGGAGACCCGCGAGTCCACGGTCACCGACGTCCCGATGCTCACCGTCGACGGCCTGCACCTGTCGGCCACCGACTCCGACGGCGTCGTGCGCGCGGTGCTCGACGGCATCTCCTTCACCATCCACAAGGGCGAGGTCCTCGGCCTCGCGGGCGTCGAGGGGAACGGCCAGGCCGAGCTCGTCGAGGCCATCATGGGCATGCGCTCCCCGGACGCCGGCACCGTGACCCTGGACGGCGAGGACATCACCAAGGCCCCCACGCGCAAGCGCCGCGAGGACGGCATCGGGTACATCCCCGAGGACCGCCACCGCCACGGCCTGCTGCTGGAGGCCCCGCTGTGGGAGAACCGCATCCTCGGCCACGTCACCGAGCGGCCCAACAGCAAGCACGGCCTGATCGACACCAAGGCGGCGCGCGCCGACACCGAGCGCATCGTGCGCGAGTTCGACGTGCGCACGCCCGGCATCGACGTCACCGCGGCCTCGCTGTCCGGCGGCAACCAGCAGAAGCTGATCGTCGGCCGCGAGATGAGCCACCTGCCCAAGCTCCTCATCGCCGCCCACCCCACCCGGGGCGTGGACGTCGGTGCGCAGGCGCAGATCTGGGACCAGATCCGCGAGGCGCGCCACGAGGGCCTGGCCGTGCTGCTGATCTCCGCCGACCTGGACGAGCTGATCGGGCTCTCCGACACCCTGCGGGTGATGTTCCGCGGCGGCCTGGTCGCCGACGCCGACCCGGCCACGATCACCCCGGAGGAGCTCGGCTCCGCCATGACCGGCGCCGCCAGCGGCCACCTCGAACACCACGAGGAGGGCGGGCAGGACGACGGCGGGCAGGACGACAGCGGGCAGGGCGAGCCGAAGTCCGGCGGGAAGCCGAAGCCGCCGGAGCGGGGCGCGTCCCCGGAGCCGGCGGCCGGGCCCCGGAAGGCCGGTGCGTCCCCGCAGGCCAAGAAGCCCGGGAACAACCGGAACAGCAACTCCAAGAACAAGAAGAACAAGAAGAAGCGGAGGCGGTGACGAAGTGAAGAAGATCGACAAGAACAGGCTGATCCTGGGCCTCGCCGCCCCGGTCCTGGCGATCGTGGCCGCCCTCGCCATCACCTCGATCATCATCGGCGTCACCGGCAAGGACCCGTTCCACGCCTACCAGGTGATGATCGACTTCGGCTCGAAGGCCGACAGCCAGGTCTGGATCATCAACAAGGCGACGCCGTACTACCTTTCGGCGCTGGCGGTGGCCGTCGGCTTCCGGATGAACCTCTTCAACATCGGCGTCGACGGCCAGTACCGCATCGCGGCCTTCTTCGCCGCCGTCGTCGGCGGTGCGCTGACGCTGCCGGGCTTCATCGAGATCCCGGTGATCATCATCGTGGCGATGGCGGTCGGCGCGCTCTGGGCGGGCATCGCCGGTCTGCTGAAGACCAGCCGCGGCGTCAACGAGGTGATCAGCACGATCATGCTGAACGCCATCGGCGCCTCGGTCATCGGCTACTTCCTGCAGGACGGCCGGCTCGCGAAGAAGGAGGGCAACCTGATCCACACGCCCTACCTGCCGGACTCCGCGCACTTCTTCGAGATCCCGACCCAGACCAAGCCGATCTACGGCTTCGTGGTGATCGCCGCCCTCGCCGGCCTCGCCTACTGGTTCCTCCTCAACCGCACCCGCTTCGGCTTCGACCTGCGCACCGTGGGCCAGTCCGAGACCGCGGCCCAGGCCAGCGGCGTGAGCGTCAAGCGCATGGTGATCACCTCCATGCTGATCTCCGGTGCCCTCGCCGGCCTCGTCGGCATGCCGACCCTGCTCGGCGTCTCGTACAACTACGGCACCGACTTCCCCACCGGCATCGGCTTCACCGGCATCGCCATCGCCCTGCTCGGCCGCAACAACCCCGTCGGCATGGCGCTCGCCGCCCTGCTCTGGGGCTTCCTCGAACGCACCGGCACCCAGCTGGAGTTCGAGGGCTATGCGCAGGAGATCGTCGGCGTGATCCAGGGCGTCATCGTCCTGTGCGTCGTCATCGCATACGAGCTCGTCCGCCGGTACGGACTCAAGGCCCAGCAGCGGAAGGTCGGCGAGGAGCTCGCCGCCCAGGCCCGCAAGAGCGACAAGGCGGAGGTATCCGCGTGAGTACGACCTTCACCACTGCGCTCGCCAAGAGGCTGCGGAGCAACAACGACGACGGGAAGCGCAAGCTCTCCTACCCCGTCGTCCTGCTGATCGTCGCCGGCGGACTGGTGCTGCTCTCGGCGCTGCGCGTGATCACCGGCGCCGAGGACCTCACGTCCGCGGGCCAGTTCAGCGGCGCGCTCGGCGCGGCCGTGCCGATCGGACTCGCGGGCCTCGGCGGCCTGTGGGCCGAGCGGTCCGGTGTCGTCAACATCGGCCTCGAAGGCATGATGATGCTCGGCACCTTCTGCGCCGGCTGGATGGGCTGGCAGCACGGCCCCTGGGCCGCGGCCCTGGCGGGCGTCGTCGGCGGTGCGCTCGGCGGCCTCGTGCACGCCCTCGCCACCGTCACCTTCGGCGTGGACCACATCATCTCCGGTGTGGCCATGAACATCCTGGCCCTCGGCATCACCCAGTACGCCGCCAAGACGCTCTTCGGCGCGGAGGGCAGCGCGGCGCAGCAGGCCGGCGGCAACGACAAGCAGTCGCCGCCCATGCCGAACATGGGGAACTTCTCCATCCCCGGCCTGTCGGACTGGCTGACGTCGGTCGAGAAGCACCACTGGTTCCTCGTCTCCGACCTCGCGGGCATGCTCGACAGCCTCGTCGACGGGGTGTCCTGGCTGACGATCGTCGCCGCCGCGCTGTTCGTCGGCACGTTCTTCGTGCTGTGGCGCACGGGCTTCGGCCTGCGGCTGCGGTCCTGCGGCGAGAGCCCGGTGGCCGCCGAGTCCCTCGGCGTCAACGTCTACGTGTACAAGTACGCGGCCGTCATCGTCTCCGGCGCCCTCGCGGGCCTGGGCGGTGCGTTCCTCGCCATCGGCACGCACATGTACTCCGACGGCCAGACCGGCGGGCGCGGCTACATCGGTCTCGCCACGATGATCTTCGGCAACTGGCGTCCGGGCGGCGTCGCCATGGGCGCGGGCCTGTTCGGCTTCATGGACAGCCTCCAGCTGCGCTCCGGCGGCCCGACCGTCCACGCGCTGCTGCTGCTCCTGGCGGTGCTGCTGATCGGCCTGGCCGCGTGGCGGCTCAAGCAGGGCAAGCAGAAGCCGGCGCTGATCAGCGCGGGCATCGCGGTGGCGCTGGCCGTCTGGTACGCGCTGACCAAGACCGTGCCGCTGGAGTTCGTCGACGCCACCCCGTACGTGGCGACGCTGCTGGTGCTGTCGGTCTCCGCGCAACGGCTGCGGATGCCCAAGGCCAACGGCAAGCCGTACCGGAAGGGACAGGGCAAATGACCTCTTCCGTCCAGGTCGACTGGGAAGCCCTGCGTGCGCACGCCCGGGACGCCATGTCCCGGGCCTACGCCCCGTACTCGGACTTCCCCGTGGGGGCCGCGGGCCTGGTCGACGACGGCCGTGTCGTCACCGGCTGCAACGTGGAGAACGCCGCGTACGGCGTGGCGCTCTGCGCCGAGTGCGGAATGGTTTCCGCACTCTTCGCCTCGGGCGGCGGCCGGCTCACGGCCTTCACCTGCTGCGACCGCCACGGCAACGTCCTGATGCCGTGCGGCCGCTGCCGCCAGCTGCTGTGGGAGCACGGCGGCCCCGAGCTCGCGGTGGACACCACGTCCGGCATCCGCCCGCTGGCGGAGCTGCTGCCGGATGCGTTTGGTCCCGCCGACCTCAATCGCTGACAATGTCATCGAACGCCTGACGGGCTGGGAGGAACCACGACCGGCCCGTTCGGCGTTCGAGCACCCATGACGTAAGGAAGCACTGCCGATGGACGCCATTTCCGTCATCCGCACCAAGCGTGATCGCGGCCGCCTGAACGACGAGCAGATCGACTGGATCATCGACGCGTACACGCGCGGTGAGGTCGCCGACGAGCAGATGTCCGCCCTCGCGATGGCCATCCTGCTCAACGGCATGGACCGGGCGGAGATCGCCCGCTGGACCGCCGCGATGATCAAGAGCGGCGAGCGCATGGACTTCTCCTCGCTGCCGCTGCCCACCGCCGACAAGCACTCGACCGGCGGCGTCGGCGACAAGATCACCCTGCCGCTGGCCCCGCTCGTCGCCGCGTGCGGCGCCGCCGTCCCGCAGCTGTCCGGCCGCGGCCTCGGCCACACCGGCGGCACCCTCGACAAGCTCGAGTCCATCCCCGGCTGGCGGGCCCTGCTCTCCAACGACGAGATGATGGACGTCCTGCGCAACGTGGGCTCCGTCATCTGCGCGGCGGGCGACGGCCTGGCGCCGGCGGACAAGAAGCTGTACGCGCTGCGCGACGTGACCGGCACGGTCGAGGCGATCCCGCTGATCGCCAGCTCGATCATGTCGAAGAAGATCGCCGAGGGCACCGGCTCGCTGGTCCTGGACGTGAAGGTCGGCTCCGGCGCCTTCATGAAGAACATCGAGGACGCGCGCGAGCTCGCCTCCACCATGGTGGGCCTGGGCACCGACCACGGTGTCAGGACGGTCGCGCTGCTCACCGACATGTCCACCCCGCTCGGCCTCACCGCGGGCAACGCGCTCGAGGTCCGCGAGTCCGTCGAGGTCCTCGCGGGCGGCGGCCCGGCGGACGTCGTCGAGCTGACCATCGCCCTGGCGCGCGAGATGCTCGACGCGGCGGGCGTGAAGGACGCCGACCCGGCCAAGGCCCTGGCCGACGGCTCCGCCATGGACCACTGGCGCCGCATGATCATCGCCCAGGGCGGCGACCCGGACGCCGTGCTTCCGGTGGCCCGGGAGCAGCACGTGGTGAAGGCCGCCTCGACGGGCGTCCTCACCAAGCTGGACGCCTACGCCGTGGGCGTCTCGGCCTGGCGCCTGGGCGCGGGCCGCGCCCGCAAGGAGGACCCGGTGCAGGCCGGCGCGGGCATCGAGATGCACGCCAAGCCGGGCGACTCCGTCGTGGCGGGGCAGCCGCTGATGACGCTGCACACGGACACGCCGGAGAAGTTCGACTATGCGCTCGCCGCGCTGGACGGTGGCGTGGAGATCGCCGCCGCGGGGACGGCGTTCACGCCGAACCCGATCGTGATGGGGCGGATCGCATAACCGACGCTGCTCGTACGGGTGAACGGGATCGGTGGACCTCCGCCGGTCCCGTTCGTCATGCTGGGATCGGTGATGTTCCGACACAAGGAGACCGCCGTGAGCGCACTCCCCATGGACTACTCGCAGGGCCCCGGCCCCGAGTGGGACGAGCTCGTCCGCATCTGGGAAGAGACGGATGCGCCCGAGGGCTGCAAGGTGGAGATCATCGAGGGGATCATCACCGTGTCACCAGCGCCTGCCAACAGGCACAACGTCATCGCAGGAAAGCTTCAGCGCTCCCTCTACACGGTGATTCCGGAGGACTGGGGGATCTATCAGACGCTCGCGGTCTCTGTGCCGTCGCGCAGTGGCTTGTTCATCCCCGACCTGGTGGTGGCGCCGGAGTCCGAACTCCTTGAGCTGTCCGAGTCCGAGCAGTACATTCCCGCGGCTGCCTCGGCGTTCGTCGCGGAGATCACGTCGAAGTCCAGCCTCCGGCACGACCGGGTCAGCAAGCCTGCGGCGTATGCGCACGCTGGAGCACCCCTCTATCTCCTTGTCGACAGGTGGGCACAAGGCGGACCGACCATCACGCTGTACGGCGAGCCGAAGGACGATGTCTACCGAATCCTGCAGGCCGGGAAGTTCGGCGATGAGATCCACCTCCCCGAACCGTTCGACCTCGTGATCGACACCGGCACTTTCCCCGCCACCTGACAGCGAAGGGCCCGCCCCCACCAGGACAGGTGGCGGGGCGGGCCCTTCGGGTTCTGTGGCGCGGCGCCCTACGCCCGCATCGCCAACCGCCGCTCCACGAGCGCCTTCCGGGTCGCGTACAGGGTGACCGCAGCCGCACCCACCATCGCCAGCAGGCCCAGGACCACCGTGCCGTCCCAGCCCGCCTCGCGGAAGGCCGTTGCGCCCAGTGCGCCGCCCACCGAGCTGCCCGCGTAGTACGCCGTCTGGTACAGGGCCGAGGCCTGGGCGCGGCCCGTCTTCGCCGTGCGGCTCACCGAGGAACTCGCCACCGCGTGGCCCGCGAAGAAGCCGGCCGTGATGAGGATCAGCCCGGCCAGCACCGCCGGCAGTGAACTGCTCAGCGTCAGCAGCAGACCCAGCGACGTCGTGCCCAGCGCCAGGTACAGCGCACCCCGCCGGCCCAGCCGGCCCACCAGCTTGCCGGCCGCCGCCGACGAGGCCGTGCCGACCAGGTAGACCAGGAAGATCGAGCCCACCACGCCCTGCGGCAGCGAGAACGGGGCCGCCGCCAGGCGGTAGCCGACGACCGTGTAGACCGCGCCGAAGACGGTCATGAAGAGCGCGCCGATCGCGTACAGCCGGCACAGCAGCGGGTCCGACAGGTGCGTCCCGAGCGTACGGGCCAGGTTGCGCACCGACAGCGGGGCCGGCGCGAAGTGCCGGGCCCGGGGCACCAGGACGCGGAACGCCAGCGCGCACACCACCGCCAGGGCGCCGACGGCGGCCAGGCCCGCCCGCCAGCCCCAGGCCTGCGTCACCCAGCCGGCCAGGATGCGGCCGGTCATGCCGCCGATCGCATTGCCGGCCACGAACAGCCCGATCGCACCGACCAGCGCCTTCGGCCGCACCTCCTCCGCCAGGTACGCCATCGCCGACGCCGGCACCCCGGCCAGCGCCGCACCCTGCACGGCGCGCAGCGCGACCAGCCACCCCAGGCCCGGAGCCAGCGGCACCAGCAGCGCCAGCAGCGCGGCGACGCACAGCCCCGCGGTCATCATCGTGCGCCGCCCGAAGCGCTCGGAGAGCGCGCTGAGCGGGACGACGGCGACGGCCAGTCCGCCGGTCGCGGCGGAGACGGTCCAGCTCGCCCGGTCCGGCGTCACCCCGAGGTCGTCGGAGATCGCGGGCAGCAGCGCCTGCGTGGAGTAGAGGAGGGCGAACGTGGCGACACCTGCGGCGAAGAGCGAGAAGCTCATCCGGCGGTAGCCGGGCCCGCCGGGGGTCAGCCGGGTGTCGGTGGAGGCGGCGGGGGACGGCTGGGCAGCGGCATCCGGACGCGCTATGGCGGCGGATGCCCCGGTATCGGCGGGAGGCATGCCTCAAACATTGCACCCTGCATCTCATGCGTCCAATGCACAGAATGGGGATAATCGATGCTGTGCTGCATGAGCCGAGGTCAGCGCGGTCCCTGTCACCGCGTGGCAACGAAAAAGACATCCCTGCAACAGTCGACGTCGAGGCCGACTCGTGGGCGGCGGCGCTGACTCCGCGCCTCGCGCAGTTCGTCGCCGTCGCCCGCCAGGAACACGTGACGCGCGCTGCGCACCAGCTGGACATGCCGCAGTCCACGCTCAGCCGCTCGATGGCCCGCCTCGAACACGACCTGGGCGTCGCGCTGTTCGCCCGCCACGGGCGCACCGTCTCGCTCACCGCCGCGGGCCGCGCCTTCCTCGGCTCCGTCGAGCGTGCCCTGTACGAGGTCGACCGCGCCGCCGAGACCCTGCGCGAGGACGCGGACCCCGCCTCCGGCAAGATCGCCTTCGGCTTCCTGCACACGATGGGCTCCGAGACCGTACCCGGACTCATCCGCGCCTTCCGCGCCGACCACCCGCGGGTGCGCTTCCAACTCGTCCAGAACTACGGCGAGGCCATGCTGGAACGGCTCCGCGACGGCGGGCTCGACCTGTGCCTGACCTCGCCGGTGCCGGACGCGCCGGACCTGGTGGCGCGCCGGCTCGACGAGCAGAAGCTGCGGCTCGTCGTCCCCGACGACCACCGGCTGGCCGCCCGCAGACGCGTGCGCCTCGCCGAGGCGTCGGCCGAGCTCTTCGTCACCCTGGAACCGGGATACGGGCTGCGGCGCATCACGGACGCGCTGTGCGCGGAGGCCGGTTTCGCACCGAAGGTGGCGTTCGAGGGCGAGGACCCGGAGACGCTGCGCGGCCTGGTGGCCGCGGGCCTGGGCGTCGCCCTGCTCCCACCGCCGGCCGTGCCGCGTCCCGGCATCGTGGAACTCACGGTGACCGCTCCGCGCGCGGTACGGGAGATCGGGGTGGCGTGGCTGGACGGCCACCCGGACACGCCGCCGGTGGCCGCGTTCAAACGGTTCCTGCTGTCCCGCAGGGGGCAGTTGCTGCACCGGTGACGTTGCGCGGGCCTGCGCCCGGTCCGGCACCGCCGGTCACGCAGCCGTGGGCCGAGCGCCGTTGCGGCGGAGTCATAGAGGCTGCCCTGCCTCTATGACTCCGCCGCAACGGTGAGCAACCACCGACAACCGGTCCGGCGGTGCCGAACCAACCGTCAGTACCGCAACGACTCCCCGAAGCCGGCGGCCAGCGGCATGCGCAGCCCCAGCGGCGGCGGAGCCGCCAGGGCGTCCGTGAGGGGGCGGGCGTACGGGTGGCCGAAGAGTGAGCCGCGGACGAAGTCGGCCGCCAGGGCGAGGACTTCGGGGCGGTGCTCGGCGAGGGCGTGGCCGTCCGAGTGGACCTCGAAGCGGCACACGTCGCGGTTGACCTTCTTCGCCCGCTCCGCCAGCCGGAACGACAGATCCGGGTCCGTGCGCGTGTCGTTGGTGCCGTGCACCAGCAGCACCCGCCGCCCGGCCAACTGCCGTACCGGGTCCGGGTCCAGCACCGCCTCCGGGTCCGGCAGCCACGGCGCCAGGGCCAGCACCGCCGTCACGGCCGGGTGCCCGGCCGCCCGCAGTGCGGCCCGGGCGCCCATGCCCGTACCGATCAGGCACACCGGTACGTCCCCGTAGCGCCGCAGCACCTCCCCGGCCGCCCACGCCACGTCGTGGACCGGGTCCGCGGAGCCGCCGTTCCAGCCCGCGCGGCGGTACCGCACGACATGGGTGACGAGGCCGTCCGCCCCGGCCGCCCGGGCCAGCCGGCGGGCCAACGGCCGCTGGGCGGCGAGCGCGAGGGGCGAGGGGCGGCGCCCCCCGGCGGCCCGGCCCGCGGGCAGCAGCAGGGCCGCCGCGTGCACGGCGTCCTCGGCGGTTCCGGAGCCTCCGGCGCCGAGCGGCTTTCCGAGCCGGGGCGCCCCCGCCCGTTCTCCCGACAGCGCTTCCTGAGCCATGGCAGACAACGATGGCAGAAGGCCGGGCCGTGTCCACCCGGCCGTCGGGTCACCGTTCCGTATCGTTCGCCGACATCTACGCGCGTAGGGGCTACAGTGCCGAAATGACGAGCGAGACCCACTCCCAACCGACCACCCTGCCGACTCCCGAGCAGATCCGTCGCGCGCCGAAGGTGCTGCTCCACGACCACCTCGACGGTGGGCTCCGCCCCGGCACGGTCGTCGATCTCGCCCGCGAGACGGGCTACGACAAGCTTCCCGAGACGGACCCGGACAAGCTGGGCGTCTGGTTCCGGGAGGCCGCCGACTCCGGTTCGCTGGAGCGCTATCTGGAGACGTTCGCGCACACCTGCGCCGTCATGCAGACGCGGGACGCGCTGGTCCGGGTCGCCGCCGAGTGCGCCGAGGACCTCGCCGCGGACGGCGTCGTCTACGCCGAGGTGCGCTACGCCCCCGAGCAGCACCTGGAGGCCGGGCTCACCCTCGAAGAGGTCGTCGAGGCCGTCAACGAGGGCTTCCGCCAGGGCGAGCGGCGCGCCAAGGAGAACGGCCACCGCATCCGCGTCGGCGCGCTGCTCACCGCCATGCGGCACGCCGCCCGCGCCCTGGAGATCGCCGAACTGGCCAACCGCTACCGGGACTCCGGCGTCGTCGGCTTCGACATCGCGGGCGCCGAGGCGGGCTTCCCGCCCACCCGCCACCTCGACGCCTTCGAGTACCTGAAGCGCGAGAACAACCACTTCACGATCCACGCCGGCGAGGCCTTCGGCCTGCCGTCGATCTGGCAGGCCCTGCAGTGGTGCGGCGCCGACCGGCTCGGCCACGGCGTGCGGATCATCGACGACATCGAGATCGCCGAGGACGGCAGTGCCAGGCTCGGCCGGCTGGCCTCGTACGTGCGGGACAAGCGCATCCCGCTGGAGATGTGCCCGACCTCCAACCTCCAGACGGCGGCAGCTGCTTCGTACGAGCAGCACCCGATCGGTCTGCTCCGCAAGCTGCACTTCCGGCTCACGGTGAATACCGATAATCGTCTGATGAGCGGTACCAGCATGAGCCGCGAATTCGAGCACCTGGTCAAGGCCTTCGGCTATTCGCTCGACGACATGCAGTGGTTCACCGTCAATGCGATGAAGAGCGCCTTCATCCCATTCGATGAACGTCTGGCCATGATCAACGATGTGATCAAGCCGGGATACGCCGAGCTCAAGGCCGAGTGGCTGTTCCGTTAAGCCGCCACCGGAAAGCGTCTGACCTGTGGTTCGGCCGCCGGTCGGAGCCTCTTGCGCAAGACAGCCGAATACCGCGGACACGGCCGGGACTTCATCGGGTCCCGGCCGTGTCGTCTATTGCGGCCCACTCGTTCTCGTGGCTAGGTTGCAGTGCCGCTGCACATATCCCCGTTCCCCCGTCGCGAGGACAGAATTCAGATGAAGCCAGGATCCCTCAAGATTCTCGGTGCCGCCGCGCTCGGTGTTTTCGTCGCGGCCGCCGGGGCCGGCACCGCGTCCGCGGCCACCGGAGTCGTAGAGTCGGCCGCCGACACCGCCGTCACGGCGTGGCAGACCGTTCCCGCCCAGCAGGTCGGCCAGTTGGTGCCCGCGGGCGGCCCGGTCGTCCGCAGCACGGACGAGGTGATGAACTCGCACCTGCCGCAGCAGGTGGGCAGGGCGGCGGACATGGCCATGGACAACAAGCTCGACCGCAACCTGCACCCCATGGACAACAAGGGCAACAAGGGCCTGCTCGGCCTGGTGCCTCCCGGGGTGATCCCGGCCAAGGGCCTCTCGCTCGGCCGCTGACGGCAGGACTGAAGAACAGCGCGACGGCCGCGCACCCGGCGGGTCCCGGGCGCGCGGCCGTCGCGCGTTCGTGTGCGGTCACGGGTCACCAGGCGGAGGACTCCTTGTCCCCTTCCGAGGGCAGCAGGATCCACAGCGCGAGGTAGAGCAGGAACTGCGGGCCGGGCAGCAGGCACGACAGCAGGAACAGCACCCGCATCGTCGTGCGGGACGTGCCGAACCGCTGGGCCAGGCCCGCGCAGACTCCGGCGATCATCCTGTGGTGACGGGGGCGGACCAGCGGGGCGGACATGACGGACTCCTCGCGAGTGGGGATCCCCCCCCCATGCCCGTTCAGGGCTATGGGGGACAGTGCGGGAACGTTTCCCGACATCCACCACGCTACGGGCGCGATCCTGAGCAAAGCGTCACTCTACGGGGCGATCCCGACCCTGGGCATCGTAGGGGTCAGGCTCCGGTCCCGGTCCTCCCGGAGGAGGGGGCGGCGGGCGGCCGCGTCCTTCCGGAGTCCACCCCCGGGGTCCGCCCTGCGACCGGTGCCGGCCCCCGCCCGCCTGCGCAGCCGCGCCCGCACCAGCGGGACCACCGCCAGGTGCGCCAGCGTCACCCCCGCCACGTTCAGCAGCAGCGCATCGGCGTCCAGGATCTGCCCGGCCACGCCGCTCTGCACGACCTGCAGGGCGAGGGAGAGCATGGCGCAGGTGAAGACCGTGCGCATCAGCGAGCCCACCGGCGACACGTCGAGCCGGCCGCCCGCCCACGGCAGCAGCACGCCCAGCGGCGCGTAGGGCACGACCCCCGCTCCTATGGCCCAGGCCGCGTCCCACGGGTCCAGCGCCAGGTCGGCGCGGATCGTGGCCAGGGGCTCCAGATGCACGGCGGTCACCCAGGGTGCGGTCAGCGGGCGCAGGGCGAGCCAGCCGAGCACGAGGAGGTATGCGGCCAGGAGGACGCAGCCCGCGACGCGGTAGCGGTATCGGAGGGCGGGCGTACCGCCATAGCCATGACGCTGCACGCCCCTACGGACGCCGCGCGCGGGGCGTGCGGTTCCGCCTGCCGGGCACGGAGAGTCAGCGCTGCGTCAAGAGACGGTGGCGCCCGTTCCGCGGATGCTCTCCGGGTGCGTGCGCAGTTCGTCGGTGCACTGGTAGCCCTTGGGGTCGTCGTCCCCCGGCCCGCCCAGGATCACGGTGCCCCGGCCGTCGGCCGCCGCGGTGCCCCCGAAGGTGCACACGAGTTGGGCCAGGGCCACGGGAGGCAGCTGGTCGGGGGCGGTGTTCAGGCGCAGCGTGCCGGCGGGGTCGCCCTTGTGCGGGGCGCCGACGCCGAGCCTGGAGGGGACGGAGGTGGAGAATCCGGCCTCGTCCTCGGCGGGCGAGGGCTGCCGGCGCAGCTCCTCCAGGAGCGCGGAGGCGACCTGCACGGCGTCGTCGGCGGCGGGGAGCACGACCGCGCGCGTCACGGGCAGTAGCTGAGAGGTGCAGACCAGTTGGACGGACACGGTGACGCTTCCGGTGGGCAGCGCGTTCTGTGCGCCGGGGCGCACGACACACGTCGCGCGCGACGGGGCGCTGCCCGCGTCCACGGGGACGGCCGTGCCGCGGATGCCGCAGCCGGCGAGCAGGGCCAGCCCGGCGGCCAGCGCGGCGGTGCGGGCGGCGGTGCGGCGGCGTCTCACTGCCCGCCCCCTTCCGCCGTGCCGCCGTCGTCCTCGCCGTCCTCGGTGAGGCTGGAGGCGTCGCGGGGCAGGGTGAGCGTGAACACGGCACCGCCCTCGGGGGAGTTGGCGGCGGTGATCTTGCCGCCGTGGATGTGCGCGTTCTCCAGGGCGATCGACAGGCCCAGCCCGCTGCCCTCGGAGCGCGGCCGGGAGGCGCTCGCCTTGTAGAAGCGGTCGAAGACGTGCGGCAGCACGTCCTCCGGAATGCCGGGGCCGTGGTCGCGGACGTCGATGCGCAGCGAGTCGTCCTCGGTCCGCACGGAGACGCGCACCGGGGAGCCGCCGTGCTTGAGGGCGTTGCCGATGAGGTTGGCGAGGATGACGTCCAGGCGGCGCGGGTCGAGGCGGACCACGATGCCGCGCTCGGCGTCCAGTTCGACGGCGTCCAGCCAGGCACGGGCGTCGATGCAGGCGGTGACCTGGTCGGCGACGTCCACGTCGTCCAGGACCAGCCGGGCCGTGCCCGCGTCGAAGCGGGTGACCTCCATCAGATTCTCCACCAGGTCGTTCAGGCGCCGGGTCTCGCTGACCACGAGCTGCACCGCGGGCGCGATCATCGGGTCGAGGGAGTCGGCCTCGTCCTCCAGCACCTCGGTCACCGCGGTGATCGCGGTCAGCGGGGTGCGCAGCTCGTGCGACATGTCGGCGACGAAGCGGCGGCTCGAGGCCTCGCGTGCGCTGAGCTCCTCGACGCGCTTCTGCAGCGCCTCGGCGGTCCGGTTGAACGTCCGTGACAGATCGGCCAGTTCGTCCGTGCCCGAGACCTGCAGCCGGGTGTCCAGCTGGCCCTCGCCGAGCCGCCGGGCAGCCTCGCCGAGCCGCTGCACGGGCCGCAGCACCGTGGAGGCGGCGGCCTGCGCGAGCAGGGCGGAGCCGATCAGCGCCAGGCCGGTGGCGATACCGAGCGACCAGGCAAGGGAGTTGAGGTCGGCGCGCTCGTTCTCCAGGGACTTCAGCAGGTACCCGGTGGGCCCGCCGCCGATCACCTTGGCGCCGCCCACCAGATAGGGCTTCCCGCCGAGCGTGATCCGCTGCCAGTACAGGTGGTACGGGTACGGGTTCGACTCGTCCACCCGGCGCTCCCGGTTCACCGCCGTGACCAGGGTCTGCGGCACGACCTTGAGCGGGAACAGGTCGCGGTCGGACGGCGCGGCGCAGTCGCCGCCGCCCTTGACCTTGCCGATCAGCAGCACCTCGTACTTCTGCGAGGTGGCCGCCATCCGGTCCGCGGCCTCCTGCAGTTCGGGGCAGGTGGGCAGCAGCGGCAGGGAAGCGGTGTTGTCCTGGAGGGACTTGCGGAAGTCGTCCAGGGCGGCGTTCTGGGTCCGGGTGAGGACCGCGTCACGGTTGAGCCAGTAGGCGATGGCGGACGCCGACACCGCGGCCGCCAGGGCGACCAGCGCGAAGACGAGCATCAGCCGCAGCCGCAGGCTGATCCACCGCACGCTGAGCTTCAGCACGTTCCTGGTTGCGGCCCAGCCCCGTACCCGACCGGGCTTGTCCGTCACTGTGCGCTCTCTGTGTTCTCGTTCGTGCTCTCGTTCACTGCGGGGCGTCCAGGCGGTAGCCGACGCCGCGGACCGTGCGGATGAGGGTGGGGGAGGACGGCACGTCCTCGACCTTGGCCCGCAGCCGCTGGACGCAGGCGTCCACCAGCCGGGAGTCGCCCAGGTAGTCGTGCTCCCAGACCAGCCGCAGCAGCTGCTGCCGGGACAGCGCCTGCCCCGGCCGGCGGCTCAGCTCCAGCAGCAGCCGCAGCTCGGTCGGCGTGAGCTGGAGGTCCTGGCCGTTCTTGGTGACCGTCATCGCGGAGCGGTCGATCACCAGCGAGCCGAACGTCGCCGAGTCGCTGGACTCCCGCTCGCCGCGGCGCAGCACGGCCCGGATCCGGGCGTCCAGCACCCGGCCCTGCACCGGCTTGACCACGTAGTCGTCCGCGCCCGACTCCAGGCCCACCACGACGTCGATGTCGTCGCTCCGGGCGGTGAGCAGGATGATCGGCAGCTGGTCGGTGCGCCGGATCCGGCGGCACACCTCGAAGCCGTCGATCCCGGGCAGCATGACGTCCAGCACGATCAGGTCCGGCCGCTGCTCGCGCAGCAGCTTCAGACCGTCCTCGCCGCTCGCCGCGGTCACCACGCGGTGACCCTGGCGGGACAGCGACATTTCGAGGGCCGTGCGGATGGCGTCGTCGTCCTCGATCAGCAACAGGAAAGGCACGGTGGTCATTCTGGCCTAAGAGTGGCCGGTAGTTCGACAGACGGACCCTGTCACGACCCCGGCTTCGCCTGTTGCAGGGCTGTGACAGTCGGCGGACAACGCGATGAAACTGGCCCGGCAGGCTGTGATGCACCGGGCAAGACCAAGGTCCGGGAGCACTACCGGACCGGCCGGCTCCACGACGGGGGGCGCGAGATGAACACCCTGCACGCCACGACGACGACCAGCGCAGTTCGCACGCGCCTGCACGACGCCGGCAGGGGTTCGGAGAAGTCCGGGGCCGTGGGAGGACGGGGGTGCTCCCGCGGCACCGGACGCGTCCGGCCGCCGTACATGGTGGCCGTGGATGCAATCGCGTACGGGGAGAAGCCTGCTGCGGCGGCCGATGTCACCGACATCACGGGGGGACGCCGGCAGAGCGCTTCGCGGGCGGAGGCCGAGTTCACCGCCTACGTCCAGGAGCGCCGGGCCTCCCTGTACGCGACCGCCTACCACCTGACCGGCGACCGGTACGAGGCCGAGGACCTGCTGCAGAGCGCACTGTTCTCCACGTACCGCGCCTGGGACCGGATCACCGACAAGGCCGCGGTCGGCGGCTACCTCCGCCGCACCATGACCAACCTGCACATCAGCGCCTGGCGCCGGCGGAAGCTCAACGAGTACCCGACCGAGGAACTGCCGGAGGCCGCCGCCGAGCACGACGCGATGCGCGGCACGGAACTGCGCGCCGTCCTCTGGCAGGCGCTGGCCCGACTGCCCGAACTGCAGCGCACGATGCTCGTCCTGCGCTACTACGAGGGCCGCACGGACCCGGAGATCGCCGAGATCCTGGACATCAGCGTCGGCACGGTCAAGAGCAGCATCTGGCGCTCGCTGCGCCGGCTGCGCGACGACGAGGCCATCGCCAACGGTCGCGCGGTCGAGGAGTGCTTCGGGGAACTGGTCGCCTGAGAGACCTGGGGACAACGGGGGACACGGGGGAACCACAGAGGGGGGAAACGGGGGGTACGGGGAAAGGGAGCGGGCGGGCAGCCGGGGGGTCTGCCCGCCCGCTCCCGCGTTCACACCCCGGTGACGGTGGCGGCGGGCTTCGTGTCCGGCACCGCCTCACGCACCGGCCCCCGCCGGCCCACGGCCGCCGCGGCGATCCGGCCCATGGCCGTCTCCCCGCCGCAGGCGAAGGCGCCCAGCGCCGTCTGCCGTGCCACGATGCCGCGCTCGCTGCGCATCAGCCGCAGCCCGCGGCGGAGCAGGTAGAACACGGGCTTGCGGGCCTCCCGCAGATCGCGCACCAGCCGGCGGCGGAAGGTCGTCGACGGACGGCCGCGCAGGCACAGCGCGTCGGCCAGCACGCCGAGCTCCCGGCAGCGCCCGATGATGTCGGCGGCGAAGATGCCCTCGGCGATGAACAGCGGCGTGCGGCCGATGTCGAGCACGCTCTCGCCCGTCCGCGAGCTGGTGGAGATGTCGTACACCGGGACCGCCGTGCGGGACGTGCGGCACAGCTCCTCGACGGCGGCCACGGCCGCGTCCGCGTCCCACGACCGCGGCGAGTCCCAGTCGGTGCCCGTACCGTCCGCGAGCAGCGGCAGTGTGGGGTCGTCGCCCTCCTTGTAGAAGTCGTCGAGGTTGAGCACGGGCAGCCCGGTACGGGCGGCGAGGGACGACTTTCCGGAACCGGACGGGCCGGTCAGCAGGACGACGCGCGGATGGCAGGAGGAAGTCACGGGACACCAGTGTGACGCATTGGGCCGAACGGGGGATCCCCCCGGGTCGGGGCGTGCGCGAAGCGTCATCACTCCGATACGTTCCGTTGCCAATCGCTGACGTAAATCTCCGACCCGGCAGGTGGTCATGGCCTCCCACGCACGGCACGCACGGCATGCCCGTACCGCGCCCCATCCCCCTCCGCCCTTCGCGCGCAACCTGGTGCGCGTCGGGCTGACCGTTTCCGCAGGCGCCGCGCTCGTCGCCGGCAGCGCGGCCGGCGCCAGTGCCGCGGGACAGGCGCGCGCCCAGTTCGGCCGTACCGACGTCCTCGCGGCCGTCGAAGGCACTCACATCGCCCTGGAGAAGTCGCTCGAGGGCCTGACGCCGGTGCTCAAGAACCTCCCGACCGACCCGCTGGCCAACACCGGCGTCGACCCGCTGGACAACGGCGCCCGCACACAGGTCGCCGACTTCAAGCCCGTGGGCACCTCGCTGGCCACCGACCCGCTGGCCAAGGGCGGTCACGTGGGCGACCTGCCGGTGATCGGTGCGGCGGCCAACCTGCTGCCCGCGGCCGGCGGCTCCTGAGACCGTCCGTACGTCTGAGCCCGTCCGTACGGACGACGATGGCGGCTCCCCGCGCGGGGAGCCGCCATCCGTCCGTGTGCGGGGGCGTCAGTAGGACGAGCCGCCCGCGCCCAGCGAACCCGTCGGGTGCCAGACGGTCTTGGTCTCCAGGAACGCCGTCAGGCGGTCCGTGCCCGGAGCCGCGGACCAGTCCACAGGCTGTGGACGGAGCACGCGCTTGAGGTTGTCCGCCGCGGCGATCTCCAGCGCCTTGGCCAGCTCGGCGTCCGCACCGGCCAGGTCGATCGCGTTGACGTCCTGGTGCGCGGCGAGCGACGGAGCGATCTCCGCGGCCTTGCCGGACAGGATGTTGACGACACCGCCCGGCAGGTCCGAGGTGGCCAGCACCTCGCCCAGCGACAGCGCCGGCAGCGGCGCCGCCTCGGAGGCGATCACGATCACGGCGTTGCCGCCGGCGATCACCGGGGCGATCACCGACACCAGCCCGAGGAACGACGACTCCTGCGGGGCCACGACGGCCACGACACCGGTCGGCTCCGGGGAGGAGACGTTGAAGAACGGCCCCGCCACCGGGTTCGTGCCGCCCACGACCTGGGCGATCTTGTCCGTCCAGCCCGCGTACCAGACCCAGCGGTCGATCGCCGCGTCCACCTGGGCGGCCGCCTTGGACTTCGACAGCCCCTCGGCATCGGCCACTTCACCGATGAACTGGTCGCGGCGACCCTCCAGCATCTCGGCGATGCGGTAGAGGATCTGGCCGCGGTTGTAGGCGGTGGCACCCGCCCAGCCGCCCGCCGCCTTGCGGGCCGCGACGACCGCGTCCCGCCCGTCCTTGCGGGACGAGAGCGGCGCGTTGGCGAGCCACTTGCCCTTGGAGTCGGTCACCTCGTACACCCGCCCGCTCTCGGACCGGGGGAACTTGCCCCCGACGAACAGCTTGTAGGTCTTGAAGACGCTGAGCCGATCAGACATCGAGGTAGGCCTCCAGACCGTGGCGGCCGCCCTCGCGGCCGAAGCCCGACTCCTTGAAGCCGCCGAACGGCGAGGTCGGGTCGAACTTGTTGAACGTGTTGGCCCAGACGACTCCGGCACGCAGCTTGCCCGCGACCGCGAGCATCCGCGAACCCTTCTCCGTCCAGATGCCCGCCGACAGGCCGTACTGCGAGTTGTTCGCCTTGGCGACGGCCTCGCCGGGGGTGCGGAAGGTCAGCACGGACAGCACCGGGCCGAAGATCTCCTCGCGGGCGATCCGGTGCGCCTGCGTGACGTTCGTGAAGAGCGTCGGCGCGAACCAGTAGCCGGACGTGGGCAGTTCGCAGGCCGGGGCCCAGCGCTCGGCGCCCTCCGCCTCGCCGCTGTCGGCCAGGGCCTTGATCCGGGCCAGCTGCTCGGCCGAGTTGATCGCACCGACGTCGGTGTTCTTGTCGAGCGGGTCGCCGACGCGCAGCGTGGACATGCGCCGCTTGAGCGCGTCCAGCAGCTCGTCCTGGATCGACTCCTGGACCAGCAGGCGCGATCCCGCGCAGCAGACCTGGCCCTGGTTGAAGAAGATCCCGTCGACGATCCCCTCGACGGCCTGGTCGATCGGGGCGTCGTCGAAGACGATGTTGGCGCCCTTGCCGCCCAGCTCGAGCGTGAGCTTCTTGTCCGTACCGGCGACGGTACGGGCGATCTCCTTGCCGACGGCCGTGGAGCCGGTGAAGGCGACCTTGTCGATGCCCTCGTGCGCGACGAGCGCGGCGCCCGTCGCGCCGTCGCCGGTCAGGATGTTGACGACACCCTTGGGCAGGCCCGCCTGGCGGCAGATGTCCGCGAAGAACAGCGCGGAGAGCGGGGTCGTCTCGGCGGGCTTGAGGACCACCGTGTTGCCCGCGGCCAGCGCCGGGGCGATCTTCCACGCCAGCATCAGCAGCGGGAAGTTCCACGGGATGACCTGGCCGGCCACGCCCAGCGGCTTCGGGTCCGGTCCGAAGCCCGCGTGGCCCAGCTTGTCGGCCCAGCCCGCGTAGTAGAAGAAGTGCGCGGCGACCAGCGGGAGGTCCGCGTCGCGGGTCTCCTTGATCGGCTTGCCGTTGTCCAGGGTCTCCAGTACGGCCAGCTCGCGCGAGCGCTCCTGGATGATCCGCGCGATGCGGAACAGGTACTTCGCGCGCTCCGAACCCGGCAGCGCGGACCACTTCTCGAAGGCCTTGCGGGCGGCCTTGACGGCCGCGTCCACGTCCTCGGCCGACGCCTGCGCGACCTCGGAGAGGACCTCCTCGGTGGAGGGGGAGACGGTCTTGAAGACCTTGCCGTCCGAGGCCTCGCGGAACTCGCCGTCGACGAACAGCCCGTAGGACGGGGCGATGTCGACGACCGCGCGTGACTCGGGCGCCGGTGCGTATTCGAAAGCCATGGTCAGTCCACCGTCACGTAGTCGGGACCGGAGTAGCGCCCGGTGCTCAGCTTCTGGCGCTGCATCAGCAGGTCGTTGAGGAGGCTGGAGGCGCCGAAGCGGAACCAGTGGTTCGACAGCCACTCCTCACCCACGGTCTCGTTGACGAGGACGAGGAACTTCAGCGCGTCCTTGGTCGTGCGGATGCCGCCGGCCGGCTTCACGCCGACCTGGACGCCCGTCGTGGCGTGGAAGTCGCGCACGGCCTCCAGCATCAGCAGGGTGTTCGCCGGGGTGGCGTTCACCGCGACCTTGCCGGTGGAGGTCTTGATGAAGTCGGCGCCGGCCAGCATGCCGAGCCAGGAGGCGCGGCGGATGTTGTCGTACGTCGACAGCTCGCCGGTCTCGAAGATCACCTTCAGCCGGGCGGCCGTGCCGTCCTGCCTGCGGCAGGCTTCCTTGACGGCCTTGATCTCCTCGAAGACCGACAGGTAGCGGCCGGCGAGGAAGGCGCCCCGGTCGATCACCATGTCGATCTCGTCCGCACCCGCGGCGACGGCGTCGGCCGTGTCCGCCAGCTTCACCGGCAGCGCGGCGCGGCCCGCCGGGAATGCGGTGGCGACGGACGCCACCTTGACGTCCGAGCCCGCCACGGCCGCGGCCGCCGTGGCCACCATGTCGGGGTAGACGCAGACCGCCGCGGTACGGGGCGCACCGCGGTCGGTCGGGTCCGGATTGAGGGCCTTGGCGCACAGCGCCCGGACCTTGCCCGGGGTGTCCGCGCCCTCCAGGGTCGTCAGATCGATCATGGAGATCGCCAGGTCGATGGCGTACGCCTTCGCCGTCGTCTTGATCGAGCGGGTCCCGAGCGCCGCGGCGCGGGCTTCCAGCCCGACCGGGTCGACGCCCGGCAGGCCGTGCAGGAAGCGGCGCAGCGCACCGTCGGAGGCGGTCACGTCCGCCATCGACGCCAGTCGCTCCGCGGCTTCGTTGCCGTATGAGGGAACAGTGGGCATGGTCACCGGATGAGCATATCTACGCGCGTAGCGCGTGTCACCCCTTCGGGACGGACGGCCTTTCCTGTTGCACTGCTGTCCGGATTTGATCGACTTCATGTGGAAGTGGCGAAGGATCTTCCGTTACCTGTCGATGTTCCGTGACAAAGGGCAGAAAGTTTGATCACAGGTGATCCATAGAGTTCTTCTCAGCGACACCGTCTGACCTCTCCGGTCTCCACCGATCCGAGGGAAGCGGCATGCGAAATCCCTATCTCTTCTTCTGCCCTAGGTCTGTCCAGGCCCGGTTCCGCCAGGAGTCCTGCATGTCTGCTCTGTCCCCGCGCCGCCTCCCCCATAGCCTTAACGGCATGGGCGGTGCCCCCATCGCGCTGCGCGCCGCCGTTACGTCTGCCGTGCTGGCGAGCGCGGTCCTCACTCCCGCTGCCGCCGCGTTCGCCGACGCGCCTGCTGCGCCGGGCACCCCTGTTGCCCCTGCCGCCAAGGCAGTTGAGGCCGGTACCGGCACCACCCCCGTCACCACCCCTGCCGTGCCGGCGCCCGCCGGCAAGGCGCAGAAGTCCGAACAGGCTGCTGCGGAGCCGTCGAAGACGGACAAGGCGACCGAGGAGAAGCCGAAGGACGACGCCAAGGCCGGCGGTGCCGAGAAGGACGAGACCGAGACGGGACAGGAGAAGGTCGTCGGGACCTGGTGGGAGCACGGGACCACGACGCTCCCCGACGGCACCGTGGTCAAGGTCTACGAGTCCGGCCCCGAGAGGCACCGGGCCGACATCATGTCCGGTGACTCGGTCGTCAAGTCGTTCATTGCCAACGGGCGTGACGTGACCGTCGAGTACCACGGGATGGACGTCACTCTGACCGCCCTGCGCGGCGAAGTTCTCACGGGCAGCGGCAAGCGGGTCGGCACCCGTCGGCTGCCGGACGGCAGTTTCGTGACGGTCTACCGCTTGGGCGACCACTTCCGAGCGGAGATCGTCCTCCATGGCAAGGTCGGCAAGGTCGGCAAGGTCGTGGAGGTCTTCGGCGAGGATGTCTCCGTCCGTTACAACGGGCGGATCATCACGATCAATGCGGCCGACGGCAGTGTCTCCTACGTGTGGGACATGCCGAGCCTCGGCCAAGGCCCTGTCACCTCGGCCGACCCTGCCGCGGCCAAGTGTCGTGTGACCAAGGAGGTTTCCATCGGCAATGGCACCATCGCCATGCTGATGAACGACCTTGAGGGACCGAAGGCGGGCTTCAAGGACGAGGGTGACGGTGAGCAGATCGGTACCTGGCTCGACCGCAAGCACCCCGAGCTTGAGAGGAACTACAACTTTGTGGCGCGGATCGAAGGCGCCGACGGTTCCAGCCCGAAGCTCGTGACCCGGACGGAGGGCCAACGCTGGGGTGGCTCTTCCAACGCCTTCCCGGAGCTGCCCGAGGGGTGCGCCGCTGGTGGCGCCAAGGGCGCCGCCGCCAAGGCCGCCAACGCCTCGGTGCAGCTGGCCTCTTCCGATGCCGCCGCCCAGACCAAGGCCGTTCCCGAGGGTGGTGTTGCCGCCGGTGCAGAAGGGGTGCGCGAGGGCAACGACACGGCGCTCGCCGCGGCCATCGGCGGGTTTGCCGCCGTGAGCGCTGCGGGTGTTGCGTTCACCGTGCTGCGGCGTCGCGCCGTGGGCGTCCGCGGCTGATCCGTGGGGCGGGGGCGGGGCGGGAGCGGGACGGGTCCTTCCGGGGACTGAACTTTTTGCGGCAGCCCTGTTCCCCGGGCCGGTGCCCCGCACTTGCCACAAAAAGTTTTTACGTCCCTCTCCAGGACCCGTCCCGCTCCCGCCCCGCCCCCTTACGTCATCCCTGTTGCAAGGAGTTCGTGTGATCTGCCGTCCCGCCGCCGCACTGCTCGCCCTTGTGGTGGGGGGTGGGCTGGCCGCGTGCAGCAGCAGCCATGTGCCCAAGGCCGGTGCCGAAGTTGTCACCACTGCTGCTCCCCGGCCCAGCAACAGCCTTGCCCCGATGGCGGCTTCCAAGCCCGTTCGGGTGCGGATACCCGCCGCCTCCGTGGACGCCTCGCCCATCCTCGATCTCGGGCTTGCTGACGATGGCACTGTTCAGGTGCCGTCCGTCGCGCAGGCCGGGCGCATCGGGTGGTACGACAAGGGCGTTACTCCTGGCGAGACCGGACCCGCGGTGCTCATCGGGCACTTCGACACGGCGGACGGGCCTGCCGTGCTCAAGGACGTCGAGAAGATCAAGATCGGGGATCCGATCGTCGTCGACCGTGCCGACGGGTCCACTGCCACCTTCCGCGTTCGTGAACTGGAGCAGGTGGACAAGAAGGAGTTTCCGACCCGGAAGGTCTACGGGAATACCGACCGTCCCGAGCTGCGCGTGATCACCTGCGGCGGTGCGCTGCGGGACGGGCACCGGCCCGACAACATCGTCGTCTACGCCGACCTGACCGCGGGCCCGCGCTCATAGAACGCCTCAGGCAGAATCGGCGCCATGACGAGTACCCCGCCGAAGGATCGGTGCTATCGCTCACCCGCCGGTATCGCCGGCGGTGTCCTGCTGCTGGTCCTGGCCGTCTGGCTCGGAGGTGACGCGCTGCTGCGCGGCCACGGGCGCACACCGTGGCTCGCGCTCGCCGCGCTGTTGTGCGTGGTGCCGCTGGTGATCGCGTTCACGCTGCGCCCCGCGGTGTGGGCCGGTGAGGAACGGCTGCGGGTGCGGAACCCGTTCCGCACGATCACCCTGCCCTGGGGGAGCGTGGAGCACATCCGCGCGGGGTACTCGAGCGAGGTGCTGGCCGACGGGAAGAAGTACCAGCTCTGGGCGATCCCCGTGTCGCTGCGGCAGCGGAAGCGGGCCACGCGCCGCGCGGCCCGCGGGGCCGCGGAAGGGCTTCCCCTCCCGACGGAGACGCCGGGCAAGGCGCCCTCCGACCAGGCGATCGATGATCTGCGTGAGCTTGCGGAGAGGTTCGCCGACCGGGACGGTACCCCTGCGGTGCGCTGGGCCTACGAGGTGATGGTGCCGTCAGCCGTGGGGCTGGTGGTGTTCGCGGTACTTGTCGCCGTACGGGCGTGAGGGGGTGGGGTGGGAGCGGGACGGGTCCTGGAGAGGGACGTAAAAACTTTTTGTGGCGAGGGGGCGGGGCACCCTCACGGGAAACAGACCGTCACAAAAAGTTCAGTCCCCGGAAGGACCCGTCCCGCTCCCACCCCACCCCCGGCCCACCCCACCAGGGTCAGATCCCGGCAGCCCGCGCCAGATCCGTCTTGATCGCGGCCAGCACCTCACCACCGCGCACCCGCGCCCCGGCCAGCGCGGCGGCATCCGCCACCGGCACCACGACCTCCAGGTAGCACTTCAGCTTCGGCTCCGTGCCGCTCGGCCGCACGATCACCCGTGCCCCTGAGACCAGCCCGGCCTCGTCACCGGCCAGGTGGTACCGCAGGCCGTCCGTCGGCGGCAGCGACTCCGTGCCCTTGCTCAGGTCCTCGGCCGACACCACGTGCAGCCCGGCCAGCACCGCCGGCGGCTGCTCCCGCAGGCGCCGCATCGCCGACGCGATGACCGACAGGTCCTCGACCCGCACCGACAGCTGGTCGGTGGCGTGCAGCCCGTGCTCGACCGCGAGGTCGTCCAGCAGGTCGCTCAGCGTGCGGCCGTGCTCCTTCAGCTCGGCGGTCAGCTCGGCGACCAGCAGCGCGGCCGTGATGCCGTCCTTGTCGCGGACGCCCTCCGGGTCGACGCAGTAGCCCAGCGCCTCCTCGTACGCGTAGCGCAGCCCGTCCACCCGGGCGAGCCACTTGAAGCCCGTGAGGGTCTCCTCGTAGGGCGTGCCGGTGCTCGCGGCGGCGATCCGGGAGAGCAGCGACGACGAGACGATCGTCGTCGCGAACGTCCCGGCGGCGTTCTTGTGCACCAGGTGCTCGGCCAGCAGCGCGCCCACCTCGTCGCCGCGCAGCATGCGCCAGCCCTCGACGGTGTCGTCCGCCGGCACGGCCACCGCGCAGCGGTCCGCGTCGGGGTCGTTGGCGATGATGATGTCCGGGGCCTCGCCGCGGGCCGCCGCCTCCCGGGCGGTCGCGAAGGCCAGGTCCATCGCGCCCGGCTCCTCGGGGTTCGGGAAGGCGACGGTCGGGAAGTCCGGGTCCGGCTCGGCCTGCTCGGCCACGACGGCCGGCGCGGGGAAGCCGGCCCGGGCGAAGGCGGCGGTCAGCACGTCGCGGCCGACGCCGTGCAGGGGCGTGTAGACGACGCGGGCGTCACGCGGGGAGCCACCGGTCAGGACGGCGTCGGTGCGCTCCAGGTAGGCGCCGAGGATGTCCTCCTCGCGGAGCGTCTCCCAGCCGGCGTCCGGGCGCGGCACGTCGTTCAGGCTCGCGACCGCCGCGATCTCGGCGGCGATGCCGGCGTCCGCCGGGGGCACGATCTGGGAGCCGTCGCCGAGGTAGACCTTGTAGCCGTTGTCCCGGGGCGGGTTGTGGCTGGCGGTGACCTCGACGCCGGCGACGGCGCCGAGGTGGCGGATCGCGAAGGCGAGGACGGGGGTGGGCAGCGGGCGCGGCATGACCACGGCCTCGAGGCCCGCGCCGACCATGACGGCGGCGGTGTCGCGGGCGAAGTCGGCGCTCTTGTAACGGGCGTCGTAGCCGACGACGACCGTGCCGTTCGCGTGGCCCTGCTTCTTGAGGTACGCGGCGAGGCCGGCGGCGGCGCGGATGACGACGGAGCGGTTCATGCGCATGGGGCCGGCGCCGAGTTCGCCGCGGAGGCCGGCGGTGCCGAACTGGAGGGTGCCGGCGAAGCGGGCACCGAGCTCGGTGAGGTCCTCGGCGTCGATGAGCTTGGCGAGCTCGTCACGGGTCTCGGGGTCGGGGTCCTCGGCGAGCCACGTCCTGGCCTGGGCGATGAGGTCTCGCTGCACGGGGGTTCCTCCGGAGGTTGCGGGGCGATACGGGGTGCGCCTGGGGCGCGTGGGCAGGGCGGGGTGCGGGGCGCGACCGGCCCCTCTGGGGGCTGAACTATTTGTGGCCTCGGCGCATCCTTGGGCGTGCCCCGCACCCGCCACAAATAGTCCTTTACGCCCCCTGCCGGGGCCGGTCGCGCCCCGCACCCCTCACGTGGGTGGGCACGTGCGGGCGCAGAACGCCCGGAAGGGGCGGTCCCACCCGTGGTGGAACCGCCCCAGGGGCCGAAAGCGGCGAGCCTCAGAGGCGGGGGAGCACCTTCGCGAGGAGCTCGCCCATCTGGACGGCCGAGTCGCGGCCGGCCTGCAGGACCTCTTCATGGTTGAGCGGCTCGCCGGTCATGCCCGCGGCGAGGTTCGTCACGAGGGAGATGCCCAGGACCTCGGCGCCGGCCTCGCGGGCGGCGATCGCCTCGAGGGTGGTGGACATGCCGACCAGGTCCGCGCCGAGGGTGCGGATCATCTTGATCTCGGCCGGGGTCTCGTAGTGCGGGCCGGGGAACTGGACGTAGACGCCCTCTTCGAGGGTCGCGTCCACGTCCTTGCACAGCGCGCGGAGGCGGGGGGAGTACAGGTCCGTCAGGTCGACGAAGTTGGCGCCGACGATCGGCGAGGTCGCCGTGAGGTTGATGTGGTCGCTGATCAGCACCGGCTGACCCGGGCGCATGCCCTCGCGGAGGCCGCCGCAGCCGTTGGTGAGGACGACGGTCTTGCAGCCCGCGGCGACGGAGGTGCGCACGCCGTGGACGACGGAGGCGACGCCGCGGCCCTCGTAGTAGTGCGTGCGGCCGAGGAAGACGAGCGCGCGCTTGTCGTTGATCTTGTACGAGCGCACGGTGCCCGCGTGGCCGGCGACGGCGGCGGCGGAGAAGCCCGGGAGCTCGGTGACGGCGAACTCGGCCTCGGGGGTGCCGAGGGCCTCGGTGGCGGGAACCCATCCGGAGCCCATGACCAGGGCGACGTCGTGGGTCTCGGCGCCCGTGAGCTCGCGGAGGCGGGCGGCGGCGGCGTCGGCCGCGGCGTACGGGTCGGTCTGGGGGGTAACTGATGCGTTCACGCGGACGAGGGTAACCGCTCTCTGCCTACGCGCGTAGATGTCGCCGCTTACGGAGTTCCAATTGTTGCTTTGTGCCTTGCGACGAGACGCGTTCGTCACGGCGGCGCGCCCCGGCCCCGGGGGCGCCGGCCGCTCAGCAGGGCCGTTTGCGGAGCTCCATCACGTAGTCGTGCGGCGCCCCTGCCGAATCGGCCGCGTCCGCGATCTCCCCCAGATAGCGGGCCGAGGGCAGCCCGCCCTCGTAGCCGTTGAGCACGTAGACCCACGCGGGCTCCTCGCCGTCCAGCGTGTGCACGCGCACCCGCATCCGGCGGTAGATGTCGAGGCCGACACCCTCCCAACGGTCCATCGAGTCCTCGTCCATCGGAGCGATGTCGTAGAGGGCGACGAAGACCTGCGAACGGGGGGCTTCGACGATGGTGGCGAGGGCGCCCTCCCAGCCCATCTGTTCCCCGCCGAACGTCAGCCGCCAGCCGTTGAGCCAGCCCGTGCCGCGCAGCGGTGAGTGCGGGGCGCGGCGGGACATCAGCCGCGCATCGAGGTTGCCGGCGTACGCGGCGTAGAGCGACATGGTTCCGAGGGTACGGGAGTGAGGCGGGACGGCATTTGGGGTGGCAGTCTCGAAGGGAGGTTCGTACGGAATTTTCTGCCGAACCTCGCACGGATCCTCGCGCGGACACGGGCTGCGGCCGGGTAACCGGGCCCCGGAAGGAGTCACTTCGAATGGGTGCGGGACAATGGAGTACGTGACTCGGATCGTGATCATCGGTGGCGGACCCGGCGGCTACGAGGCGGCGCTCGTCGCCGCTCAGCTCGGCGCGGAGGTGACCGTCGTCGACTGCGACGGTCTGGGCGGGGCGTCGGTGCTCACCGACTGCGTGCCCTCGAAGACTCTCATCGCGACGGCCGAGGTGAAGACGAACTTCGACTCCTCGTACGAGGAGCTGGGGATCACCGTCGGCGACGGCGAGGACGGCACGGTCGTCGGCGTCGACCTGGGCAAGGTCAACCGCCGTGTGAAGCGGCTCGCGCTGGCGCAGTCCCACGACATCACGGCGTCGGTCACGCGGGCCGGCGGCCGGGTGATGCGGGGGCGCGGACGGCTGGAGCCGCAGCGGGAGCCCGACGGGTCGCGCACGGTCGTGGTGCGCGCCGCCGACGGCACCGAGGAGAGCCTGGTCGCGGACGCCGTGCTGATCGCCACGGGTGCCCACCCGCGGGAGATCCCGGACGCGCTGCCGGACGGCGAGCGGATCCTGAACTGGACGCAGGTGTACGACCTGGAGGAGCTCCCCGAGGAGCTCATCGTGGTCGGCTCGGGCGTCACCGGTGCCGAGTTCGCGGGCGCCTACCAGGCGCTGGGCTCCAGGGTGACGCTGGTGTCCTCGCGCGACCGGGTGCTGCCGGGCGAGGACCCGGACGCGGCCGCCGTGCTGGAGGACGTCTTCCGGCGGCGCGGGATGAACGTGATGGCGCGCTCGCGCGCCGCGTCGGCCAAGCGCGTGGGCGACCGGGTGGAGGTCACCCTGGCCGACGGCCGGGTGATCACCGGGACGCACTGCCTGATGGCCGTGGGGTCGATCCCGAACACCGCCGGGATCGGACTGGAGGAGGCCGGGGTCCGGCTCCTGGAGTCCGGACACATCTGGACGGACAAGGTCTCGCGGACCAGCGCGCCGGGTGTCTACGCGGCCGGCGACTGCACCGGGGTCTTCGCGCTGGCGTCCGTGGCGGCGATGCAGGGCCGCATCGCGATGTACCACTTCCTGGGCGACGCGGTGGCCCCGCTCAATCTCAAGACGGTATCCGCGAACGTATTTACGGATCCGGAGATTGCGACGGTCGGGTACACCCAGGCCGACGTGGACAACGGTCTGATTGACGCCCGTGTCGTCAAACTTCCGTTGCTGCGCAATCCGCGAGCGAAGATGCAGGGCATCCGGGACGGTTTTGTGAAGATGTTCTGCCGCCCCGGCACGGGCATCGTGGTGGGCGGTGTCGTGGTGTCCCCGCGGGCCAGCGAGCTGATCCACCCGATCTCGATCGCGGTGGACAACAACCTGACCGTGGAGCAGATCGCCAGCGCGTTCACGGTCTACCCTTCGCTCTCCGGCTCGATCGCCGAGGTGGCGCGGCAGCTGCACACGCGGAAGACGCAGCGGGAGGCGTGACTCCGGGGCCCTTGATGGCCCATACCACTTCTCGGGTTGCAGTGCGGACAACTTCCGTTAATTGCTGCAACCTGCTGAAAACAGATGGTCGTTGGCGTTACTGTCGGTTTCGTGTTCGCTGCAGAACGTCGTCAATTGATCCTCGAAATGGTGCGGGCCAACGGAGCGGTTTCGCTCCGTGAGCTCGCCCGCGTCGTCCAGACCTCCGAAGTGACCGTACGGCGGGACGTGCGGGCTCTGGAGGCCGAAGGACTGCTCGACCGCCGGCACGGCGGTGCGGTGCTGCCGGGCGGATTCACCAGGGAGTCCGGCTTCCCGCAGAAATCCCATCTAGCGACCGCCGAGAAGACGGCCATCGCCGATCTGGCGGCGAGCTTCGTCGAGGAGGGCGAGGCCGTCGTCGTCGGTGCCGGCACCACCACCCAGGAGCTGGCCCGCCGGCTCGCCCGGGTGCCGGGGCTCACCGTGGTCACCAACTCCCTGCTCGTCGCCCAGGCCCTGGCCCATGCCAACCGGGTCGAGGTCGTCATGACCGGCGGCACCCTGCGCGGCTCCAACTACGCCCTCGTGGGCAGCGGGGCCGAGCAGTCCCTGCAGGGGCTGCGGGTGAGCAGAGCGTTCCTGTCCGGGAGCGGCCTCACCGCGGAGCGCGGGCTGTCCACGTCCAACATGCTCTCCGCCAGTGTGGACCGGGCGCTGGTGCAGGCCGCGGCCGAGGTGGTCGTGCTCGCCGACCACACCAAGCTGGGCACCGACACGATGTTCCAGACGGTGCCGACCGACGTCATCACCCGGCTGGTGACCGACGAGCCCCCCGCCCACGACGACCGTGCCGCCACCGAGCTCCAGGCGCTCGCCGACCAGGGCGTGCACATCTCGGTCGCCGGGCCGGGTGCCGGGTCGGGTTCGGCGGCGGGAGTGCCCGGCGAGCCGGTGCCGGCCCGCCGCCGGGACGTGCCGCCCCTGCCGGGCCAGCGGCGCAGTCTCCCGCTGGGCCCCGGCCGGCCGGAGGCCCCCGGTCAGGGCGGCCCGCCCGGGGCGCAGCTGCGCAGCGCGGTCTCCCTCGACCAGGCGTCGACGGCGCGGGTGGCGGATCTCCGCCGGAGGTAGCGGGTCCGGTTGCGGCGGCGCCTCCTCCCTTGCGCCGCCCGGTACGTCATCCGCGGGTGCGTCGTGGCCGGTCGCCCCTGCGGGGCGCTACGGGCGCAGACCCGTGAGCGTCAGCATCAGCAGCCGGTCGGCCAACTCCGGGTCGCCCGGGGACTGTTCGACCGCCAGCGAAATGGCGTTGGTCAGCTGCATCAGGTCGGCGATGTCCACGCCGCCGCGCACCGCACCGGCCTGCTGGGCCCGAGCCAGCAGCATGCTGCCCGCGTCCCGCAGCGGCAGGCTGCAGCGGGACAGGGCGGAGGCCTTGTCGCTCTGCGCGGCCATCAGGGCCCGGGACAGGCCCCGGTAGGTGCTGGCGTGCGTCACGATGGCCCGCAGCCAGGTCACCAGGGCCCGGCAGGGCTCGGGGGAGGCCAGCAGCTCGCGGGAGCGCGCCAGCAGACCGTCCAGCTCGCCCTGGAAGACGGCGCTCATCAGGGCCGTGCGGTTGGGGAAGTGCCGGTAGAGCGTGCCGATGCCCACGCCCGCGCGGCGGGCGATGTCCTCGAGGGAGGCGTCCGTGCCGTGCTCCGTGAAGGCCGTACGGGCCTCGGCGAGCAGCCGCTCGTAGTTGCGCCGCGCATCCGCGCGCATGGGTCGTGGTGACGTCTGCGCCGTCTCGGCCGTCATCTCCGTCCGTCCTCCCGCTCGGGGGCCCCGTGGTGCCCGTCCGCCAAGGATGCCAGGCATGTATAGCCCCGAGGGCCCCGGCCAGGAGTTGGCTGGGGCCCTCGGGGCCAGGGGGTCGCGGCGGGGCCGCGTCAGTCCTTGATCTCGCAGATCACGGCGCCGGAGGAGACCGAGCCGCCGACCTCGGCGGTGATGCCCTTGACGGTGCCGGACTTGTGGGCGTTGAGCGGCTGCTCCATCTTCATCGCTTCGAGGACGACGATCAGGTCGCCCTCGTTGACCTCCTGGCCCTCCTCGACCGCGACCTTGACGATCGTGCCCTGCATCGGGGACGCGAGGGAGTCGCCCGAGGCGGCGGAGGAGGACTTCCGGGCCGCGCGGCGCTTGGGCTTGGCGCCCCCGGCCGCGGCGGTGCGGGCGATGGTCATGCCCAGGGAGGCGGGGAGGGAGACCTCCAGGCGCTTGCCGCCGACCTCCACGACCACGGTCTCGCGGCCGGGCAGCTCCTCGTCCTCCTCGGCGGCGGCACCGCCGGCGAAGGGCTGGATGGTGTTGGCGAACTCCGTCTCGATCCAGCGGGTGTGGACGTGGAACGGGTCGGAGGTGAAGGCGGGGTCGATGACCACGGCCTGGTGGAACGGGATGGCCGTGGCCATGCCCTCCACCTGGAACTCCGCCAGCGCGCGGGCCGCGCGCTGCAGGGCCTGCTCACGCGTGGCACCGGTGATGATCAGCTTGGCCAGCAGGGAGTCCCAGGCCGGGCCGATGACCGAGCCGGACTCCACGCCCGCGTCCAGCCGCACGCCGGGGCCGGTCGGGGCCGCGAACCTGGTCACGGTGCCGGGGGCGGGCAGGAAGTTGCGGCCGGGGTCCTCGCCGTTGATGCGGAACTCGAAGGAGTGGCCGCGCACCGCGGGGTCGTCGTAGCCGAGCTCCTCGCCGTCGGCGATGCGGAACATCTCGCGCACCAGGTCGATGCCGGTGACCTCCTCGGTCACCGGGTGCTCGACCTGGAGGCGGGTGTTGACCTCGAGGAAGGAGATGGTGCCGTCCTGGCCGACGAGGAACTCGCAGGTGCCCGCGCCCTCGTAGCCGGCCTCCTTGAGGATCGCCTTGGAGGCGCGGTACAGCTCGGCGTTCTGCTCGTCCGTCAGGAACGGGGCCGGGGCCTCCTCCACCAGCTTCTGGTGGCGGCGCTGCAGCGAGCAGTCACGGGTGGAGACGACGACCACGTTGCCGTGCTTGTCGGCCAGGCACTGGGTCTCGACGTGCCGGGGGCGGTCGAGGTAGCGCTCGACGAAGCACTCGCCGCGGCCGAACGCGGCCACGGCCTCGCGCACGGCGGAGTCGTAGAGCTCGGGGACCTCTTCGAGGGTGCGGGCGACCTTCAGGCCGCGGCCGCCACCGCCGAAGGCGGCCTTGATGGCGATCGGCAGGCCGTTCTCCTCGGCGAAGGCCACGACCTCGTCGGCCCCGGAGACGGGGTCGGGGGTGCCGGCCACCAGGGGGGCGCCGGCGCGCTGGGCGATGTGACGGGCCGCCACCTTGTCGCCCAGGTCGCGGATCGCGTGGGGCGGCGGGCCGATCCAGGTCAGCCCGGCGTCGATGACGGCCTGCGCGAACTCCGCGTTCTCGGACAGGAACCCGTATCCGGGGTGGACGGCGTCGGCACCGGACTCGGCGGCCGCGGCCAGGACCTTGGCCATGTCCAGGTAGCTCGTCGCCGGGGTGTCACCGCCCAGCGCGTACGCCTCGTCGGCCGCACGGACATGCAGCGCGTCACGGTCGGGGTCGGCGTAGACGGCCACACTCCCGATTCCGGCGTCACGGCATGCACGAGCGACACGGACAGCGATTTCGCCACGGTTGGCGATGAGCACCTTGCGCACGATGGCTCCCTCCTTGAAACAAGGTGAGTTTAGGTACTGGCGACACTCTGTGCCGACCCGACTTCCGGGGTGAGCTTGCCCACACGGAGCGTGAGACGGGAGCCGTGTGTGGACCGAAGCCCCCAGAACCACCACGGTACGCCGCCTTCGGGCGGCTGAGGCGATGTGCCGGTGTGGTCTGGATCTCCATGATCGCGTAGTGGCCGAGGGGCGGTTTCTTTGTGGAGTCCCTACGAACGGGTGAAGCAAAGTTTGCGCCCGGGGAGCCTTCTGATTTCTTGCTTACCCACGGGTAGGCGCGGTTATCCGGGCCGGCCGTGGCGTCGGGGGTGGCGCTCAGGCCAACTTGGCCGCCTCCGCCGCGACATGGCGCAGGGCCTCCGTGACCCGGCGGCCGTGCCGGCGGAACTCCTCCACCGGCAGCGCCGCCGAGACGGCCCGCAGCGCCCCGGGCACCGGCACGGCCACACAGGCCACTCCGGCCGCGCACTCCTCGACCTCCACCGCGACCCCCTCCCGCCGCACCCGGCGCAGCTGGACGTCCAGCAGCTCCGGGGAGGTGATCGTTTGCGGTGTGACGGCGGGCATCCCCGAGGCCGCGAGCCGGCGCAGCCGGGCGGCCCGCGGCAGGGCGGCCAGCAGGACCTTGCCGTGGGCCGTGGCGTGCGGGGTGGCGTCGTGGCCCACGGAGAAGCCGCCCGTGGCCGGGTGGGCGGCGGCCGCGCCGGCGAGGACGGCGATGTCGCCGTCCCGGTAGGCGCTGAAGTAGGCGTCCGTCCCGACGGCCTTGCGCATACGCACGAGCAACTCCTGTACCTCGTCGCTCACCTGCATCTGCCGCTGGAAGGCGTGGTGCAGGGCGGGCACGCGGTAGCCGAGCGTGTAACCAGCGGGCGTACGGACCAGGTGCCCGCGCGCGGTGAGGGTGCCGAGCAGCTCGTACACCGTGGACAGGCCGCAGCCCAGCCGGCGGGCGAGGGTCTTGGCGGGTACCGGGTCCGCGGAGGCGGCGACGGCGTCCAGGACGTCCAGGGCGCGGTCCACGGACTGCGACACGGTGATCCTTTCCGGGGCGGGGGTGCGGGGCGGGGCTTTCCAGCGTCGCACATCGGCGGATGTGCAGTTGCGTACGCGAAGTGCCGCCCGGTTGCGCGGAATTCGTGTGCGCCACGGCATCGTCCTTGCGGGCGGCGGGAGTTGGCGGGTGCCGCCCTCGGGTGGCGCAGCGGAGGGTGACCGAAATGCCATGACATCGTTGATGAAGTCATGATCAAGCGCATCGCCGCAGCCGCCGCTCTCGCCGGCGCAGCCCTCTCCGTGACCTCTGCCACCGCATCCGCCACGCCGTCCGCGCCCACGCCTGCGCCGCCGCCGAGGAGCACGCCGGATGCCCAGCCGGCGTCCAAGGCGCCCGCTCAGCCGGCGGCCGAGGGCGGGAAGACGGCGAAGGCCGGGCAGACCGCACCGGCGGCCCAGCAGGGGCCGGCCGCGCCGGCCGCTCCTGCCGCGAAGGGTGCGCCGGCCGCGAAGGGTGCGCCGGCCGCGAAGGCGCCTGCGGGGAAGGCGCCTGCGGGGAAGGCCGCTCCGGCCGGGAAGAGCGCTCCCGCCGCGAAGGGTGCCCCCATGGGCAAGACCGCGCCCGCCGGGAAGGCGGCACCCGCCGCCAAGCCGGGGGCCCGCCGGGCGGAGCCGAGCTCGCACGCCGGGCCCGTCGCGGCGCCGCCGCCGAGCCAGGCCCAGCAGCCGGGCCAGCCCGAGACCAGCATCTACCCCGGCGCCGTCAACCAGCTGGGCAAGCTCGACCAGCTCAACCAGCTGGGCCAGCTCAACCGTGTGACCCAGGAACTCCCGCTCTGACGGGACGGGGCGGCGTCGGGCGTCAGGTCCACAGGCCGGTGATCGGGACCCCCAGCTCGGCGAGCAGCCGGCGGAGCAGGGGAAGGGACAGGCCGATCACATTGCCGGGGTCCCCGTCGATGCCCTCGACGAACGGCGCCGAGCGCCCGTCGAGCGTGAAGGCCCCCGCGACGTGGAGCGGCTCGCCGGAGGCCACGTAGGCGGCGATCTCCGCGTCGTCCGGCTCGCCGAAGCGCACCGTGGTCGAGGCCGTCGCCGAGGCCCGGCGGCCGGTGGCCGTGTCGATGACGCAGTGGCCGGTCCGCAGCTCGCCGGAGCGGCCGCGCATCGACTTCCAGCGGGCCGTCGCCTCCTCGGCGTCGGCCGGCTTGCCGAGGGCCTGGCCGTCCAGCTCCAGCACCGAGTCGCAGCCGATCACCAGGGCCCCGGCGGCGTCCGGGCGGGCGGCCACGGCCGTGGCCTTGGCCTCCGCCAGCACGAGCGCCAGCTCGGCGGGGGTGGGGGCGTCCAGGGCGTCCTCGTCCACGCCGCTGACGATCACCTCCGGTGCCAGGCCTGCTTGGCGCAGGAGGCCGAGGCGAGCGGGAGACTGGGAGGCGAGGACCAGGCGGCGTGCGGGTTCTGTCATGCCGATCAGCCTATGCGGTGCGCTGCGGGTCGTTCGTGGTTGCTCGCGCAGTTCCCCGCGCCCCCTACGGGGCGCGATGGCGGGGCGCGAGACGGGGCGCCGTCCTACTTGTCCAGCACCGCCTGCATGACCTTCTTCGCGATCGGGCCCGCCAGTTTGCCGCCGGAGATCTGGTCGGTGGGGACGTCGTCGGCCGGGTCGATCATCACCGCGACCGCGACCGGCGAGCCCTCGGCGGTCTTGGCATAGGAGATGAACCACGCGAGGTTCTGCTGCTTCGCGCCGCGCTCGGCGGTGCCGGTCTTGCCGCCGACGGTGATGCCGTCGATGAGCGCGGACTTGCCGGTGCCCTTGGTGGCGGTGTCCTCCATCATCTGCTGGACCTTCTTGGCCGTCTGCTCCGAGACGGCCTGCGACATCTCCTCCGGCTTGTGCTTCTCGACCGTCGACAGGTCCGGGCTGCGCAGCTCCTCGACCATGTAGGGCTTCATCAGCTTGCCGTCGTTGGCGATCGCGGCCGTCATCATGGCGACCTGGAGCGGGGAGGCGGTCAGGCTGCCCTGGCCGATGCCGGCCAGCGCCGTCTGCGACTTGTTGATGTTCTCGGGGAAGGTGCTCTTCGCGGCCCGGACCGGGGTGTCCACCTTCGGGTTGTTGAAGCCGAACCTCTCCGCCGTCTCACGCATCTTGTCCTTGCCGAGGTCGGAACTGACCTTGCCGTAGACGTTGTTGCAGGAGTGCTGCATGGCCACGTTGAGGGTGGCGTTGGTGCAGGGCGCGGTGGGGTTCTGGTTGGGCAGCTTGGTCGTGGTGCCCGGCATGATCCACGGGTCCGGCGAGTCGGTGCTCGCGTTGATGTCGGAGTAGAGCCCGTTCTCCAGGGCCGCCGACGCGGTCACGATCTTGAAGGTCGAGCCGGGCGGGTAGACCTCCTTCAGGGCCCGGTTGAGGGTCGGCTTGCCCTTGTCCTTCTCCAGTTCGTCCCACGCCGCCTTGTCCTTGGTGGAGTTCCCCGCGAAGACCGACGGGTCGTACGAGGGCGTGGAGGCGAGCGCGAGGATCTTGCCGGTGCGCGGGTCGAGGGCGACGACGGCGCCCTTCTTGTCACCGAGCCCCTCGTAGGCGGCCTTCTGGGCCTTGGGGTCGATCGTCGTGACGACGTCGCCGCCCTGGTTCTTCTTCCCGGTGAGCAGGTTGCTCGTGCGCTGCAGGAAGAGGCGGTCGTCGCTGCCGTTGAGCAGCTTGTTGTTGAGGTTCTCGAGCTGGTTGCTGCCGTAGCCCTGGGAGAAGAAGCCGGTGATGGGCGCGTACATCTTGCCGTCGGTGTACGTGCGCTTGTACTTGAGGTCGCCGCCGGTCTCGGCGGATCCGGTGATCGGCTGTCCGCCGACGATGATGTTGCCGCGCGGCTGCGCGAAGTTCGCCATGGCCACGCGCCGGTTGTGCTCGTTGTTGGCGAGTTCGTCGCCGCGGACGAACTGCACCCAGGTGGCGCGCACCAGCAGCGCGAACACCAGCACCCCGCTGAAGATCGCTATACGGCGGACAGGCTTGTTCATGGTGTGACGGACTCCCCGGTTCGCGGCATATCACTGGTGATGACGCGAATCGGGCGAATGTAGTTCCTGGTGGGGCAAACTTGTGGTGCGTCTGCGATGAAAGGGACCCGGGTTACGGCATGCCCAGGACGACGAACAGCACCACCACGCCGACCGCCAGCACCACCCCGGCACGGCGCAGCATCCGCTGCGCCTCGCGGAGATCGTCGGGGGAGTCGTCGGACGGGTCGGACCAGAGCATGCCCCCATGCTCCGGTCCGGCCGTGCCCCGCGCCTGAGTACGCGTACTCAGGCGCCGAGGCCGGTGCTCAGGCCGGCCAGTACGACGTGCGCCAGGCCCGCGGCCCGGGCCGCGGTGTCCGGCGCGCCGCCGTCCGGCGCTCCGGGCTGGACCACTCCGGGGGCAACCGCCCCGCATCGGGCGCGGCCGCCGCTCCGGCGGCCGCGCGGGCCTGGACCACCGCCAGGGCGGCGGCCAGCTCCTCGGGGGTGGGGTTGCCCCGTACGACCTTGATCACTGCAGCGTCCCTTCCACGGTGTCGGCGGCGTCGGTGGTCACAGCGGAATGTTGCCGTGCTTCTTGGGCGGCAGCGCCTCCCGCTTGTCCCGCAGCGTGCGCAGCCCGCGCACGACGTGCCGGCGGGTGTCCGACGGCATGACCACCGCGTCGACGTAGCCGCGCTCGGCCGCCGCGTACGGGCTCAGCAGCGCGTCCTCGTACTCCGTGACCAGCCGGGCCCGCAGCTCCTCCTGTTCCTCCGGCGACGCGGCCGCCGCCAGCGAGCGGCGGTGCAGGATGTTCACCGCGCCCTGGGCGCCCATCACGGCGATCTGGGCCGTGGGCCAGGCGAAGTTGAGGTCCGCGCCCAGGTGCTTGGAGCCCATCACGTCGTACGCGCCGCCGAACGCCTTGCGGGTGATGACGGTGATCAGCGGGACCGTGGCCTCCGCGTAGGCGTAGATGAGCTTGGCGCCGCGGCGGATGATGCCGTTGTACTCCTGGTCGGTGCCCGGAAGGAAGCCCGGGACGTCCACGAACGTCAGCACCGGGACGTTGAACGCGTCGCAGGTGCGCACGAAGCGCGCGGCCTTCTCGCTCGCGTTGATGTCCAGGCATCCGGCGAACTGCAGCGGCTGGTTGGCGACCACGCCCACCGGGTGGCCCTCCACGCGCCCGAACCCGGTGATGATGTTGGGCGCGAAGAGCGCCTGCGTCTCCAGGAACTCCCCGTCGTCCAGGACGTGTTCGATGACGGTGTGCATGTCGTAGGGCTGGTTCGCCGAGTCCGGGATGACCGTGTCCAGTTCCCGGTCGGCGTCCGAGACCTCCAGGTCCGCCTCCTCCGGGAAGGCCGGCGGCTCGGAGAGGTTGTTGGACGGCAGGTAGGACAGCAGCGCCTTGACGAAGTCGATGGCGTCCTTCTCGTCGCCCGCCATGTGATGCGCCACGCCGGACGTGGCGTTGTGCGTCCGGGCGCCGCCCAGTTCGTCGAAGCCGACGTCCTCGCCGGTGACGGTCTTGATGACGTCGGGGCCGGTGATGAACATGTGCGAGGTCTTGTCCACCATCACCGTGAAGTCCGTGATCGCGGGCGAGTAGACCGCACCGCCCGCGCACGGGCCGACGATCAGGGAGATCTGGGGGATGACTCCGGAGCCGTGCACGTTTCGCCGGAAGATCTCCGCAAACAGGCCGAGCGCCACGACGCCCTCCTGAATGCGGGCGCCTCCGCCGTCGTTGATGCCGACGATGGGGCAGCCGGTCTTGAGGGCGAAGTCCATCACCTTGACGATCTTCTCGCCGTAGACCTCGCCCAGCGACCCGCCGAAGACCGTGAAGTCCTGCGAGTACACACAGACGGTGCGGCCGTCGACGGTGCCGTAACCGGTGACCACCCCGTCCCCGTACGGGCGGTTGGCATCGATGCCGAAGTTGGTCGACCGGTGCCGGGCGAGCTCGTCCAGCTCCACGAACGAACCCTCGTCCAGCAGCAGGGCGATCCGCTCGCGCGCCGTCAACTTGCCCTTGGCGTGCTGCTTTTCGACTGCCTGCGCGGAGCCGGCATGTGTCGCCTCCTCGATCCGGCGCTGCAGGTCCGCGAGCTTCCCCGCGGTGGTGTGGATGTCGGTTCCCTGGGTGTCTGGCTCGGACATCGGGCTGCGGCTCCTGCTCGTCCAGAGGGGTCATGGCGGGTGCTACCGGTGCTACCGGTTCGTAGCGTATCCGCGCGGATGCAGGCTGACAGTGCGGCGTTGGCCACACCGTTCTGCTCCTAAGGTGGCCTGTATGACGCCCTCCGACGCTTCCGGCAGCCGCTGGTCCGACCTGGACCGCCCCCCGCTGAACGCCGCCGCCCTGCGGCGTGCGCTGGTCCGTCCCGGCGGACTGTGGACCTCCCTGGACGTGGTGCAGCGGACGGGCTCCACCAACACCGACCTCGTCGCCTCCGGCGGCACCGAGGGTGCCGTGCTCGTCGCCGAGGAGCAGTCGGCGGGCCGCGGCCGGCTCGACCGCACCTGGACCGCGCCCGCGCGCTCCGGCCTGTTCTTCTCCGTCCTGCTCACCCCCGGCCCCGCCGTGCCGCCCGCCCGCTGGGGCTGGCTCCCGCTGCTCGCCGGTGTCGCCACCGCCACCGCGCTCTCCCGCGCCGCGGGCGTCGACACGGCCCTGAAGTGGCCCAACGACCTGCTCGTGACGTCCCCCGTAGCTGAACGCACGGGAGGTACCCCCATCGGGACCGAGCGCAAGGCGGGCGGCATCCTCGCCGAGCGGACAGGGGACAGCGTCGTCGTCGGCATCGGGCTGAACGTCTCGCTGCGCGCCGACGAGCTGCCCGTGCCCGGCGCCGGGTCGCTGGCGCTGGCCGGGGCGCAGGTCCTCGACCGGGACCCGCTGCTGCGCGCCGTGCTGCGCTCCTTCGAGGACTGGTACGCGCAGTGGCGCGCCGCGGACGGCGACCCCGCCGCGTGCGGGCTGCAGGACACGTACGCGGCCGGCTGCGCCACCCTCGGCCGCACCGTGCGGGCCGAACTCCCCGGCGGGCGCGACCTGGTCGGCGAGGCCGTGGCCGTCGACGGCGACGGGCGGCTGGTGCTGGCCACTGCCGACGGGGTGCAGGAGCCGGTCGGCGCCGGCGACATCGTGCACCTGCGGCCTGCGACGTCCTAGGGCGCCGCAGGGGCGGTCGGAAGGGTGAGCTCCGGCGGTCCGTGAAGTGAGCTACGGCACACCTGCCGTATCGTTGTCCCCGGAAACTGGGCGAGCACGATCGGCAGGGCAGTGCGCACGGATCGGACAGGGGGCGGGCGGTGACCGCCGATGAGACGAGTGGCAGTGCTGCGCGCGGGGCCGCTCCTCGGGAGATCGAGGAGAACGGTGAGGAGAGCGGCGACCCCCTCGCCCTCCGGCTGGAGGCGCTGATCCTCGGTGCCGAGCGCCGCTACACCCCCTTCCAGGCGGCCCGCGCCGCCGGCGTCTCCATGGACCTGGCCTCCCGCTTCTGGCGCGCGATGGGCTTCGCGGACATCGGCCAGGCCAAGGCGCTCACCGAGGCGGACGTCCTGGCGCTGCGCCGGCTCGCCGGCCTCGTCGAGGCGGGGCTGCTCAGCGAGCCCATGGCCGTCCAGGTCGCCCGCTCCACCGGGCAGACGACCGCCCGGCTCGCCGACTGGCAGATCGACTCCTTCCTGGAGGGCCTGACCGAGCCTCAGGAGGGCATGACCCGCACGGAGATCACCTATCCGCTCGTCGAGCTGCTCCTCCCCGAGCTGGAGGAGTTCCTCGTCTACGTCTGGCGACGGCAGCTGGCCGCCGCCACCGGGCGCGTCGTCCAGGCGCAGGACGACGCGGAGATGGTCGACCGGCGGCTGGCCGTCGGCTTCGCCGACCTCGTCGGCTTCACGCGGCTGACCCGCCGGCTGGAGGAGGAGGAACTCGGCGAACTGGTCGAGGCCTTCGAGACGACCGCGGCCGACCTGGTGGCCGCGCACGGCGGCCGCCTCATCAAGACGCTGGGCGACGAGGTGCTGTACGCGGCCGACGACGCCGGGACGGCGGCCGAGATCGGCCTGCGGCTGATCGAGACGCTCACGAACGACGAGACGATGCCGGAACTGCGTGTCGGCATGGCCTTCGGGACGGTCACGACGCGCATGGGCGACGTCTTCGGCACCACCGTGAACCTGGCGAGCCGGCTGACGTCGATAGCGCCGAAGGACGCCGTGCTCGTCGACGGGGCGTTCGCCGAGGAGCTCGCGCGGAGCGGCGACGCCGCGAAGCCGGGCGAGGAGGGGGACGGGGAGCACCGCTTCGCGCTGCAGCCGATGTGGCAGCGGCCGGTGCGGGGCCTTGGCGTGGTGGAACCGTGGCTCCTGGGCCGGAGGGGCGGCGACGGCGGTTAGGCCCCTGCGCCCCGAAGGGGCGCGGGGAACTGCGCGACCGGCCACGACGGACCCGCGGCCGAGTACCCCGCACCCCCGGAGGGTATGGCCCGCCGCGCAGCGGCAGGGCATGATCGCCCCCATGAGCGACAGCGAACACCGCTTCGGGGAGTGGGTGGCGGTCCGCCGCCACGGACACGTCGCCGAGCTGGTCCTGGACCGTCCGAAGGCCATGAACGCCGTCTCCACCGAGATGGCCCGCCGCATCGTCGAGGCGACCACCGCCCTGGTCGCCGACCGCGACGTCAGGACCGTGGTCCTGACGTCCACGCACCCGCGTGCGTTCTGCGTCGGCGCCGACCTCAAGGAGCGCAACTCCCTCACCGACGCCGAGCTCGTCCGTCAGCGCCCCCTCGCCCGCGCCGCCTACACCGGCGTGCTGGAGCTGCCCGTGCCGGTCGTCGCGGCCGTCCACGGGTTCGCGCTCGGCGGCGGGTTCGAGCTCGCGCTGTCCTGCGACGTGATCGTTGCGGACACCACCGCCGTCGTCGGCCTCCCCGAGGTCTCCGTCGGCGTGATCCCCGGCGGCGGGGGCACCCAGCTGCTGCCGCGCCGCGTCGGGGCCGCCCGCGCGGCCGAGCTGGTCTTCAGCGCGCGGCGGGTGGAGGCCGCGGAGGCCAGGGAGCTGGGCCTGGTCGACGAGCTCGTCCCGGCGGGCGAGGACCGTACCGAGGCCCTGGCCCTGGCCGCGCGCATGGCGGCCAACTCGCCCGTGGGCCTGCGCGCCGCCAAGCGGGCCCTGCGGCTCGGGCACGGGCTGGACCTGAGGACCGGGCTGGAGGTGGAGGACGCCGCCTGGCGCAGCGTCGCCTTCTCCGGCGACCGTGCCGAGGGCGTGGCCGCGTTCAACGAGAAGCGGAAGCCGGACTGGCCCGGGGAGTAGCCAGGAAGGCGCAGCCATGATGCGATGAAGCGGAATGGGTACGGCGTTCCTGCGCCGGCGTACGGGGGCTGCGCGTGGACGAATGCGAGGCTCGGGTGGCAGAAGACGGGGAGTGCGACGTCCGGCTGCGCGCCGTGGTGGAGCTGGCGCAGGCGATGGCCGCCGCACGCACCCCGCTGGACACCGTCGGGGCCGCGGCGGAGGGCGCCCTGCGGGCGCTGGACGGCAGCTTCGCCGCGATCTCGGTGTGGGAGCGCGAGGCCGGCCGGCTGCGGGTGCTGGTGAACGCGGGCGAGCGCGCGACGGGGGAGGCGCACTTCCCCGGTGACGAGTGGTACCCGGTGCACGACTTCCCGGAGATCGCCGAGTTCCTGCACGAGGAGTGGGTGGGCGGCCAGCCGCGTGCCTGGGTCGACACCGCCGGGGACACCGGGCCGACGGCCCACCGCCGCAGAGCGGCCGCGCTGCGCGAGCGAGGCCGCGGCTGCTGCGTCGTGGCCCCGCTGGTGCTGCACGGGCGCGCCTGGGGCGAGCTGTACGTGGCCCGGCCGGCCGGGGCGCCGGTCTTCGATGCGACGGACGTGGACTTCGCGACGGTCCTGGCGGCCGTGACGGCGGCGGGGATCGCGCAGACCGAGCGGCTGGAGGAGGTGCGCCGGCTCGCCTTCACCGACCCGCTGACCGGCCTCGCCAACCGCCGCGCGGTGGACATGCGGCTGGAGGAGGCGGTGGAGCGGCACCAGGCGGAGGGTGTGGTCGTCAGCCTGGTGGTGTGCGACCTCAACGGGCTCAAGCACGTCAACGACACGCTGGGGCACGCGGTCGGGGACCGGCTGCTGGAACGTTTCGGGTCGGTGCTGTCGCTGTGCGGGGCCCGGCTGCCGGGGGCGCTGGCGGCGCGGCTGGGCGGGGACGAGTTCTGTCTGCTGGCGGTCGGCCCGGCGGCCGACGAGGTGGTCCGGGTCGCGTCCGAACTGTGCCGCCGGGCCGGGGAGTTGGAGCTGGGCGAGGGTGTCGCGTGCGGGGTGGCGTCCACCGGGGACCCGATCGGCCCGGTGCGGTCCGCGCGGCGGCTGTTCCGGCTCGCGGACGCGGCGCAGTACCGGGCCAAGGGGGCGCGGGCTGCGGAGCCGGTCGTTGCGGGGCGCGCCGGGGGGCTGGCCGATCCCGTGGTGCGGATGGCGGACCGGCCGCCGGTGCCGGTCGCCGCGGAGCGGCGGAGGTTTCGGGGGCGGTGAGTCTTTCGGGTGCGGGTCGGCTGTGGTTGCTCGCGCAGTTCCCCGTGCCCCTGACGGGGCACGGCCTCCCGGCATGCGAGGTCGTCCACCGGCGTTGTATCTACTAGTGACAGCTCGCGATTCAGTCTCTAGGGTGCCTGAATATGGATATGCACACTGTGGTGGTGGGGACGGCCGGGACGACTGCGGACGATGTGATCGCCGTGGCGCGTCACGGTGCGCGGGTCGTCGTGTCGGAGGAAGCGCTGGCCGCCGTGGCCGCCTCGCGGCAGGTCATCGACGATCTCGCCGCCAAACCCGAGCCCGTCTACGGCGTCTCCACGGGCTTCGGTGCCCTCGCCGTGCGCCACATCAGCCCCGATCTGCGCGCCCAGCTCCAGCGCAACATCGTGCGCTCGCACGCGGCGGGCATGGGGCCGCGGGTGGAGCGGGAGGTCGTCCGCGCGCTGATGTTCCTGCGCCTGAAGACCCTCGCCTCGGGCCGCACCGGTGTGCGTCCGCTGGTCGTCGAGACCATGGCGGCCATCCTCAACGCGGGCATCACGCCCGTGGTGCACGAGTACGGCTCGCTCGGCTGCTCCGGCGACCTGGCGCCGCTGTCCCACTGCGCGCTCACCCTGATGGGAGAGGGCGAGGCCGAGGGCCCCGACGGCGTCGTGGCGCCGGCCGCGCAGCTGCTCGCCGCGCACCGGATCGAGCCCGTCGAGCTGCGCGAGAAGGAGGGCCTCGCGCTGCTCAACGGCACGGACGGGATGCTCGGCATGCTGGTCATGGCCTGTGCCGACCTGGCCCGGCTGATCACCTCCGCCGACGTCACGGCCGCGCTCTCGCTGGAGGCCCTGCTCGGTACGGAGAAGGTCCTCGCCCCCGAGCTGCACGCGATCCGCCCGCACCCGGGCCAGGGCGCGAGCGCCGCGAACATGCTGCGGGTGCTGGCCGGTTCGGGGCTGACCGGGCACCACCAGGACGACGCGCCGCGCGTGCAGGACGCGTACTCGATCCGCTGCGCGCCCCAGGTCGCCGGCGCGGGCCGGGACACCCTCGCGCACGCCCGGCTGGTCGCCGACCGCGAGCTCGCCGCCGCCGTCGACAACCCCGTCGTGCTGCCCGACGGGCGCGTCGAGTCCAACGGCAACTTCCACGGCGCCCCGGTCGCGTACGTCCTGGACTTCCTCGCCATCGCCGCGGCCGACCTCGCCTCCATCGCCGAGCGCCGCACCGACCGGCTGCTCGACAAGAACCGCTCGCACGGCCTGCCCCCGTTCCTCGCCGGGGACGCGGGCGTCGACTCGGGCCTGATGATCGCCCAGTACACGCAGGCCGCCCTGGTCAGCGAGATGAAGCGGCTGGCCGTGCCGGCCTCGGTGGACTCGATCCCGTCCTCCGCGATGCAGGAGGACCACGTCTCCATGGGCTGGTCGGCGGCGCGCAAGCTGCGCACGTCCGTGGCTGCCCTCGCCCGCGTCGTCGCCGTCGAACTCGTCGCCGCCACGCGCGCGATCGAGCTCCGCGAGGGCCTGACGCCGGCCCCGGCGACGCAGGCGGTGCTCCGTGCCGTACGCGCGGCCGGCGTCGAGGGGCCGGGGGAGGACCGCTTCCTGGCGCCCGACCTGGCGGCGGCGGAGGAGTTCGTGCGGGACGGGAAGCTGATCGACGCCGTCGAGCCGGTGACCGGGCCGTTGGCCTAGGGCGTGTCCGATGGGTCAGTGCGGGCCCCGCGGCGTCCGGTGCTGGGGGCACCTCCTGGGGGCACCCCCAGCGGTAGCTGGGGGAGGTAGCTGGGGGAGCGTCGCGGGGCCCGCACTGACCCATCGGACACGCCCTAGCGCTCCGCGCGGGGCGCAGTGCGTCGACTGCGGGCTGTCTGTGGTTGCTCGCGCAGTTCCCCGCGCCCCTTCGGGGCGCCCCTGACGGGGCGCGATCACGCCGCGCGCGCGGCCCTCCGCACCGCGGCGGTGACCAACACCCCGCCGACGCCCACGAATGCGATGCCGCCGACCAGGTACGGAGTGGTGTCCACGCTGCCGGTGTCCGCGAGGGCCACCGGGTCGGGGGCCTGGCCCTGCGGGGCCGCGGGCGCGGAACCGGTGGTGACGGCGGCGCGGGCGGCGCCGGGGCGCTCGCCCGTGGCGTGCGCGCTCGGCACGCACCACACCGCGCACAACACTGCGCCTGCGGCGACGGCGGTGAGCAGCGGACGGCGTGCGGTCACGGGATGAATCCCCCTCGGAGCGCAGGAGTTCGGGGGTCGTGGAGCGGCGGCGCGTCCCGACTGACACGATGTTAGTGACAGGAGCGGGTGCCGGGGAAGCCGAGTCCACCGCTCGATACGGGGCCGGGGCGCCCGGGGGGACTTCCCTATCAGGACCCCGGTTGCGGTGTCCGCCCCCCGAGGGGCTTTACTGGCGTGGTCTTCCCCACACTTGGCCGATGAGTGGAACGGACGATTCGGTGCATGCGTTCCTATGCAGTAGCCGGGAGACGTGTTGCACCACGAGCCCCACGCACGGCCCGGGGGACTTAGGGGTCCAGGAGCAATGGAGAAGCGTGTGATGACCTACGGCAAGCGTCGCAAGGCCCTGGTGGCCGCGGCCGCTGTGCTCGGCGGTGTACTGACCCTCGCTGCATGCGGCGGCGACGGCGACGGCAAGAACGGCGGCTCCGGGGGGAAGTCGCAGAACCAGGTGGACGCGCAGGCCGCGAAGGACGCCTCCAAGGCCCAGATCAAGATCACGCCCAAGGGCGGCACCACCGACGCCGGCATCACCACCGACGCCGTTCAGGTCACCGTCACCGACGGCGAACTCACCAGTGTCAAGCTGACGGACGACAAGGGCACCCCGGTCGAGGGCACCCTGGCGGCGGACAAGAAGAGCTGGAAGCCGAACAAGCAGCTCGAGCGGTCGACCAAGTACAGGATCGTCGCCGAGGCTAAGGACGACAAGGACCGCAAGGCCACGGAGAACTCGTCCTTCTCCACGGTCTCGCCGGCCAACAGCTTCATCGGCTCCTTCACCCCCGAGGACGGCTCGACCGTCGGCGTCGGCATGCCGGTGTCGATCGAGTTCGACAAGCCGATCAAGGACCGCAAGGCCGTCCAGTCGCACCTGGAGGTCAACTCCAGCACCGGCCAGAAGGTCGTCGGCCACTGGTTCAGCGACCAGCGCCTGGACTTCCGCCCGCAGGAGTACTGGAAGGCCGGCTCCGAGGTCACGCTGAAGATGGAGCTGGGCGGCGTCGAGGGCGCCCCCGGCATCAAGGGCGTCCAGAACAAGACGGTCAAGTTCACGGTCGGCCGCTCCCAGGTCTCCACGGTCGACGCCGACACGCACCAGATGACGGTCGTGCGCGACGGCAAGACCCTCAAGACCATCCCGATCTCGGCGGGCGGCCCCGACAACCCCACGTACAACGGCCAGATGGTGATCTCCGAGAAGTTCAAGGAGACCCGCATGGACGGCTCGACCGTCGGCTTCACCAAGGGCGACGGCAAGGGCGAGTACGACATCAAGGACGTCCCGCACGCCATGCGGCTGTCCACGTCGGGCACCTTCATCCACGGCAACTACTGGGGCAGCGGCATCTTCGGTGTCGCCAACACCAGCCACGGCTGCGTCGGCCTGCAGGACACCCAGGGCGCCAACGACCCGTCCACGTCGGGTGCGTGGTTCTTCGACAACTCGATCATCGGCGACGTCGTCGTCATCAAGAACTCCAACGACAAGACGATCAAGCCGGACAACGGTCTCAACGGCTGGAACATGGACTGGAAGGACTGGGTCGCGGGCAGCGCGACCGGTTCCTGATCGCAGTCGGCCGACGGCCCTCCCGGCGGGTTTCCGCCGGGAGGGCCGTCGTCTTTCCCGGGCGGCCGCAGGTTTCCCGGGCGGCTGCAGGGCTCAGCGCCGCTCCACGACCATCGGCAGCGCGTCCGGGTGGATCTCCGCCCGGGCCACCGCCCGCACCCGGACGCCCGGGGCCGGGCGGAGGCGCCAGTGGCGGCAGATCACGGCGGCGGCGACCGTCATCTCGGTGAGGGCGAAGGCGTCGCCGATGCACTTGTGGGCGCCCGCGCCGAAGGGGAGGAAGGTGCCGCGGGGCAGGGCGCGGCTGCGGTCCGGTAGCCAGCGGTCGGGGTCGAAGCGGTGGGGCTCGGGGTGCCAGCGGGCGTCGTGGTGCAGGGCGTACGGGCTGTAGAGGATCTCCGCGCCGGCCGGGACCGTCACCGCGCCCAGCCGGACCGGTGTCCTGGCGCGGCGGGTGATCAGCCAGGGGGCGTAGCGGCGCAGGGTCTCCAGGATGACGCGCGTGGTGAACTGCAGCCGCGGCAGGTCCTCGTGGCGCGGCGGGCGGCCGTCCGGCATCGTGTCGACCTCGGCGTGGACCCGCGCCTCCAGCTCGGGGTGGCGGCCCAGTTCGTGGAAGAACCAGGCCAGGGAGGCGCCGGTGGTCTCCACTCCCGCCATGGCGATGCTCGTCACGTGGTCCTGGAACTGGCGGGCGGTCAGGCCCTGTTCGGCATCGGCGGGCCCGTCCGGCCCGTCCTGTGGCGCGAGGAGGGCGGACAGCATGCCCCCGCCCTGCGGGCCCGCGGCGCGCTGCGCCGCCACCGCCTCCGCGACGAGCGCCGTCATCGTCCTGCGGGCCCGCTCGAAGCGGCGGTTGCCCGGGGTGGGCAGGCGCGTCCACCACTCGGGCAGGATCATCCGGACCATCATGCCGCGTGTGAGCACGGGCAGGGCCTGCTGGAAGGCCTCGCCGGAGCGGGTCTCCAGGCGGTCCGGGAGCAGGGCCCGGGTGACGACCGCGAGCGAGTAGTCGTTCATCGCGTGGTCCACCGCGACCGTCCGGCCCGGGGTCCAGCCGGATGTGATGTGCTGGGCGGCGTGGTGCATGACCGGGACGCAGGCGGCGATGCGCTGCTGGCTGAACGCGGGCTGGATGACGCGCCGTTGGCGGCGGTGCTGCGGGCCCGACGTCGCCGCGAGCCCCTCGCCGAGGAAGGCGGACGCCTTGTCGAAGAGCCGCCCGCGCGAGAAGTCGCGCGCGCCGTCGACGAGGACGTGCCGCACGAGCGCCGGGTGCGTGAGCGCGTACGCCGGCAGCCTGCCCAGGCGCACCCGGACGACGTCGCCGTGGGCCGTCAGCGACGTGACGAACTCCAGCGGGCGCCGCATCAGGGCGGGCGTGTGGCCGAGGACCGGCCAGGCGCCGGGTGCCCCGGGAGCGGCGCCCGGCGTGGTTGCGGTGATCCCGGCCGGTTCACCGGGCCCGCCGGCCGGGCTGTCGGTCGGACGCTGCAGAGGTGTTGCCACCTGCTTCCCCCTCCCCCTCCGCCACGCGTTGAACGCGCAACGTATCTTTTCGACTACTCACCGCTACCCAAACTCCTGGTCAATACACCGACACGCTGAAATCGGTGCGCACGATGCTGCTGGACCGGGCGTGCGCCCCGTGCCTGCGGCAACACCCCGGGCCCATGGAAATGCCGACGACAGTGCGCGCCGCGAGCCGTACCGTGCGCAGGATGAGCGACCTGCTGCGCCTGCGCGCCCGTCCGTCCGAACTCGAGATCGACGCGTGGCACGCGGTGGTCACCGCTGCGCACGCGCACGACCTGCCGCCCTCCGTGCCGCCGCCGGGCCGCGTCGAGACCGCGGGACTGCTGTGCGTGCCCCCGGTGGACGGCAGAGCAGTTCAACTGGCCGTGCTGCAGCAGGGCCGGCGCGGGCCGGACCCGGGGCGGTACGCCGGAGTCGCCTCGCTGCGGCTCTTCGGCGGCGTGGAGAACCGGACGACGGCCTGGCTCGGCCGGTTTGCCGTCCGCCCCGGCATGCGGCGCCGCGGCATCGGCGAGCGACTGTGGCAGGAGGTGCGGAAGGCGCTCGCCGAGGAGGGGTGCACCTCCGTGAACCTCCTGGTCGAACTCGGCAGCGCAGGCGCCGAGTTCGCGGCAGCACACGGTTTCACGTGCGCCCTGCCACTCGTGGTCTACGTCCAGCGTCTTGTGGACGTCGCCGGCGAGAGTGCCCAACTGCCCTCCGGTTACCGCTTCCTGTGCTGGACCGGTGTCGTGCCCGAAGAGCACGCCGCCCCCTTCGCGGCCGTGCGCGGCGCCATGGCCGACAGTCCCTCGGGCGACCTGGACCTGGTGCCGCACCGCTGGGACGCCGCCCGCGTCCGTACCGACCAGCAGACGGTCACCGACCGCGGCGGCGTGATGCTCACCGTCGTCGCCGTCGCCCCCGACGGCACCCACGCCGCCTGTACGGAGCTGGTGCAACGCTCCCCGGGCGACGTGCGCGCCCATCAGCACGGCACCGCCGTGGCCCCCGCCCACCGCGGCCGCGGCCTGGGCCGTGCCGTCAAGCTCCGCATGGTGCAGCTGCTTGCCGAACAGGGCCTGCCCGTACGGGAGATCGTCACCTCCGTCGCCGACGACAACGGTCCGATGCGCGCGGTCAACAAGCTCCTCGGCTACCGTCCCGAACGTTCGGTGGGCATCTGTCGGTTCCGGCTGTGAACCGGGCCCGGGAGCAGGGCGCGCCGTCCGCGAGAATGGAGACGTACGCACATGCGTACGCGCCCGCAAACGCGGTGCACGCCCGTAGCGCCCGCAGGAAAGAGAGACCGTGGCCCAGCGCAGGAGGCCCGAGCGGCCCGACGAGACCGAACTGACCGCGGCAGTCGAGACGGCCGTGCGCACCCTGCGCGCCTTCACCGGTTCCGCCGACGACCTCGACGACGCCGTCTACGCCGCCGCCTCCGCCCTGACCGCCGCTCCCGCCGGCGCGGAGGCCCTCGGCCGCGCCGTCGTCCGCGTCGCCTCCGCGGCCGTGCGCGGCTGCTGGGAGCGCGGCTGGCAGCCCGCCGACGTCGTCCGGCTCGTACGTGCACAACTCCCGGCCACCGAGGCGCGGTTCACCGTCGACGTCATCGCCGCCGAGGCCCGCCGCTACGCCCCCGAGACGCTCGGCGCACGCTGGACGGCGCAGCTGCGCGAGCTGGAGGCCCGCGTCTGGTGGGAGACCGACGACGACTTCCTCGCGGGCTTCGCGGCACGCGAGCGGCTCGGCCGCTTCGAGACCGTCGCCTGCGCGCTCGGCGCCCTGCGCATGATCGGCTCCCTGCCGCGGATCGGCGCCGTCGGCCCGCTGCCCGGCACCGGGCACCTGCAGACCTGCACCGCCGTGGAGCCCCGCATGCTCGGCCGGATCCGCGCCCTGCTGGCGAAGGCCGAGTCGACGCAGTTCCCGGAGGAGGCCGAGGCGCTCTCGGCGAAGGCCCAGGAGCTCATGGCCCGGCACGCGCTGGACGAGGCGGCCCTGGCCGCCGCCGCATCCGCCGGTTCCGCGGGCCGGGGGGACGGCGACGGCCCGGAGGCCTGCCGGATCGGGGTCGAGGGCCCGTACGAGTCGGCCAAGGCCCTGCTCCTGGACGCCGTGGCCGCGGCCAACCACTGCCAGGCCGTGTGGTCCGGCGAGTACGGCTTCTCCACGGTCGTCGGCTTCGAGGCGGACCTGGAGCTGGTGGAGCTCATGTACACCTCGCTCCTCGTGCAGGCCACGGCAGCGATGCGGCGCGCCGCCGACGATCACCACGCCCGCGGCCGTTCGCGCCGCACGCGCGACCTCCGCGAGTCCTTCCTGATCTCCTACGCGGCCCGCATCGGCGAACGCCTCGCCGCCGCCGTGCGCGACGTCACCGCGCAGGAGCCGCGGTCCGAGGTCCTGCCGGTGCTCGCCGCCCGCGACGTGGCGGTCGGCGAGACGGCGCAGCAGCTGTTCCCCGAGACCACCGCGCACCGGCTGCGCGGGCGGGACGCGGACGGGTGGGCGCAGGGGGCGGAGGCGGCGGACTCGGCGGTGCTGCGGGACTGAGCCTCAGCGGATCCTCAGCGGCTGAAATACGTGCCGGGGGGCACCCCCACCCCCCTGCGGAACGCCGCCACGAAGGCGCTCGGCGAGCCGTAGCCCACTCGGCGGGCCGCCGCCGACACCGTGGCCCCCGCCGCCAGCAGCGGCATCGCCGCCTCCAGGCGCAGCTGGGCGCGCCACTGACCGAACGGCATGCCCGTGTCCGCGACGAAGGCACGGGCCAGCGTCCGGGCGCTCGCGCCCACCACCGCGCCCCACTGCGCCAGTGACCGCCCGTCCGCCGGGTCCGCGCGCAGCGCGTCCGCCACCTCGCGGGCGCGGGGGTCCGTGGGCATCGGCGCGCGCACGGTCGTCACCGACACGGCATGCAGCTGGTCGAGGACGACGGCCTCCGCCCGGCGCCGCGCCTCCGGGGCGAGGACGGCCGCGTCCTGCGCGAGATGCCCGATGAGCTCGCGCAACAGCCCCGAGACGGGGACGACTTGGGGCTCCCGCCAGGTGCTCCACACGGGGTTCCGCACGGTCGGGCAGCGGTCGGGCCGCACATACGGGCTCTGCACCAGGGCCGCGCTCGTCGCCCCCGTGGCGTGCCGGACGCCCGCCGGGATCCACAGCGCCACGGACGGCGGCAGCACCCAGGTCCGGTCGGCCGTCCGCACGGCCAGCACCCCCTGCGCCGCCCACGCCAGCTGGTGCGTGGGGTGCTCGTGCGGCGTGAACCACTCGCCGTCGTCGAGGGCGAAGCTGCCGACGGCGATGGCGTGTCCGTCCTGTCCGTCCTGCGACATGGCCTGTCCTCCTGCCCCGTATGCGGCACCCCCGGTCGCTCCCTAGCCTCGCAGCATGCCGATGAACCTGATCCACCGCCGCCGGTGCAGCTCCGCGAAGTGGGCCCGCGCGGTCGAGGACGTCATGCTGCCGTGGGCCCTCGACGGGGTCGAACCGGGCCCGGACACCCTGGAGATCGGTCCCGGGTACGGGGCCACGACGCGCGTCCTGCTGCGGCATGAGGTGCAGCGCCTGACCTTGTTGGAGGTCGATGAGGCCTCGGCGGCGCGTCTGCGCGAGGAGTTCGCGGGGAGGGCGGAGGCAGTGCACGGCGACGGCGTGCGAATGCCCTTCACGGACGGGCAGTTCGACACGGTGGTCTGCTTCACGATGCTCCACCACGTCCCGGCACCGGCCGCGCAGGACCGGCTGTTCGCGGAGGCCCACCGGGTGCTGCGCCCCGGCGGCGTCTTCGCGGGCTGCGACGCGCTGACCAGCCTGCGCTTCCGCCTGATCCACATCGGCGACACGTGCGTGCCGGTGCCGCCGGCAACCCTGGGGGAGCGGCTGCGGGCGGCTGGGTTCACGAAGGCGGAGGTGACGGTGGGGGAGGGACGTTTCCGCTTCCGGGCGCACCGGGCACACTGGGCGGCGGTCTAGAGCCCGAGCACCCCGGGATCCGAGGCCAACGCCCGGAAATACACCCGCGGATCGGGCACCAGCCGCCGCTCCTTCAGCTCCAGCAGCCCGCCGGCGCTGGACACCTCGGCGGCGAGCGTCCCGTCCGCCGTGACGATCTCCTGCTCGAACCGGAACGTCTTCGGCGTCCTCCCTCCGCCGAAGACGTACCGGCAGCTCACCGATACTTCGTCGCCGGCGCGCAGCTCCTTGAGGTATTTGATGTTCGTCTCCAGAACGATCAGCCCAACCCCCTGCTCCAGCAGGTCGCTCTGCCGGATCCCGGCGGCTTCCAGTGCGGACCAGCGGCCGTGCTCCGCGTACTGCATGTACACGGCGCTGTTGAGATGTCCCTGCGAGTCCGTCTCGTAGCCGCGGACCACGATGGGCACGGTGAATGCATCGGTCATGCCGTGCTCAACGAGGCGCGGGGAGCTCCGTGTTCCCGGGCAGTTCCGTGATCGTGTGCTTGGCCGCGGCGACGAACCCGTGTATGGCCTCCTTGGCGGCCGTCCGCTTGACGTCCCAGTCGGCGCGGTCGGTGGCCTTGAAGATCTCGCCCACGCAGTCCAGCACCTCCTGCGAATGCCGCACCAGTTGCTCGTCGTCGGTGAGCATCTGCAGCCGGAACAGCGCCTCTTCGGCCGCCGTCCGCAGCTCGTACGACCGCGCCCGCATCGCGGGCTCGTCGTTGTCGAACACCACTTCGCCGTGCTGCTGCAGCCACCGCTCCATCAGACTCCGCCGGTAGTCGACGAGTTTCCCCGCGAACGACGAGTACGCGTCCAGCCGTTCCTGCCGCAGCTTCTCGTCCCGCGCAAACCGCTCACTGCGCCGGGCGCCGCGCTGCTGGAACGTGTAGGTGACGCCGGAGCCGAGCAGCGTCCCGACGACGGCGATGATGCTTGCCCCCATTCCCTGCATGGGGGCAGTGGATCACGGCGGGGGGCGATTGGCGAGATTTCCCGGTGATCGGGCGGCCGGACCGTGGGACGATCTTCGCGGCACCGTCCCGGCATACCGACCCGAACGGACATCATGCGCACCTTCGTCACCGCTCTCGCCGTGCTCACGCTCCTGATCAGCCTGGTGGGTGTGGCGCGGAGCCGGAGGGGGCCGGGGGCGCCACTTCCGAAGGGGGCGCTTTGGACTCTGGTCGCGGTCAATCTGGCCCTGGCTGTTTCGGTGAGCTGGACGCAGCTGGCGTGAGGGGCGGGAGGGATGTGAGGGGCAGGGGTGCCCGCACATTCATGTAATATTTCACCGACGCGCCGCTAGCTCAGTTGGTTAGAGCAGCTGACTCTTAATCAGCGGGTCCGGGGTTCGAGTCCCTGGTGGCGCACAGTGAAGGGGCCCTTTGCCGGTTGGCGAGGGGCCCCTTGCGTTTCATCACGGCTGTCGATGACGGCCGAGGGCTTCGGTCACGGCCGCTGCCGCGTCGGCCCGCAGCATCAGAGTCTCCACGTACACCTGCCCGTCATGGGTGACCACTGGGCGGACGGAACCGTGCGCCGACTCCGGAATTCCTGCCGCGGTCAGGGCATTCCGGAGCGCGGCCACGGTCCTCTCGGCGAGACTCCAACATTCGCGCCACTTTTCCGGGGAGATCACCATTGGTGCCCCCTGGAATGCGCCGCGATCTCCACATTCCGGTCGGTCTCGGCCGAATAGTCACCGCGACTACGGGCTTCGGACCGCTGCCGGGCCAGGGCCTTGCACACATCACAGTCCGCGGCCGGTGGTGGGGGACCGGCCGGGGGCGTCTTCAGCGTCTCTGCCAGGTCGGTCCTGGACCGGCTCAGCTCCTCGGGCTCAAAGGTCAAGGCCCTTCACGTACTCCTCGAAGGGCACTGACTCGGCGACGGCGATGCGCTGATGCTCGACGTAGGGACCCACGTCTCCCTCGAACACTTCCCGGCTGGTCTGCGTTCCGTCCGCCTCGTAGTTCATGAGGACGACTTCCTTCTTGTCGAACATCCAGAAGTCTTGGACACCGGCCAGCGGGTTGGGCCGGTCGGTCACGTCCATGATGCGAATGTCCTCACCGACCCAGACGTGCGGCCGGTAGTACATGAACTCGAAGCGGAGGTATTCCGAGAGCGGGCGCGTCACAATGTGCACGCGCCCCTTGGCCTTTCCCTCCCTGCGCACCCGCTCGAGGTCATCGGTGTACTCGTTCGCGTACGCATGAGGATCGATACGCTCCCCGGCCAGGAATGCCCGGATCTGCTCTGCTTCCTGCGGGACGTTGTACGCGGACAGGGTTTCGAGCCGCCATGCCTCGGACTGAAAGTCCCGGAACTTGGCCTGCCATGCCTCACCGTCCAAGAGCACGGACAGCCTCCTTCAGTACGTGCTCGGGAATTTTTACCAGTGCCTCACCGGCTGGAGGCCGGAAAGTTTCGCACTGCTCGCCCTGGACGACGATCTGGCCGTCCGTCTCGTCCCGGTACACGTTGGGGCAGTCGTTCTGATTGCACTCCCCGTTACCGCTGCCGGTGAGTCGGCTCAGTTCCTCCCGCGCCATGCCGAACCCCCTGGCTCTCTGCCCTGGTTGGGCCAACTGTTCATGACCGTACGAGGTCGACTGCTGGTCGTCTATGCGGCATCGTCAATATTCGCGTTGTCGGGTAGACGATCACGGGTTGCTCGGATAGGTGTTCGTCGGCAGCTCCCCCGCCTGATGGCTTCCGTAGGCTCACCGCATGACCGAGACCGAGCATGAGAAGCGCATGGCCCGCCCGCGGATGGCAGCGGGGGCCTTGTTCTTCAACGTCCGGGGGGACGTGCTGCTGGTCCGTCCCTCGTACAAGCCGAAGTGGGAGATCCCGGGCGGGTACGTCGAGGTCGGTGAATCACCTCTCGCAGCGTGCCGACGGGAGGTGCAGGAAGAGCTGGGCATCTCGCCGTCCATCGGCGATCTCCTGGTCGTGGACTGGGCGCCGAGCGAAGCGGAGGGCGACAAGGTGCTGTACGTCTTCGACGGCGGGCAGCTGCGACCGGAGGACGTGGCCGCGATCAAGCTTGCTCAGGACGAGCTGCTGGCCGCGGAGTTCCACCCGGTGGGAGCAGCCGAGGAGTTGCTGATTCCCAGGCTTGCTCGACGCGTGAAGCAGGCCATTGCGGCCCGGGAACTGTCCCACCCTCGGTACCTCGAACATGGCGAACCGACGTCCTGAAGCCGGGCAGGTACGAGCCAGACGTCGCTCACCGCTGGAAGATCCCCAGCGCTGCGTGTGCCTCGTCGAGGATGCCGCCGATACCCGAAGCGGCCTGGCGGGCCTGAGCGGCATCACCAGTAGCAGCGAGGTTTTCCAACTCCCTGCAGCGGGCGGCGATCTCGGGCCGGCGCCGGATGTGGACGTAGACCGACCACTGGGCGATGAAGCGCTGGAGAGGAGCGATGTCGGAGCCCTGCCGGGACTGATCCGCAGCCTGGTCGAGTTCCCGGGTGAAGGCGGGCAGGGCGGCTGGAGCAATCTGCCCGACAGCCTGTCGAAGTGCTGTCACCGTGGCAGCGGGCTGCGGGATGAGAGGCCGCCCGGCAGCGGAAGTTGTCATCGCTTCTCCCATGGGCGAGATTCTGGCCCCCGGCCCCAGCCTAGCCGTGGGGAACCGGAGGCCATCCGCCGAACGGGTGATGCGTGGCCTCACCCATCAGCCCGCGCCACCCCCACCGGACACGAAACCCCCGTCCCCCCGACCCCGCAGTACCCCGCCGGATTCTTGTCCAAGTACTGCTGGTGATACGGCTCCGCCGCGTGGAACGGCCCCGCCGCCCCGATCTCCGTCGTGATCGGGCCGTAGCCCGACGCCGTCAGGACGGACTGGTACGCGTCCCGCGACGCCTCCGCCGCAGCCTGCTGCTCCTCGCTGTGCGTGTAGACCGCCGAACGGTACTGCGTACCGCGGTCGTTGCCCTGGCGGAAGCCCTGGGTGGGGTCGTGGGATTCCCAGAACAGCTTCAGCAGGGCCTCGTACGTGGTCGCCGCCGGGTCGTAGACGACGCGGACCGCCTCCGTGTGGCCCGTGCGGCCGCTGCAGACCTCTTCGTACGTCGGGTTCGGGGTGTGGCCGCCCTGGTAGCCGACCAGGGTGGTCCACACTCCCGGCGCCTGCCAGAAGCGGCGCTCCGCGCCCCAGAAGCAGCCCAGGCCGAAGTCGGCCACGGCCAGGCCCTCGGGATAGGGGGCGGCCAGGCGGGTACCCAGGACCGTGTGGTGCTCGGGGAGCGGGAACGCGGGGGCCTCCCGGCCGGGGAGGGCCTGGGCGGGGGTGGGGAGGACAGGCTCGCGGTGTCCGAACAGCATTACGGCTCCAGAGGGGTGCGGGCGGGCGTCACCACGTCACAACGCGCGAGCGGTCACCCGTAATTCCGGCCCGCCTGCCAGCCGGCCACCGCCATGGCCCGGAACGCCGTGTACGCCGCCACCGGATCCTGCTCGTACGTCCACGGCACCGCCCCGATGTGCCCGTCCACCGCACGCAGCTGCTCCACGGCCTCGCCGTAGCGCTCGGCGCGCACCAGGAACCACACCAGCAGGTGGCGGACGTGCGGGAGCACCGGGTGATCGGACGGCGCGTGGTTCACCGCGTACTGCGCGGCCTCGATCGCCTGGGCGATCACCTCGCTCCGGAACAGGCTGCGCACCAGCTGGACGTCCGGCAGGTGGTCGTACACCGCGAACAGCGGCAGCGCCGGCAGCAGGCTGCCCTCCGGTGCGCCGGCCGCGGCGCGCCGGGCGAAGGCGTCGGCCTTCTCCTGCGAGCCGTGCCACTTCGCGCTCCAGTAGCGCAGGGCGGCCAGGTGGGCGCCCATGTGCTGCGGCGCCCGCGAGAGCACCGTCTCCCACACCGACTGGAACTCCGCCTCGCTCGCTCCCAGCCCGCGCGCGACGCCGAGCTCGACGATGTACGGGACCGGGTCGCCGGGGGCGAGCAGCGCCGCCTCCCCGCAGACCGTGCGGGCCTCCTCCAGGATCATGCGGAAGTCCTGCGACGACGGGTCGCGCAGCGCCTGCTGCACCAGGAACTCGGCCTGCACGGCCGCGCCGCCCGGGTCCTTGGGGGCCACCACCCGCCAGTGGCGCAGCCACATGCCGCCCGTGCCGGGGGCCTCCGTCAGCTCGCGCACGGCCGCCCCGGCCAGGGTCTGCACCCGCTGCCAGCGCAGCTCGGCGGACCCGTCCGCGGGCGTGCGGGCCAGCAGCTCGGAGGCGGGCTTCCAGTCCTGGGTGCGCCGGGCCTCGTCGACGGCGGCCAGCAGCTCCGGGTCGGGGCCGGGCAGGCGGACGTCCAACTGCTCGGGCGGCAGGAATCCCTGCCCGCCCACCGGGTCCGCGACCGCTCCGGCACCCTGCATCACCGCCTGTGCGGCGCGCCTGCGGCGCAGCGCGGGGACCACCACCCCGCACACGACGACGACGGCGATCAGGAGGAACAGAATCTCCATGGTTCGGGCTTCCTACGACAAGGGATTTCGGGTCTGCACACGGACAACGCCGCAGGCTGCCGGATCGTTCATGCGCCGGTTACAAGTGAACAGGGTGTTTCCCCCAACGGGGTACTACCCTCGGCCCAATGAGCGACCAGCAAGCTTTCGAGACCCTGGCCATCCACGCCGGGCAGGAGCCCGACCCGCTGACCGGGGCAGTCGTACCGCCCATCTACCAAGTGTCCACCTACAAGCAGGACGGCGTCGGCGGCCTGCGCGGTGGCTACGAGTACAGCCGCAGCGCCAACCCCACCCGCACCGCCCTGGAGGAGAACCTGGCGGCGCTGGAGGGCGGTGCCCGCGGTCTCGCCTTCGCGTCCGGCCTGGCCGCCGAGGACTGCCTGCTGCGCACGCTCCTCGCCCCCGGTGACCACGTGGTGATCCCGAACGACGCCTACGGCGGCACCTTCCGGCTGTTCGCCAAGGTCGTCGGGCGCTGGGGCGTGGAGTGGTCGGTCGCCGACACCTCCGACCCGGCGTCCGTGAAGGCGGCGCTGCGGCCCACCACCAAGGTGGTCTGGGTGGAGACCCCCTCCAACCCGCTGCTCGGCATCACCGACATCGCCCTCGTCGCGGGCATCGCGCACGAGGCCGGCGCCAAGCTGGTGGTCGACAACACCTTCGCCAGCCCCTACCTGCAGCAGCCGCTGGCGCTGGGCGCGGACGTGGTGGTCCACTCGACGACCAAGTACATGGGCGGTCACTCGGACGTCGTCGGCGGCGCGCTCGTCACCGCCGACGCCGGTCTCGCCGAGGAACTGGCCTTCCACCAGAACGCGATGGGCGCCGTGGCCGGCCCGTTCGACTCCTGGCTGACGCTGCGCGGCATCAAGACGCTCGCGGTGCGCATGGACCGGCACAGCGCCAACGCCGAGCGGGTCGCCGAGGTGCTGGTCTCGCACCCGAAGGTCACGCAGGTCTTCTTCCCGGGCCTGCCGGAGCACCCGCTGCACGAGGTCGCGGCCAAGCAGATGCGCGCCTTCGGCGGTATGGTGTCGTTCCGCGTCGCGGGCGGCGAGGAGGCGGCGGTCGAGGTCTGCAACCGTGCGCGGCTGTTCACCCTCGGTGAGTCGCTGGGCGGCGTGGAGTCGCTGATCGAGCACCCGGGCCGGATGACGCACGCCTCCGTCGCCGGTTCCGCGCTGGAGGTCCCGGCGGACCTGGTGCGTCTGTCGGTCGGCATCGAGTCGGCGGACGACCTGGTCGCGGACATCACCCAGGCCCTGGGCTGAGCCGCGGACCGATGACGAAGCGGGGCCGGAAATCACCGGTCCCGCAGCGCTGAAAGCGGCGGAACCGTGTCTTCCGGTCTGGCCGCCCACGGGTGCACGACCACGGCCCAGACGCAGAAGGCCACGACGGCCGCCAGCAGCAGCACCCACGCCGCCGCCCGGACGGCCCGCCGCCTGCGCAGCACCCGGCGGCCGCGCTCGGCGGCCCGCCCCGCCAGCCCGGCCGGGACGGCGGGGTGCGGAAGGGCCAGCATCCGCCGGACCTCGTCCTCCTTGCGGTCGTAGCCGCTCACGGCACGGGCCCCGCGGGCCTGCTGCGCAGGGCGGCCACCGCGCGCGTGCACAGCACGCGCACCCGTTCCACGGGCAGTCCCAGGCCGGCCGCGGCCTGTTCCTCGGCCACGCCCTCGTAGAGCCGCAGGACCACCACCAGGCGCTCCTTCGGCGGGAGCCGTTCCAGCACGCCCCCGCGCGGCTGCCGGTAGCGCCGGGCGGAGTACGCGAAGCGGGTCGCGAGCTCGCGGCGCGTGTGCTCGTACGGATCGTCGCCGCCGAGCCGGTCCCAGTCGGCGTAGGTACGGGCCAGGGCGGCGGTCAGCAGGCGCTCTGCGGCCCCGGGTGAGCCGTCGGCCGCGCCGGAACCGTGCGGGTCCTCGGCGGTCAGCAGCCGGGCGGCGTGCAGGAGCCGGCCGCCCGCGCCCCCGACGAATGCCTCGAACTCCCGGGCGCGGCGGCGTTCCCGGGCCGCCTGCCGCTCTCGCACGCCCCGCCTCCGTCACACCCCGGCCCCGGTGGCTTCCGGGGTTCCAGCAGACGGCAGCGGGGGCGGCCGGTCAAGAGTTCGGTCGAGAGTCCGGTCCGGAGTCCGGTCCGGAGTCGGTCCGGAGTCGGTCCGCTCAGGACGTGGGCGCGCCCGGCGGCAGGGCGGTGTGGATCTCCGAGAGCGCGGAGTTGAAGCGGGTGAGCAGGGAGCAGAAGGTGTCGCGCTCGTCCTCGCTCCAGCCGTCGGTGCACAGCGCCATCAGCTCGCGCCGGGAGGTGCGCACCTCCTCCAGGCGGGCCTGGCCGCGGGGCGAGAGCTGCAGGACGACCGCGCGGCCGTCCTCGGGGTGCGAGGTGCGCTTGACCAGGCCGGTGTCGACCAGCGGCGCCACCTGGCGGGTGACGGTCGAGGAGTCGATTCCCATGCCCGCGGCGAGCGCCTTCACGCCCATCGGGCCTTCCTGGTCAAGGCGGTTGAGCAGCAGATACGCGGCGCGGTCCATCGTGTTGTGGACCCGGCCGACACCGCCGAGGCGGGTCTGTTCTGCACGGCGTGCGAAGACGGCCACCTGGTGCTGGAGGGCGTCGAGAACACCGGGGGCTAGTTGGGTCGTCACGTCCGGAGAGATGGGCATGGCCTGGGGCTCACTTCGTGCGGCGGGCGGAGGGGACGGCAGAGGCTCTGCAGGGCTGTAGGACAGATAGCGGGACCAGCTGGTTGCTCGCGAATGGGGGACAGAGTACGCGGCCTTTCCGCTGCTCGTACCAGTGCTGCACAAACCGGACGGTAGGCCCGGTTCCGGTCGCGCTCGGAAAGCCTGTGACGTGCACGTTCTGCGAGACTGGCGGTATGGCCCGACGAGTTGGCGGCCCGGGCGGAACGCCCGCCTCCGGCACGATTCCGGTCACGCTGGGCGATGTGCTCGCCGCGCAGCGCATGCTGGCCGGGGTCTGCCGGACCACACCCCTCGCAGCCAGCCGGCACCTCTCCGCGCTGGCCGGCACCCCGGTGCGGCTCAAGTGCGAGAACCTGCAGCGCACCGGCTCGTTCAAGGTGCGCGGCGCCTACGTGCGCATCGCGCGCCTGGCGCCGGACCAGCGCGCGGCGGGGGTCGTCGCCGCCAGCGCCGGCAACCACGCGCAGGGCGTCGCCCTCGCCGCCTCGCTGCTCGGCGTGCGGTCCACGGTCTTCATGCCGGAGGGCACCCCGCTCCCGAAGGTCGCCGCGACCCGGGCGTACGGGGCCGAAGTCCGGCTGCACGGACAGGCGTTGGACGACGTCCTGGAAGCGGCCCGGGTGCACGCGGAGGGGACGGGGGCGGTCCTCGTCCACCCCTTCGACGACCCGGACGTCGTGGCCGGGCAGGGCACGGTGGGCCTGGAGATCCTGGAGCAGTGCCCCGAGGTGGGCACCGTCGTCGTGGGCATGGGCGGGGGAGGCCTGGCGGCCGGAATCGCCGTGGCGGTCAAGGCGTTGCGGCCGGACGTGCGGATCGTGGGCGTCCAGGCGGCGGGCGCGGCCGCCTACCCGCCGTCGCTGGCCGCGGGCCGTCCGGTGACGGTGCGGGCGCCGGTGACGATGGCGGACGGCATCAGGGTCGGGCGCCCCGGGGACGTGCCGTTCCGGATCGTCGCGCGGCTGGTCGACGAGGTGCGGACGGTCTCCGAGGACGAGCTGGCCGCGGCGCTGCTGCTGTGCCTGGAACGGGCGAAGCTGGTGGTCGAACCGGCCGGGGCGAGCCCGGTGGCGGCGCTGCTGTCGGCGCCCGGGTCGTTCGACGGGCCGGTGGTGGCGGTGCTTTCGGGCGGCAACGCGGACCCGCTGCTGCTGCAGGCCGTACTGCGGCACGGCCTGGCCGTCGCGGGCCGCTACCTGTCCCTGCGGGTGCGTCTGACGGACCGTCCGGGCGCGCTGGCAGCGCTGCTGGAGGTGCTGTCCGCGGCCGGTGCCAACGTCCTCGACATCAGCCACGTGCGCACCGATCCGCGGCTCGGGCCCACCGAGGCCGAGGTGGAGCTGCACCTGGAGACGCAGGGGCGGGAGCACTGCGCCGAGTTGGACGCGGCCCTTCGCGACGCAGGGTATCCGGTGCTGCACTGAACGTGCCGGCGGTGTGTGCCGGTGATGCCGGATGATGCCCGGATTCCGGGCAATGGCCGGAGTGATGCGGAGTAATGCCTTCATGAGGCGGAATGGGCTGGGTGAACGTAAAATCAACTACGTCACCTCAACGGGGAGAAGCTCCATGCAAGGTGCGATATATGCCGAAGGTCTGGTCAAGACCTTCGGCGACGTCAGGGCTCTGGACGGCGTCGACCTGGACGTCCCGGAAGGGACCGTCCTCGGACTGCTCGGCCCCAACGGCGCCGGCAAGACCACCACGGTGCGCGTCCTCACCACTCTCATCCGGCCCGACACCGGCTCGGCCGTCGTGGCCGGCATCGACGTCCTGAAGAAACCCAACGAAGTCCGCCACGCCATCGGCCTTTCCGGCCAATTCGCCGCCGTCGACGAATACTTGACGGGCCGTGAGAATCTCCGGATGGTCGGCAGGCTCTACCAGATGAGCGCGCGCGACGCCAAGTCGCGGGCGGGGGAGCTGCTGGAGCGCTTCAACCTCGCCGACGCCGCCGACCGCCCCGCCAAGACCTACTCCGGCGGCATGCGCCGCCGCCTCGACCTCGCGGCCGCCCTGGTCGTCAGCCCGCCCGTGATGTTCATGGACGAGCCCACCACCGGACTCGACCCGCGCAACCGGCAGCAACTGTGGGAGGTCATCGAGGAGTTGGTGGCCGGCGGCACGACCCTGCTGCTCACCACCCAGTACCTGGAGGAGGCCGACCGCCTCGCCCACGACATCGCCGTCGTCGACCACGGGCGCGTCATCGCCCGCGGCACCTCCGACCAGCTCAAGGCGCGCACAGGAGGGGAGCGCGTCGAGGTCGTCGTGCACGAACGCGAGCACATACCCGTCGCCGAACAGGTGCTGCACGCCTTCGGCACGGGCGCGACCGCCGTCGAGGAGCACACCCGCAAGGTCACCGTCCCGGTCTCCGGCGGGGCCAGGCTCCTCGCCGAGGTGATCCGCGAACTCGACGGCCGCGGCATCGAGATCGACGACATCGCCCTGCGCCGCCCCACCCTCGACGACGTCTTCATCTCCCTCACCGGACACACCGCCGAGGAGGCGGAGGAGCAGGCGGAGCGCGCGCAGGAAGGGGCCGCACCATGAGCGCCACCGGCGAGATCGTCTCCAGGAAAGCGGTGCCCAGGGCGCGCGGCGGCGTCACCCAGTCCGTGCACGACTCCCTGGTCGTCGCCCAGCGCAACCTGATCCGGATGGTGCGCATCCCCGAGGTCGTCGTCTTCGGACTCGTCCAACCGATCATGTTCGTCGTGCTGTTCAGCTACGTCTTCGGCGGTTCGATCGCCGTCGGCGGCAGCACCGACCCGGCCACCTACCGGCAGTTCCTGATGGCGGGCATCTTCGCCCAGACCGTCACCTTCGCCACGGCCGGCGCGGGCGCGGGGATCGCCGACGACATGCACAAGGGCCTCATCGACCGCTTCCGTTCACTGCCCATGGCCCGGGGCGCGGTGCTCACCGGCCGCACCCTCGCCGACCTCGTGCAGACCGCGCTGACGCTGGTGGTGCTGGCGATCGTCGCCGTGATCGTCGGCTGGCGCATCCACCACGGCGTCCTGGAGGCGCTCGGCGGCTTCGCCCTGCTGCTCCTGCTCGGCTACGCCTTCTCCTGGATCGGCGCACTGATCGGGCTGTCGGTGCGCACCCCGGAGGCGGCGACCTCGGGCGGGCTCATCTGGCTCTTCCCGCTCACCTTCATCTCCAACGCCTTCGTCCCCGCCGACAACATGCCGGTGGTGCTGCGCACCATCGCCGAGTGGAATCCGTTCAGCGCCACCGTGCAGGCGGCGCGGGAGCTCTTCGGCAACCTCCCCGCCGGCTATCCGGTGCCCGGGGCCTGGCCGATGCAGCACCCGGTGTGGGCGTCGCTGCTCTGGTCCGTCCTGATCATCGCCGTCTTCCGCTCGCTGTCGGTGCGCAAGTACCGCTCGGCGACGGCGTGATCGCTCCGCTGGGAACGGGGACTGGCGGCTGCGGGCCGTCCGTGGCTGGTCGCGCAGTTCCCCGCGCCCCTTCGGGGCGCGGTACCACAAAGCCCCGGACCGTCGACCGGTCCGGGGCTTCACAGGTGTACGGGAGGGGCTCAGCCCTGGTACGGCTTGGCGTCCAGGATGCGCACCTTGGCCTTGCGGCCGTTCGGCAGCTCGTACTCGGCGTCCTCGCCGACCTTCTTGCCGTTGACGCCCGAGCCCAGCGGGGACTGCGGGGAGTAGGTCTCGATGTCCGTGCTCGCGTATTCGCGGGAGGCGAGCAGGAAGTGCAGGGTGTCGTCCGGGTCGCCGTCGAAGGCGATGGTCACGACCATGCCGGGCGCCACGGCACCGTCGGCGGCCGGGGCCTCGCCGACCTTCGCGGCCTCGAGCAGCTGGGTCAGCTGGCGCACGCGGAGCTCCTGCTTGCCCTGCTCCTCCTTGGCCGCGTGGTAACCGCCGTTCTCGCGCAGGTCACCCTCCTCGCGGGCCGCCGCGATCTTCATCGCGATCTCGGTGCGAGCGGGACCAGACAGGTACTCCAGCTCAGCCTTCAGCTGGTCGTACGCCTCCTGAGTCAGCCAGGTGACGTTGTCGCTGGTCTGGGTCACAGGTGCTCCTCGTCGGTACTGGGAAAGCTGGGATACAGCCGGGGGATACAAATGAACGCCCTACTCAGAAGGGTGCACCTTCAAAGGCGGGCGAAACCACGAGCCTAACAACTCCGCCCGTCAAGGGGGAAGAAGTAAAGGGGAGGAAATGCGCAAGAAACGCGTCAGGGCAGGTCAGCGCCCGGTTACCTGACGACACCCCTCAAGTTCCGTCGCGGAGGCCCGCTGCGTGGTGCGGAGCGTGACGAGCTCGGTGAAGTGGGACTCGCGGCGGTCGAGGGTGATGTCCTTGCGGGCCACCTCGGTGCCGTCCTCGCCCAGCGAGCGCACCGTGCAGACGCCGGTGGCGTCCTTCTCCTTGCGGATCTCCAGCACCGCCTGCACGGACGAGTCGGAGACCGTCTTCGAGCGGACCAGCTGACCGCTGACGTCGGTCTTGGTGATGTAGTGCACACCGGCCCAGCCGACGAAGCCCAGCAGTGCGGCGCCCAGCACCGCGCCGGTGATCTTCAGCTTGCGGTCGGCACGCTGGTCCGCCGTGCGGCCGTAGCGGCCCTCGGGCAGCGCTGCACCGTCCGCAGCCATGATCATTCCTCCTGACGGGAAGTGCGGGACCGGGGGCGACCCCCTCGGATTCCGGTTGTGGAACACGGAATGAATCGCGCCCTCCTTCGGTCACTATAGGAGGCGTCTGATGAGACCAGTGACTGAGGATCGAGCCTTGACCGAGCAGCTGCGAATGATGGCCGTTCACGCCCACCCCGACGACGAGTCGAGCAAGGGCGCGGCCACGATGGCCAAGTACGTGTCCGAGGGGGTGGACGTGCTGGTCGCCACCTGCACGGGCGGTGAGCGCGGCTCCATCCTCAACCCCAAGCTCCAGGGCGACCCGTACATCGAGGAGCACATCCACGAGGTCCGGGCCAAGGAGATGGCCGAGGCCCGCGACATCCTCGGCGTGAAGCAGGAGTGGCTCGGCTTCGTCGACTCCGGCCTGCCCGAGGGCGACCCGCTGCCCCCGCTGCCGGAGGGCTGCTTCGCCCTGCAGGACGTGGAGGAGGCGGCCGGCCGGCTGGTCGCGCTGATCCGCACGTTCCGCCCGCACGTGATCACCACGTACGACGAGAACGGCGGCTACCCGCACCCCGACCACATCATGACCCACAAGATCTCGATGGTCGCCTTCGAGGCCGCGGGCGACCCCGAGCGCTACCCCGAGGCCGGCGAACCCTGGCAGCCGCAGAAGCTCTACTACAACCAGGGCTTCAACCGCCCCCGCACCCAGGCCCTGCACGACGCCCTGCTGGAGCGCGGCATGGAGTCCCCCTACGGGGAATGGCTGGAGCGCTGGGAGACGATGGGCCGCGAGCGGACCCTGACCACCTACGTGCCCTGCGGCGACTTCTTCGAGATCCGCGACAAGGCGCTGATCGCGCACGCCACGCAGATCGACCCCGACGGCGGCTGGTTCCGGGTCCCGATGGACCTCCAGCGGGAGGTCTGGCCGACCGAGGAGTACGAGCTCGCCAAGTCCCTCGTCGACACGTCCCTCCCCGAGGACGACCTCTTCGCGGGCATCCGCAACAATTGACCCCATGATGAGCAACCTGGTGCCGCTCGCCGCCGACCTCGACCAGAACAAGGTCACGCCCGGCGTACTCGGCTTCATCGTCTTCGCCCTGATCGGCGGCGCGGTGTGGCTGCTGATGAAGAGCATGAACAAGCACATGAAGCGGGTCGACTTCGAGGAGACCCCTCAGGAGGCCAGTGCTACGGCGGCTTCGGTAAGCCCCAAGTCCCCCTGAGAGCCAGGGATTTGGGCCTTCCACACCTCCACGGGCCGGGCCCTCTCCAGCGCCGCCGCAACCGATCGGGCAAGATCACCTGCGGCGCTGGGGAGAATCTGGGGAGAATCAGCCGCGGAGGCGCTCAGCGACGTCTCGATGGAGGCGCGGCCACGCTCGCTGTCCTTGGGCATGACGTGTCCGTACTTGCGCAGCGTGAACGCGGGGTCGGAGTGCCCGAGCCACTCGGAGACGGCCAGGATGCTGACACCGTCCCGCAGGAGCCGGGTGGCAAAAGTGTGACGAAGAGCATGGAAACCGTCGTCACGGTTGGACTCCCACCGCGAGGTGGCCCGGGGGCGGTCCTCGCGGAGCTTGAGGTACCCGGCGGCGCCGAGCGCTTCACGCCAGATGTATTTGTTGAAGGCGTCGGGGCGGATCGGCTTGCCCGTCACCGTCGTCGTCAGCAGCGTGACGGTGACCATTTCCTCAGCCCGGCCGCTCTCGCCGCCCTCAGCGGCCCCCTGAGCCTCTCCAGGGGTGCCCCCGGCCTCTTCTGAGGCGCGCCATGGCAGCGTGACCGTGACGGGCGGATGCGCCGCTATGTGCGCCCTGACGCGCCGCAGCCACGATGGAGGCACGGGGACGGTGCGTTCCTTGCCTCTCTTGGGCAGGCAGAAGTACATCTTCCCGTTGGTGTCCTGGCGGAGCTGGCGCCGGATGGTGACCTCGCCGGCTTCCCAGTCGATGTCATCCGGGCTGAACCCGAACGCCTCGCCCTGGCGCATGCCGGAGCCGAACCCGAGGGTGAACAGGACCCGGTATCTGTCATGCATCCGGCGGTAGACCGCCACGACCTTCTCGCGTGCCCAGGCCCGTACCTTCTTCTCGGGCGGCTTCGGGGCCCGGAGGGTCTTGGAGGCGCGGACGGGGTTGGAAGGAATCCGTCTGGACTCCACAGCCGCTTCCAAGATCGTCCGCAGCGTGTTCCAGACCGCGCGGGTGGAGCTGACCCCCTGGGTCTGGCGGACGGTCGCTTTCCAGGTGCGCAGCTCCTCTGCCCCGATCGCGGCCAGGGGGAGCGTGCCGAGGTGGGGGAGGATGTGGTTCTTCACCCGCGAGCGCACGGTTGGCCGGGTGGAGGGGGCGCAGACGTAGGAAGGCCACCAGTGCGTTTCCACCCATTCGTTCAGGGTGATCTCGCCGTCGCGGACGTCATAGAACCCGCCGCGCTTGGTGTCCGTCTGGGCCGTGGAGAGCCAGTCCTTCGCGTCCTGGAGGATGGCGAACGAACAGTCGGCGACGCCGGGCACGCCGGCGACCCGGTAGCGCATCCCCTTGCCGTAGCGTGCGGTCCTACGCCGCTGCCCAGTGGCAGGGTCCTTCTTTTTAGTAAGCCATCGGTCCTCTATGTACCCGGGCATGAGTCACCTTCTCTAATGGCGCAGTTGAAGTGCCGGAGTGGCCCGCGGAACCTCGTGGGCAGGCATTGGGTCAGCGTCAACGCAGCGAAAAATCTGCGGACTTGTGGCGAACCTGTGTATGGGCAATCTATATTGCAGACTGTTGAGGCGCAAGGTAGATCGTTAAGGTCACAAGTCGGCGACAGAAACCGGCTGTTGCACTGTCTCAACGGGCGTGTCTTGTTGATTCCTGCATACGCTGACGGAGTCACATTATTGAACCTCTGGGCGCGGGTGGCACAGGCTATGGCTGGTATGGCGAAGGCAGTTCTGACGACGAATGAAGCGGCCGTCTACATAGGCGTGGCAGCGTCGACCCTGCGCACCTGGAGACACCGTCGCACCGGCCCGCCGTCATTTCGTGTAGGCGCCAAAGTGGTGTACCGGATCACTGCTTTGGACGAGTACCTCGGACAGTGCGAGAGGGATGACTCCCGATCGAACCACATGCTTGACCCGCGTAGGGCGGAGATTCGTGCACGCCGGGATCGTCTTGGAAGGCGTGTCATGGAAGCGGCTTGATCCTCGGCGATACGACCGAAGCGCAGGTGTCTGAGCTCTTAGAGATCACTTCGCGTGCACACATGCTTGATGCCCCCACTGCGATTCGCCAGTGGGGGCATCAGATATTTCTGGTTTCACGCCACCTGGCGCATGCGTTGCGCCAAGGTCTTCTGGCGCCCGGAGAGGCGTTCTACTGGCTTGAATGGCCTGCCGGGGGTATGACGGAATCCCACCCGAATAGGCTCAGTCCTGCGGGATCTTCGAGCGCACCGCGCAAGCCGGCGGCCGAATAGGGGAGGATGTTTGGGGGGAGCTTGTGGACGTCGAACCATTCAAGCGCGAGGCACTTATGCGGCTCCAGGTTCTCCGGCTCTCCGGTCCATTGTCTGGCCTCGAAGAAGAAACCGATACGGTTGGGATGGCCCTGGCCGCGGTGAGCGTCGACGACGTGGACGAGGCGTAGATCGCCGCGGGTAATGGCGACGCCGGTCTCCTCCTTCATCTCGCGAATCGCGCCCATGACAAGAGGCTCATCGGGTTCCAACTTGCCAGCGGGCAGACACCATTGTCCGTATCCGAAGTCACCGCCTCGGTGGGATAGCAAGATGAGGTCGCCGCGGCGGAAGAGGACGTGTACGTCCACAGCGGGGGAGCCGTGTGTGGTCATGTAGTGGCCTTCGTCGGTATCAGGTTCTCGATTGCCTCATGGTTTGTGCGTTTGTAGACGGCTTGGACTGCCAGCAGCCAGGGGACTTCAGTGTCCAGATCGCCGCCGGCTCCGGATTTGAATTCGGCTGCCGTTGGTGCTGGAGCGTCCCCCCTGGTCTTGGCAAGCAGGGCGCCCTTCAGCCAGTAGGCTTCGGCGGCCGCCTGTGCTGCCGTGCCTTCATTTCCGGAGAGCCGCGCATGCTCCAGGGCTCGTGTGAACAGGTTCTCCGGAGCGTAGTGCCGCAGGTCAAGAATCGCGTCGTGAATCTCTGTCACATAACGAGCAAGCCGCACCTGTACAGGGGTGCCGACCTTCACCAGATCGAACACCTTGTTGATGGCGGTGCCAAAGCGGTGGCCCTGCAAGAGCTGAACGGGCTTGTCGAGTGTGTGACCGGGAACGGCCAAGGAGAGGTCACGCCACAGTGGGTTGAGCCGGGCCAGCGCGGTATATGCCTTCCACCGTCGCCACGCCGCTTGGGTTGCAGGTATGCCTGCCCCCAGGGCAAAGAGGGGGAACAGCGCCAGCTGGAGGGACTCGGTAACTGTCTCTTCGAGGCTGGCGAACTGCTCGCTAGGGGGCGTGACGCTGGTGATAGCGATATAAGCAACGCGCAGAAGGATATACAGCACCGCCATGCCCATGGAGAGCGACATCATGGCGAGTCCTGAGCGCAGGAGGCTGCGCGGCGCGCGACGCGCAGCACTGCCCCATTGATAGCAGCACACCCCGGCGGCGGAACCCAAGTAGAGGTACAGGACGCACATGTACACCGCCATGCCAGGGTCTCCGGCGTGGCCCGTAATGAAGTGTTCCGTGGGCTCTGATCTGTCGATCGCGAAGAAAAAGAGGGCCGCCATCAGAAGAACCGCGGCGAGCGCAGTCTTTGTGGCGAGACGGGCGACGCCTTGGGCGATGCGTACATGCCGCGCCGCTGGCCCGCTGTCAGAGTCCGTGCCGTACATGGCAACCAGGTAGAGCAGGAGCGGGCAGATGCCAGCCGTGGCGATTGAATGCTTGATCAGCGTGGAAAGATCATTGATTCCGCTCTTGCTGACAAGCTGCACGACGTAAGGCGTCTTGAGGGTCCATGCGGCTGCGAAGGCGGTGTAGCAGCCCCATAGCGCGCGGCGTTGCGCGTCACCCCATAGGGCAGAGGAGAACCGCCAGATAGAGGTGAGCCACAGCAGGCCGGCGACGGCGTACCCAAGGCTATCGAGCATTGCTACTTCACTCCTCGGCTCTTACGTCTCTTCGCTACAGGGTGCGACAGACTCTTGCTCAACCTGGACAGCATGTCGCTGCTGTGACCAGTGAGTTCCCGTGCACGCTGGTGGATGATCTCGGCTGTCATCTCTGCTTGCTGTTCCTCCAGTCCGGTGTGAGTGGTGCGTCCCATCACAGGCACCTGGCCGATGAACTTGGTGATCAGCTTGGTGCCGAGGTGCGGGAGCAGCCGTTGCATCTGTTCAGGGGTCAGAGCGTTGCCGTGCTCCCACCACAAGTGGGAGAGCTCGTGCAGGATGATGTGGTCCTGGTGGTACGGAGTTGTGCCGCGTACAAAGAGGACGATGTCGGCTACGGGGTGCTTGGCCCAGAGTCCGCAAGCCGCGTCAGGGTTCAGGACGTTGTCGGGCATCGGCAGGAGGAAGATCCGACGCCTGCGGCGCTTCTCCAGCGCACGCACCAGAGCAGGAATACTGAACGGGTCTGGCATCGGCATATCCGCCAACTGCTCTTCGCACTGTTTGCGAAGCTTGCGCAGTGACATCAGGGCCTCAGCAAGGAAGATCGGTGCTCCTCGATTGCAAACGAGAAGGCGCGTGGCGGGTTGTGTGGTCATCCAGACGAGTCTGAATCTGGGCGATATGTCAGCTCACCGGACTCGGTGAGATCGTCAATGATTTCGTTCAAATAGGCGAGCATGTCGGCTGATACGCCATGCGTGCGGGCGCCGCGCGCCGCGACTCCCGTGATGTCGCCCGACCGTAGTGAAGCGAGAAATCTCAAGCCTTCGACCACCTGGCTGACGACTTCATCGTTCGGCTGGAAGAAGAGCGGGCTTACGTCGAAGTAGTCAGCTAGCGCGGCAAGTTTGTCTTCGGAATCTATCTCGCGCACGCCGGTGCGAGCTTGCCACAATGTGACGTGGGAGACGACTTGCTTTCCCGCCTTTTCGTTGATCGCGTGAGCAATTTGCCTGTCTGACGGGCGTTTCTCTCCGGACGGGATGGCATGCTCTAGCAGGTAATTGATCTTCTCTTCCTGAGTTCGGGGTGTCCCCCCTGGCGTTTCGCCAGCACCGCTCATTGACTTACCTCCGGAAGAACGCTCCGCGCATAACAGGCGCTGCCCGGCGGGGCGTTGGTGTACGTGTCGGGTCGAGCTTCAGGGAGGGGCAGTGTCGCGGCCCCGTCGCGCCGGAGGGTCGCCCGTCCGGCCACTCGGAAGCGGTTTCGCGCTTCATGGTGTTAAATGATCTTAACCCACCCGCATCGCACCTCCAGGTCGAGGCGGTTCCGGGTGCTGCACAGGCAGGCCGCAATGGCCGGCCAAAGCATGATCGGTAGGGGTAGCGACTTGCTCGATCGGCGGAAAGAACGCCGAGAGGAGCCGGTTGCCTGTCCGAGGGCTGCAACCCCCGGACAGGCGGCCGGCTGGGAGACGCTGCCTCCCGAAGAAGCGTGTCGAACCGCTCGCGGGCGTAGGAACCTTCGCGGCTCGGCACTTCAGAACAGTGGTGGGCCATGTCGGCCCTGCCACCGCATACCTACAGGGGCGGGCAGTGCCCAACCCTGTTGAAGGAGTGATTCTGTCATGAGTTCCTCGCAGGCTTATCCCCGCCGGCTCGTCACCGGCTGCACGACGCTGCCCTCGAACTAATCGCCCGGCGGGGTCACCGCCGGATCGGTGCACCCCTTGCCGCAAGGTCGGCGCGTGCCATTCACCGCCACCGGGGTATCGATCGGAAAAACCGTCCGTCCGTTCTTCTTGTGCGCCCGTCGGCTCGTGGTGGCTGTCAGGGCGGACTGGCATGACGGCTGTCTGAGACGTTCCACTTCGCCTGGCCGCGCCGCGCTCATGACGCGCGGTTCCCGGGCATGTCCGAAAGAATCACATGGCTCTCCACCTTTCCTGGCCGCTGCTGCAACGCCGGTGGCCTATGCCCGCGCCCTCTGTACCTGCTGCGCGTTTCCTTGGCTTCCTCTCTCCCGGCACGCCGGAGTGGGACGCCGCGCGGTCCGGCCTGGTCGTCACGGCGACCGAGATTCCCGTGATCGTCGGCCTGTCGCGCTGGCGCTCTCCGCTGTCCCTCTGGCGCGAAAAGACTGGCGTGCCGGTCGATGGCATGGTGGCAACTGCCGCGATGGAGTGGGGACTTCGTCTCGAAGTCATCGTGGCTGACGCTTTCGCGGATGCCCATTCCGATCTTCTCGTGCAGCCGACTGGCACGTGGGCGAACCGGGCCCGGGACTGGCAGCGTGCCACCCCGGACCGGATCGTCACGTCGGCGGACGGTGGCCCGGCGGCTCTGCTGGAGATCAAGACCAGCCGCCACGGCGACGGATGGGGGGAAGCCGGGACGGATCAGGTGCCCGCCGCCTACCGGTGCCAGGTCATGTGGCAGCTTGACACCCTCGGCCTGGACACAGCCCACGTCGCTGTTCTGATCGGCGGTCAGGACTACCGGGAGTACACGATTACTCGGGACGAGGACGAGGTAGCGGACCTCCGGGAGCGCGCTGCCCGCTTCCTCGAAAGCGTCCGGACGGGGAACCCGCCTGCTGCCGACGCCGGTCAGGAAGCTGAGGCCGCGTGATGGGCACCGTGCACGAATTCCGCGCTGAGCGCAGCGCGAACCGATTGCTGGAGCGCATCAGGGGCGCAGCTGACCGGGACCAGCTCGCCCTGGTCCAGGCGCTCATCCTCGACCACGCACTGACCGCCAAAGAGTTCTCCGCCAACGACTTCCGCGACCGCCTCCCGGACCTGCCCCACGGACTCCTTGGCGCCGCTGTCCGCGGACTGGCCGCCTCCCGGGCGATCACCAACACCGGCCGGACCACGCCGAGCACGTCGCCGGACACCCACGGCCACCGCATCGCCGTCTACCGGCTCACCGTCCTGCACACGGAGGCGGACGCCGCGTGAGCGCCGGCACCGGCCCGACGTAACTTCGCTGACCACCCACGAGACCAGAGAGAAGAATCCCGTGCCCTGGGTCCGCCTGGACGACCATTTCCCTACGCATCGCAAGGTGGCGACGCTGTCGGATCGCGCGTTCCGCCTGCACGTCTCCGCCCTGTGCTGGTGCGCGGCGAACTTGACGGACGGACGCATCAGCGACCGCGAGTTGCGTCTTGTGGCGCACGTGCGCGGCATGACGGCGACAGCACGGCAGCTTGAAGACGCCGGGTTGTGGGACCGTGTTGAAGACGGCTGGGTGCTGCACGACTTTCACGACTACCAGCCCAGCGCCGAGCACGTCCGCGCGGACCGCGAGCGTAACGCCGCACGTCAGAAGCGGTTTCGACACAAGAGGCTCGCCGAGGCCACCGTTCCCGAGCCGCCGGAGGACCGCGCGCGTAACGCCGTTACTCACGGCGTTAGTAACGCCGTGAGTCACCCCGTGACTAACGGCGCCCCGTCCCGTACCCGTCCCGTACCCGGTTCTATCCCTGACGGGATAGAACCGTCCCCCCTTCACCCCCCACGGCGCAGCGCAGCTCCCGCGACCGCCCCAGGGGCGGTGGGAGCGGTGGGTGTTCCGGAGTTCGCCCGGCCGCTCGCCGGGCTGCTCACGGCTGCCGGCTGCGTTGTCGGCTGGCGGACCGACAGCGGCGACCGGGACGCCCTGCGCCGCCATCTGGAGCGCATGCCCGCAGCGCATCTCGTGGATGCCGCCTGCCGTGCCTGGAACCCCAGCGACCCGCCCCGCACCATCCGCTACCTGATCCGTGTGTGGGACGCCCTCCCGGACGTCCCCGCCGACGCTCCGGCCGCGCCCGTTGCCGGCCGCGCTGTTGAACGGCAGCAGCAGGCCAGCGACGACATGTTCGCCCGCGCGCTGGAGCGTGCCCGGTCCCGTTCAGCCGCCGGGATCCCCGCAGACGACCAAGAGAGAGCACTGACCGCGTGACCCCGGAAGAAACGGTTGCCCTCACCCGCTACGTCCGCGCCATCTGCCCCGGACAACGCTTCGACGAGTACACCCCCGACGCCTGGCACGACGTCCTGGCCCCCTACAACCTCGTGGACGCCCGCGCCGCAGTGGTCGCCCTCGTGGACAGAGGCGCAGCATTCGTGGCCGTCGGTGAGATCACGGCAAAGGTGCGCCAGATGCGTGCCAGCCGCTCCCGCCACATCCACGGCCCCGGGCAGTCGCCGGAGATTCCCGACGCCGACCCCGACGACATCACCGCCTATCTCGCTGCCGTCCGCGCCCAGCGCATCCGCGCCGCCGACCCCACCACCCGCCACAGGCCCCTCGCCGAACTCATGTCCGCCAACGGCCTCAACAGCGCGCCTCGCGGCCTTTCCGCCCTGTCCCGGGCCCAGGTCCCGCGGGAGCCGTCTGCAACTCCGCAGACCGCCGCACAGCACGCCGACCGTCCGCACGTCTGATCCACCGTGTCCAGACTCCACCGAGGAAAGCACCGTGCCTCTCCCCATCACGATCACCCCGCCCCCCTACGTGCCTCGCAGCGACGAAGCGCAGCTTCCCTGCACGGACGTCCCGGACCTTTTCTTCCCGCCCGAAGACCGGCTGGAGCGCCAGAAAGACCAGATCGAACGCACGGCCGCCGCCAAGGCTTTGTGCTTCCGCTGCACTGTCCGTACCTCCTGCGGCGACTGGGCACGCGAACACCAGGAGTGGGGCATCTGGGGAGGCCGCACCGAGGAGGAACACGGCTACCGCCCCACCACCCGACGATTCGGCACCCGCCGTACCGACCCCACCGAGGCCGCAGCGTGACCCGCCACACCGCCAGCAGCATCACCGACGACGCACTCGACGCACTCTACGACCGCCTCGACGCCCACGACCGCCGAACCGATCCCGGCAAGCAGCCGGAACCGGCGGCGGAGCGCCCCGTGTGCAGCATCTGCACCCGCGAACTCTGGTCCGACGAGCGCCACCGCTACGCCTGCCGGCCGTGCGAACGGCGACTCTCTGAGCAACTTGCCCAACTCCCCGCCATGGTCCAGGACCTCCATGGCCTCCTCATGCCGGGCACGCGCACCGACGCGTCGGCGTACCGCGCAGGCAGCCGCGCCGAGGCGCCTGCGCCGGTCAACCTCGGCGTGCTCGACGTCATCACCGCCGTAACGGTCACGCTCGACAGCTGGCTCCACGACTGGCACGAGCAACTGGCCTGGGAAGCGCCGACGTACCGCAAGGACCCGCTCAGCGAAGCGGCCAGTGCTCTTCGCACGAATACGCCGTGGGCCGTCGAACGGCACCCCGCCGTGGCGGAGTTCGCCGCCGAGGTCAGTGAAGCGCACCGCACCGTGGGCGGACTGCTCGACCCGGCCACGCGCGCCCGCCGCATCGGGTACTGCCCGGCACCCGCCGAGGACGACTGCCAGAACTCCTGCGGTGCAACCTTGCGCTACGTCCCCGGCTCCACCACGGTTACCTGCTCGTGGTGCCGTACCACCTGGGACGCCCTTGACCTGAGTGCCGCCTTCGCCGACGCCGCCTGACCCGGCCGACTCCCACGACGCCCGTGTCTGGAGGCGTTTGGGGTTTCTGGACACACGTGTCACACTCGATTGCAGCGCCCCCCGTATGCCCGCATACCGGGGAAAGTGATCACACGAAGGCCCCGTTGGCTCCCCCCGCCGGCGGGGTCTTCGGCGTACCGGGACGGAGGCAGACGCACGTGTCCTCGACACCACCACCGATCATCTGCGACACCGTCGCCGCCGCCCGGTACGTCGGCGTCACCCCGGCCGCCATCCGCCAGTGGATCCGGCGCGGCCACGTTCAGCACCGCGGGTACGACAGTGCCGGCCGCGCCTGCGTAGACCTGCGAGAAGTCCGCACCTACCTTGCCGACCGGGAGCGTTCGACCGCATGACCCACCACGCCCAGACCATTGCCCGCCCCGCGGCGGACGCGGTGCACGGCATACGTCCCTTCTCCGTCCTGCGCACCGACCTCGGCCCCTGGCGCACCCGCCGCCAGTCCTGGGAAGACCTGGGCCTGCACAGCCGGCGCGGACGCGAACACGTGAGCACCTACGGCACGGGCAGCGATCCCGTCGGCCAGAAGACGGCCGCGATCAGCGGGGGCCTGTCCACCTTCGACCCCGTCCTCGCCGAGGTGTCCTATCGCTGGTACTGTCCCGACGGCGGTACCGTCCTCGACCCGTTCGCCGGCGGATCCGTGCGCGGCCTGGTCGCCGCCAACAACGGCCACCCGTACACCGGCATCGACCTGTCACCGCCCCAGGTCGACGCCAACGAGGAGACCGCCGCCGCATGGCGGGAACGTGATCTCCTGGCCGCTGAGCCCCGCTGGATCCTCGGCGACAGCGCAGAGGAACTTCCCCAACTCCCAGGCAATACCTACGACTACGTGTTCACCTGCCCTCCGTACCACAGCCTGGAGCGCTACAGCGATCATCCGGCGGACCTGTCCGCGATGCGATGGCGCCGGTTCGAGCAGGTGTACCGGGAGATCGTCACGGAGACGGTGCGCTGCCTGGCTCCAGACAGGTTCGCCACGTGGGTTGTCGGTGAAGTACGCAGCAGTACAGGCATGTTGCGTGGCCTGGTGCCGCTGACGATCGCCGCCCACGAGGCGGCCGGTGCCCGCCTCTACAACGACGCCGTCCTCCTTAACCCCCTTGGCACCGTCCCCATGCGGCTCGGCGTCCAGTGGCGCGTCTCCCGGAAAATGGGCCGACACCACCAATACGTGCTGACCTTTGTCAAGGGCGACCCGCGCAAGGCAACTGCGGCCATCGCCACCTGACACTGCCCGCCGCCCGCCCGGCGGGGGCACGGCCCCGCAGCTCACAGGGAGTCGCCTCACCGGCCGGTGAGGCCATGCCGGTTCGACTCCGGGCGGGGCCGCCAGGGGGCCGCACCGCCCATCAGTAACCAATATCCCCGCCTGACTTAGGCGGGGTGCGCCGAACGGGGTTGCAAGCTTCGTGCGGCCCCCCTTCTGCCCGCCTGGCCCAACTGGTACGAGGTGGTTCCCGGTTCGAATCCGGGGGCGGGCACCAACTCCACGCCGTCATCCATGCCCGGAGGTGACGGCCTTGCCCTGGCATACGAGCAACCGGGGGGCCCGGCTCCCGACGAACTGGGCCGCGATCCGGTCCCGCATTCTGGCCCGTGATCCGGTGTGCCGTATCTGCGGCGTCCGCCCGTCGACCCAGGTGGATCACATCAGGGCCATGACCGACGACCACCGTGATAGCGCCCTGCAAGGGGTCTGCTACCCCTGCCATGCCCAGAAGAGTGCGGCGGAGGGGGCGGCCGGCCGGGCTGGGAGGCCGGGCCGGCGGCGTCCGGAGGAGCCTCACCCGGGCCGGATGTCGTCACGGTGAGTGATGTGGTGTGGGTCACCCCCTGGGGGGTGTCCCCTCTCCCCGGTTTGGATCCCGGGCGATGCGCCTAGCAGCTTCCCCTGTGTACGGGTTTCCAGGCCCGTGATCCTTGCCCGGACACTTTGAGATCGGCGCTGTCCGTGCTGCTTTGCATCCGTGGTTACTGCGGGTGATGTGAGTCGACGTGAGGCAGCGCGCCCCGCGCGGGCCGTACCGACGACAGGTAACCACACCCCAGTTGGGGAGTGCCCGCCGGGCGGTCGGCGGCACGACCCGCCGGGGTCCACAGCTTGCAGGAAGGGGTGATGCCCGTGGGGACCCGAGGCCCTGTGCCCAAACGTTCCACCGAGCGACGGCGCCGTAACAAGGACGACGACGGCCCCGCCCTTGTCCGCGCCCCTTCCGGTTCCGATCCGGTGAACTGGCCCGAACCGGAAGCGGACTGGCACCCTGTCGCCGCCGACTGGTACGCCTCTCTGTCCCTCTCGGGGCAGTCGCGCTTCTACGAGCCGTCCGACGTCGCCGTGGCCCGGTACGTCGCTGAGGCCATGAGCCGCAACCTGAACGCCGGCCGGTTCTCCGCCCAGTTGTTCGCTGCCGTGTGCTCCGCCATGACGGACCTGCTGACCACGGAAGGTGCCCGCCGCCGGGTGCGCGTGGAACTGGAGTGCGGACCTGTTGAGGAGAGCGTGCCGGCAGGGGTGACCGCGCTGGAGAACTACCGCAAGGCGCTGAGCGGGTAGGCCCGCACGTCAAGGGGGTGCACCGTGAGCACCCCTTGTGCCCCGGCGGAGGAGGAGCCGCCTGAGCGGGTGGTTCCGGTGACGCTGGGGCCGTCCTGGCAGCGCAACGAGGACGGTTCGTTCGTGGTGCCGCCACGCTCGCTCGCCTGGCATGCGGCCTGGTGGGCGTCGGAGTACCTCCAGCACCCCGACGGCACACCGTGGATGTTCACCGGCGAGCAGTTCCGCTTCCTGCTCCACTACATGGCCCTGGACGAGCAGCACCGTTTCCTCTACCGGGACTCGGTCCTCCAGCGCCTCAAAGGGTGGGGGAAAGACCCGACTGCAGCCGCAATCGCGGCTATTGAGTTTGTTGGTCCTTGTCGTCCCACGGGGAAGACGTTCACGGCTGGGGAACTGGCCGGCCACCCCATCGGTGCTCCGCATCCGGCCGCCTGGGTGCAGTGCGCGGCCGTCAGCTTTGACCAGAACCGCAACCTCATGACGCTCTTCCCCTCGCTGTTCACGAAGAGGGCGATTGAGGAGTACGGCATTGAGCTGGGCAAGACGATCATCTATGCCCGTAAGGGTGCGGCGCGGATCGAGGCGGTGACCTCCTCCCCGGCAGCGTTGGAGGGCGGGCGGACCACGGCAACCATCCTCAACGAAACGCATCACTGGACGAGTTCGACTGGCGGGCACGACATGGCCGCCGTGATTGAGCGCAACGCGACCAAGAGCGCTGACGGCAGCGCCCGGACCCTCGCGATCACCAACGCGTTCGAACCCGGGCAGGACTCGGTGGCCGAGCGCACGCGTGAGGCGTGGGAGGACATTCAGGCCGGACGCGCGGCGGACACAGGGCTGTTGTACGACTCGCTGGAGGCGCCGCCGGAAGCGAAGCTGAACGCTGCGTGGGCGCCGGCGGTGATCCGGGCGGTGCGCGGGGATGCGCACTGGCTGGACGTCGACCGGATCGTGGCCTCCATCCTCGACGTCCGCAACCCCCCGTCCCGCTCCCGCCGGTTCTGGTACAACCAGGTCACCGCGAGCGAGGACGCGTGGATGGCGCGCTACGAGTGGGATGCCTGCGCCCGTCCGGACCTCGTCTTCACCGACGGGGACGAGATCGTTGTCTTTTTCGACGGCTCGACTTCCGACGATGCCACCGGCCTTGCTGCCTGCCGCATTTCCGACGGCCATGTGGCCGCTCTGGGGGTGTGGCAGCGCCCGCCCCGCACCACGGGGTGGACGGTCCCGCGGGGCGAGGTGGATGCGGTGGTGGAGCGTACGTTCAGCCGGTACCGGGTGCGGGCGTTCTTCGCCGACCCCGGCACCGGTACCGACCCGGGCGCCGGAGGCGCCGCTGACCCCGGCGTGGCCAGTGACCCCAGCCGGGGGAACCGGTACTGGGATCGGTATATCGACGAGTGGGCGAATCGTTACGGCAGCCGGCTGCTGGTTCACGCGGTCCCCTCCGGGCTGCGCCGTCATGCCGTCGAGTGGGACATGGGCGATCCCAAACGCCAGCAGGTGTTCACCGAGGCGGTGATGCGTACCCGCGCCGACATCCTGGAACGCGTGCTGACGCACGACGGGCACCGGATCATGCGCACGCACGTCGGCAACGCCCGCCGCCGGGTCAACGCCTGGGGCGTGACCATCGGCAAGGAACACCGTGAGTCCTCCCGGAAGGTGGACCTTGCGGTGTGCATGGTCGGTGCGCGGATGCTGCGCCGCCTGGTCCTCAATTCCCACAAGTTCGCATCGCGCCGACGGGCGCGCGGTTCGGGGCGTGTGGTCGTCCTCGGCTGAGACAAGATCGAGGAGAACCACCCCCGGTGTCTGCCCCTGCCCTGCCCACGCTGTCCCTGTCCGCCCTGGAGCTGGAGACGCTCGCGCGCCTGTCGGCCCTGGTGGCACAGGACGAGGCGGAATTCGCCTCGCTGGACGCCTACTTCACCGGCCTGTCCCATGTCGCCAATCTCGGCATCGCGGTGCCGCCGGCGCTCCAGCGGATCCGCACGGTGACGGGCTGGCCGCGCATCATCGTCGACACCCTGGACGAGCGCCTGGACATCGACGGGGTGCGCTGCCCGGACGACCCTGCCGCGGACAGTGAGCTGGCCGCCGTGTGGGCCCACAACGACCTGTTCGAGGAAGCGACGCTGGCCCACACCGACGCCCTGGTGTACGGCCGCGCGTACCTCGTCGTCGGCGTGGGGGACGACGGGGTGCCGCTGGTGTCGGTGGAGGCGCCGCAGCACATGACCATCGACTACGACGTGCGCACCCGCACCGTGCGGGCGGCGCTGCGGCAGATCACCGCCGGCGCCCAGCGCATCGCCACCCTCTACCTGCCCGACCAAACCATTGACCTGGAGGGCACGGGCACCGGCTGGTCGGTGCTGGAGCGCCGCCCGCACCGCCTGGGCGCCGTCCCCGTGGTCCGCCTGGCCAACCGGCCCCGCACACGCGACCGGCGGGGAGCCTCGGAGATCACGCCGGAGGTGCGGGCCCTGACCGACGGCGCGTGCCGCACCCTGCTGGGCGGCGAAGTCGCCCGCGAGTTCTTCGGCGCACCCCAGCGCTACATCCTCGGCGCCGCCGAGGGCGCTTTCCAGGGCCCGGACGGCTCGCCGCGCGGCGCGTGGGAGACCTACACGGGCCGCTACCTGGCGCTGGAGCGCGACGAGGACGGCCAGGTCCCGACCGTGGGCCAGTTCCCCGCCTACGACCCGGCGGTCTACGGGCGGATCGTCGACATGTACGCACGCCTGATGTCCGGGGTGGCCGGGGTGCCTGCCCACATGCTCGGCTACACCACCGACAACCCGGCCTCCGCCGAGGCCATCAGGTCGTCCGAAGCGCGGCTGATCAAGAAGGCCGAACGCCGTCAGCGCAGCTTCGCGGGCGCCTGGTCACGCGCGATGCGCCTGGCCCTCCAACTCGGCGGAGCCCCCGTGCCGGTGCCGCGCGTCGAGATGCTCTGGCGCGATCCGGCAACCCCGACGGTCGCCGCGCAGGCCGATGCCACGGTCAAGCTGGTCTCAGCAGGTGTGCTCCCGGCCGAGTCGGACGTGACACTGGAGCGGGCCGGAGTCGACCGCGCCCAGCGCGAGCGGATCGCCACCGAACGCCGCCGCTCCGCCGGCCGCGCCGCCCTCGACCAGCTCGCCGACACCCTCACCCCCGACACCTTCGGGCAGGCCGCATGAAGATCCTGCGGGCCCTGGCCGACGCCCACCGGCGACGGCAAGAAGCACTCAGCCGCGTACTCGCGACCGACTACCGCGCGGCGCGCGAGCGCTACCGCTCCGCACCGCCGGGCGCTGAGCGTGAGCGGGCGTGGTCGGCGACGGTCGTGCGCCTGATCCACCGATACGGCGCAGCCTCCGCCGAACTGGCCGCCGACTACTACACCGACGCACGCAAGGCCGCCGGTGCAGCGGGCACCTTCGAGGTCCCCGTGGCCGGGCCCCCGCCGGTCGGCCAGATCACCGCTTCCCGCCGCACCGTGCGCGCCTCAGCCTCCCGCCGTCCGCCGGACGACGAGGACGACTGCACGGCACTGGAGCGGTGGGAGACGGTACAGGCCGAACGGGACCTGGCGCGGGTGCAGCTGCTTGCCGCGCGGGCTGGACGGCGCACCATCGAGAAGGCCGCGCGCGCCGATGCGGCGGCGATCGGCTGGCGGCGGGTCGTCACCGCAGGCTGCTGCGCGTTCTGCGCGATGCTGGCCTTCAACGGTCTCGTCTACGCCGACCGGCGCACGGCCGCCCGGCGCGAGGACGGCGAGCCGTATCACGACCGCTGCCACTGCCACGCCGAACCCGCCTTCCGCGGCGTGCGATCCGAACCACAGCCGCAGCTGGAGGAGTGGGAAGACCTGTACTACGAGGCATCCCACGGCGTCTACGGAACCGAGAAGCTGACCGCATACCGCCGCGCCTTCGACGCCAAGTACCGCACCACGACGGTCGCTTGACCGTACCGTCCCCCTGATTTCTCTTGACCATCGTCCTGGTCCCGCCGTGTTCCCCGGCGGGGCCCCTTTTTTGCCCAGAGGTGCCCTCTATGTCATCTGTTGAGACGTTTCCTTCGCCTGAGGGTTCCGCCCCGCCGCCCGAGACGGCTGGGGTGTGGGAGGACCCTGCGGCGGCGCGCACAGAGATCGAACGCCTGAGTACTGAACTGGCCGCCCATCTTGCGCGGGTGGCCGAGCTGGAGCCTGCCGCCGCCGAGCTGCACGAGCTTCGCGAAGCGGAGAAGTCCGAGGTCCAGAAGCTCATGGAACGGGCGGAGGCGGCGGAGCGAGCGGCGGAGCAGTCGCGCTCTGAATTGGTGCGTGTCCACGTCGCTCACGCCAAGGGCCTGTCCCCGCGGCAGGCCGTGCGCCTGGTGGGCGTCACCCGTGAGGAGCTCGAAGCCGACGCCGACGACCTCTTGACGACCTTCGCCCCCGCCCCCGGTCCGGCCCCGGCCGGCGAGCCGCTGATGATGCCCGACCCCTCACAGGGCGCCACCGCCCACCTGGCGGCCGGGGACCCGGCGCAGACGTTCGCGGCGATCGTCCGCAACACCCTGCACCGCTGACATCCCCTGCTCTGCTGAACACCGCCTTCCCCCGCACCACTTAAGGAATCAGCGCCATTTCTGCGATCACCCCGATAAAGTCCACCGCTGTTCCCTCCACCCTGCTGCCCCCGCAGCTCACGGGTCCGATCTTCGACAGGGCGGTGGAGTCGTCGGCGGTGATGCAGCTCGCGCGCCGCGTCCCGCTGTCGATGACCGCCGAGACCGCCATCCCGGTATCCGGTGACGTCCCCCTGGCCGACTGGGTCGACGAAGCGGGCACCAAGCCGCTGGGCGCCTCGTCCCTGTCCGTGCGCACCATGCGGGGCAAGAAGGTGGCCGTCCTCCTCCCGGTCTCCGCCGAAGTTTTCATGAACAACCCCGCCGGCCTCTTCACCCAGCTGCAGCGTGACCTGCCTACCGCGCTGGGCCGCGCTTTCGACTATGCGGCCATCCACGGCAAGACCCTCACCGGCGCCCGCGGTCCCTTCGAGGACTGCCTTGCCGCCACCCCCAATACTGTGGCGCTCGGCACCGCCACGCAGGCCAAGGGCGGTATCTACGCGGACGTGGTCAGCGGCCTGAAGCAGGTCGCGACCGCCGGGTACGACACGACGGGATTCGTCGCGGACCCCCTTCTGAAGCCGGAAATGATGCTGGCCACCGACACCACCGGCAGGCCGATTTTCGTGCCGGACCCGGCCGGACAGGGCACCGTCACCCGCGGCTCCCTCGTCGGCTACCCGATCGCCTACAACCGGGGCGTCGGCGGACGGCTCAACCGCCAGGCCATCACCACCGATACCGGCCTGCGCGCCGTCGCCGGCGACTTCGACCAGTGTGTCTACGGCGTCGGCATGGACATCACCATCAAGTCCACCGACGTGGGCACCTACGTCGACTCCGACGGCCACATTCATTCCGCCTTCCAGGAGAACCTGGTCCTCCTCCTCGCCGAGGCCCACTACGGCTTCGCAGTGGGCGACAAGGATGCGTTCGTCACGTACACCTCGCCCGCGATCGCGCCCAAGGACCCGAAGCAGAGCGACTTCGTCAAGGCCGCGTGACCGAACGGTCAGACCGCACACCAACCCCCTGGCACGCCGGGCTGATTGCGTGGCAGGGGGTGAACGGTGGCCCTCATTGACCCGGGGCAACTCGCCGACTTTCTCGGCCAGGACGTCGGGCAGGCAAGAGCTGTTCTCGTCATCGCGCAGGCTGAGGCGTTGTGCCGGGCGGTGGTGGACCCGTTGCCCGCGGTCGCCGGCGCGGTCGCCCTGTCCATTGCCGCAAGGGCGTATGCCAACCCCCAGGGCCTGGCATCCGAGACAGTGGGCCCCTACAGCATTCAACGGCCAGCAGCGCAGGCGGGCTTGTACCTGACACGTGACGAGCGCCGGTCGCTGAAGCTCATGGCGGGCAGGGGAGGAGCGTTCAGCGTTGACCCCACCCCGGCCGGGGCAGGGCCCGCAGCAGGCGCGTTCCACGGTGACGTGCACGTGACGCCCGGCACCGCCTTCCTCCTCTTCCCGGAGGCGCCGTGAACGGCTTCCCCTTCGGGGAGACGGTCACGGTACTGCGCGCCGGCACCCGGGGCCGCGACATCTACGGCAACGACCTCCCCGCCCCCGCCCAGGAACACCCGGTCCACGGGTGCGTGATCGCCCCTGTCAGCCCCGGGGGAAGTGACGAGGTGACCGGCGGGCGGGACACCGTCACCGCATCCCTGAACGTCTACCTCCCCCCAAGGACCGACGTGCGCCCCACCGATCGCCTGCGGATCCGGGGAGAGGTATTCGAGGTGCACGGGGTGCCTGCCGTGTACCGCTCCCCGTTCACCGGCCGCCGCGTCGGTGTCCATCTGACCGCCCGCCGGACCACCGGCTGACCCCCGCCCCCTGTGGGCGGATGAAAGGAGATGCCCGGTGGGCGACGGGGTGAAGGTGCGGGTTTCCCGCAAGGGCGTCCGCGCGATGCTGAACACGGCCATGGTCGCCGCCGCCATGGTGCGGGCGGGGGAGGTGATCGCGGAGCGCGCCCGCGCAACCGCTCCGGTGGAGACGGGCGTCTACCGTGACTCCTTCGAGGTGTGGGGACAGCGCCGGACGGGCGCGAAGAAAGACCGCACCGGAGCCGTGGTCGCCAACACCGCCCGGCACGCCCTGGCCGTGGAGTACGGCACCGGCGACACGTCCGCCCACCACACGCTGTGGCGGGCCGCAGTGCGGCGCCAGCAGTGAACGGGCCGTGGCCGGACGCCGAAGCCGCCCTGGTCGCATGGCTGCCCGGCCTCCTCGGCGGAGTCCGGGTGAGCACGGATACCCCCGCCGACCTCGAAGGCGCCCTGCCGATGGTGCGGCTGTACCGCAGCGGTGGCACGGACGACGGCTTCCGCCTCGACACCGCCGTGGTCGAAGTCGACACCTTCGCCGCCACCCGGCCCGAGACCGCCGCCCTGGCCGCCCGCGTCCGGGCCCTGCTCCTTCAGACCATGCCCGGCACAAGCATCACCTCCGCCGCCGGCGCGGTGGTGGTCACCGCCTGCTCGACCATGGCGGCGCCGGCCGTGCGCCCGTGGTCAACCACCGTAGTGCGCATCGGAGCCACCTACGCCGTGCGCCTGCACACCCGCTGAACACCCCCTCCTCATCTCATCCCCCCCCTTTGTTTCTCGGGCTGTTGGCCCGGCCCTTTCGAACCTGCGAAGGAACACTCTTGCTTCAGATCACGCGCTCTGCCGACCTGACCATGGTCGGTGCGACCGGCGGCGCATGGGTCGCCCCGGTCGGCACCCCGAGCCCCTCTGGGCTGGGAACACCGCCCTCCCCGTGGACCGGGCTCGGCGCTATCTCCGACGACGGCCTCAAATTCGGCATCGACGAGGACCACAAGGACTTCAGCCCCTGGGGAGTGACCTCCGCTTTCCGTACCCAGATCACCAAGAGCGTGCGGACATTCGGGATGACGCTGTGGGAGACCAACAACCCCGTAGTGAAATCCCTGGTGTTCCGCGTTCCGGTGGCTGACCTGGCCCCGGACAAGGACGGTGTCTCCCGTTTCGCCGAGTCCGCGACCCCCAAGCCGGACCGGCGCTCGTTCTACTTCCTGACCGTCGACGGCGACACGATGGAGGGCTTCTACGTCCCCGCCGGTGAGGTGACCGACCGCTCCGACGTCACGTACAAGAGCGAGGAACTGGCCGGTTACGACGTCACCATCACCGCCTATCCCGACTCCTCGAACATCACGGTCTACCACGCCTTCACCGTGCCGATTCCCCCCGCCGAAGCCGTCCGACCAGAGCACCCGGTGAAGTCGGATTTCACCCCCGCCGCCTGACCCCCGAACTGCCTGACCTCTCTTTGCCTGTAAGGAAGTTGAAGCCTCATGTCTGAGACCATGGAAACCCCCCTCGACAACAGCCCGGCCACCGGCAGCGGTACGAACGACGCCGCGGCGCCGGGTACGGCCGGGCAGGAGACCGACGCCGCCGACGGCTACGTGCACGTCGACCTGGCCGGCCGCGCGGTCCGCGTGCTGCCCGCGCAGCGGTGGCGCGCCTCCCACCTGCGTGCCCTGAACTCCGGCGACCTCGACGCCTTCGCCGAAGGCGTGCTGTACCCGGACGACGTGGCCGTCTGGTACGAGGCGGACCCGACGCAGGACGAGATCGGTGCGTGGGTGCGGGCAGTGGCCGAAGCAGGCGGTGAGGCGCTGGGAAAGTCCTCTGGACGCATCACCTCCTCGCGGAGCACGGTGAGGCGGTAGAAGCGGACCTGCACCGCTACTACCGCGTGGACGTCCTTGATCTGCACCGTGGCCGTCTGTCCTGGCGGCAGGTGCGGGTGATGGTGGAGCACCTGCCGCCGGAGTCGGCGGTCATGACCGCTCTGCGCAACACGGCCCCGTCCGGGGCCCTGGACGAGCAGGCCGCGCACAGTGATCCGGCAACAGGCCGGTGGTCGCAAGCAGACATACTCCTTGCCCAGCTGATCGACGCTGTGCGCCAGTTGTCCCACTGCTACGTGATGGCGAACACCGACAGCACGGCCCGCAAGAAGATCACGCCGCCGGAGCCCGTGGCCCGTCCCGGTATCCACCGCACCCCCGGGAAGCCCGCGCGGGGGCGGATGAGCGGTGCGGCGGCCGAGGCCCTGTGGAAGATCATGCACGGTCCCGCACCTGCTGAGCAGGCGTAAGTACTGCGGCCCGCCTCTGACGGCCGGCCCCCGGAGAGAAAGGGGGCCGCCGGTGGGCACGCTGATCGGCTCGGTTGAGGTCAAGGTCGTCCCCAATGTCCGCGGGTTCCGCGGCCAGTTGGCCGCCGACCTCGCTCAGCCTTCCCGGCAGGCCGGTGAGGAAGCCGGGCGGATCGCTGGGCGGGCGTTCGCGGAGGCGATGCGCGGCCATGCGGACGACGGCGCCCGCATCGGCGCCAGCCTCGGCCGCGCGATTGCCTCCGCCTTGTCCCCGGCCATCTGGGACGCGATCCCTGGTGCTGTCCGTGCCGGCGGCCGTGCCGCCCGGGGCAGTGCCGCGCGAGCGGGTGAGGAGACCGGCGGCGCGTTCGCCCGCACCGTGCGGGCCCGCCTCGAAGCCGCTTTCCGCACCCTTCCCCGCATCACCGTCGGCGCGGACACCACTGAAGCCGATGCCGACCTGCAGGCCCTGCGGGTGCGCATGGAGGCACTGGCGGGCAAGACGATCGGCATCGACCTCGACGCCGCCGCAGCGCGCGCGGAAGCCGAGGAGATCGAGGCCGAGCTGACCCGGCTCGGCGCCGCCCACCCCAACGTCACCGTGCGGGCCGACACCGCAGCCGCCCGCGCCCAGCTCGCCGCCGTCCGCGAGGAGATCGACCGGATCACGGCCGAACCGGGCCGCGTCCGCCTGGAGACAGACGGATCCTTCGGGGCCCGCCTGCGGGCGCAGGTGCAGGCGGCACAGGCGGCACTGCCCGAGATCAACATCAGCGCCGACACCACGCCGGCGCGGGCGGAACTTGCGGTCCTGCGCGCGCAGCTCGCCACGCTCGCCGAGGCCCGGGTGGGCATCGACGTCGACGCCGCCGCGGCGCTGGCGCAGATCGAAATGGTGCAGGCGCGCCTGTCCGCCCTGGCCGCCACCGACGCGGATATCGACGTGCGGGTGGATGCCGCCGCGGCGTCCGCCGCCCTGGCCGCCGTCCGCGCCCAGGCCGACGCCCTCGACGGCAAGACCATCGACATCAACACCCGCCCCGCCCTGATGGGCACCCTGGCCCTGGCCGCCGCACTCGCCGCCCTGGCCGCTGTCCCGGCGGTGGAGGTCCTGGCCGCGCAGGTCGGGGGACTGGCCGCCGCCACCCTCGCGGCAGCCGGCGGCTTCGGCCTCCTGGCCGCCGCCGCGGCCCCCGCGCTGAGCGGCATCGTCCAGGCACTCCAGGCCAAGGAGGCGGCCGAGGACGCCGCCACCGCCGCGACCGACAACGGCGCAGCCGCCGCCGCGCAGGCAGCACAGCGTGCCCGGCAGCAGGAAGACGCCGTCCGGTCGCTGGCGGCAGCACAGCGTCAGGGCGCGGAGCAGGTGGAGGCGGCCCGCCGCCAGGTGACCGCCGCCGAGGAAGGTGTCGTGCGGGCCGAGGAACAGCTCGCCCGCGCGCAGGACGACGCCCGGCGTGCCCAGGAGGCGCTGACTGCCGCGCGCGCGGACGCCGCCCGCCAGCTCGAAGACCTGGGCAACCGGCTTGCGGATGCTGCCCTGTCGGAGCGTGCCGCCGTCCTGCGCCTGACCCAGGCGCGGGAGGATCTCGCCAAGACCCAGGCGGACCCCGGTGCCAGCCAGCTGGAGCGCGAGCGCGCCCAGCTCGACTACGACCAGGCCCTCCAGCGCCTGAAAGAGCAGCGGCTTGCCCACCGCCGTCTCGCCTCCGACGTCCGCACGGCCAACACCGCGGGGGTGGAGGGGAGCGAGCAGGTACGCCGGGCACACGACTCGCTCACCCAGGCCCAGCAGCGCGTCAGCGACCAGGCCCGCACAGTCGCCGACGCTCAGCACCGGGTGGCCGATGCCGTGCGGGCGGTGGGCAAGGCCCAGCAGCAGGCGGCCGAGCAGATCGCCGCCGCACAGCGCCGCGTTGCTGACGCGCAGCGCCAGGCGGCGCAGTCGGCGACGGCCGCGCAGGCGGCGGCGCTGAAGTACCAGCGGGCACTGGATGACCTCACGCCCTCCGCCCGCGACACGTTGACCGCGTTCATCGCGTTGAAGGAGGCGTTCAAGGACTGGTCCCGCGAGGTCCAGCCCGAGGTCATGCCGCTGTTCACCCGCGCCCTTGACGGTGCGCGGGCCGCCCTGCCGGCTTTCACGCCCCTGGTCCGGAGCGCGGCGGCGGGTGCGCGGGAGTTGTGGGACGCCACGTCCCGCGATATGCGGACGCCGTTCTGGCACCGCTTCCGCGACGACCTGACCACCGCTGTCCGGCCGGCGATCCTCGGCGTCGGTACCGCCGCCGGGTACATGACCAAGGGCATTGCGGGCGCCTTCGACGCCGCCCTTCCGCACACCGAGGCGTTCACCGACTCGCTGGTACGCGGAGCGAAACGATTCGCCGACTGGGGCACCAGCCTGCGCGACAGTCCCGCGTTCGCCGCGTTCCTGGCACGGATCCGCGCGAACGGGCCCGCGGTCGCCGAGCTCTTGGGCAACATCGCCGCCGCCATCGGCACCGTGGCCACGGCGCTCGCGCCGATCTCCCACGTGACGCTGCCGGTCGTCAGCGAACTGGCCCACCTCGTCGCGGCCGTGCCGCCCGGGGTGCTGGAGGCCATCGGTGTCGCGCTGATCAGCATCAGCCTCGGCCTGCGCGCCGTCGCCCTGGCCGAATGGCTGGTCAACGCCGCAACCGGCGCCCTGGCGGTGCTGATCCAGGCAACCCCGATCGGCTGGACGGCCGACGTGATCGCCCTGGTGATCGCCGCCGTCGTCGCCCTCGCCATCGGCCTGTACTACGCGTACCAGCGCTTCGGCTGGTTCCGCGACGCGGTCACCACCTGCTGGGACGCGATCAAAACGGCCACGCTGTTCGTCTGGACAGCCGTCCTGCAGCCGGTCTTCGGATGGATCGCCAGCGTCATCATGACGCAGGTCGTACCCGCGTTCCTCTGGCTCTGGCACAACGCGGCCGAACCCTTCCTCAACTGGATCGCAACCGCTGTCCAGTTGACGTGGGACACCTGCCTCCGGCCCGCCCTGATGTGGCTTGCCGACTTCATCATGTCGGCCGTCGTGCCGGCCGTGATGTGGCTGTGGCACAACGCCGTCGAACCGGCTTTCACGGCCATCGGGCTCGTTGTCCAGACGGTCTGGCGCGATGTCCTCCAACCCGTCCTCGGCGCGTTCTGGTCGTTCATCAAGAACACGCTGTGGCCGATCATCGTGGACTTCGGCCAGGACGTCGTCCAGCCCGTCTTCCAGTTCATCGGCCAGGTCATCGCCACCGTGTGGACGTCGGTCATCTGGCCGACCCTGCAAGCCTTCTGGGCGTTCACCAAGAACGTTCTCGCACCGGTGATCACGTGGCTGTTCGACGCGATCGTGCGGCCTGTGTTCCTCCTTATCGGGGCCGCAATCGCGGCGGCATGGGAAGGCGTCATCCGCCCGGCCGTCACCGCGTTCGTGGCATTCTTCAAGAACAACCTCGGGCCCGGCGTCGAGTGGCTCTACTACGACGTAGTCAAGCCCGTGTGGCGGTCCGTGGGCAGCACCATCGAAGGGGGCTGGAACAACGCGATCAAACCCGCCTTTGACTCACTGCGCTCCGGAATCGGCCTGGTGGGCCACGCGTTCGCCAACGCCAAGGACGCGATTGCCATCGCGTGGCACGCCATCCAGGACGCGACGAAGGGGCCGGTCAATTTTGTGATCGGCAGCGTCTGGAACGAAGGCGTTCTGGACATCTGGAACCGGCTCACGGACTGGATTCCCGGAATCGGCGACAAGCTGAAGATGGAGAAACTCCCGCTCCTGGAATCCGGCGGCCCCCTCCCCGTAAAGCCGGGGGTGTTCAACCGCCCCACCGCGATCGTGGGCGAGGGCAATCCACGCTGGCCGGAGTTCGTGATCCCCACCGATCCGAAGTACCGCGCGCGGGCGCTGGGCCTGCTCCAGGCCGCCGGCACGCAGATACTCGCCCGCGGCGGCGTCCTCGGCTCCGCCCTCGACTGGGGACGCGACGCCGCAGGCAAGGCATGGGACTGGGGCAGCGACAAAGCCCTGAAAGCCTGGCGCGGCGTCTCCGGCGCGGCCGACATGCTCGCCCACCCCGGCGAAGCCATGGACAAGCTCCTCAAGCCCGTCCTCGGCGACCTCGACACCATGGACAGCACCAAGTGGTCGCAGATGATCCAAAGCGTCTTCACGGCCCCGGTAACGGGCCTGAAAGACACGGTCGTTGACTTCGTACAGGGATTCCTGTCGGCAGGAGGAAGCCCCCGGATAGGAGGTGACACCGGCGGCGCCGGGGTAACCCGGTGGACCCCGCAGGTTCTGACAGCCCTGTCCATGCTCGGCCAGCCCGCCTCATGGCTGGACACCGTCCTGCGCCGCATGAACGACGAATCCGGCGGCAACCCCGCCATCGTCAACACCTGGGATGTCAACTGGCAGACCGGCACGCCAAGTGTCGGCTTGATGCAGGTGATCGGGCCGACCTTCGACGCCTACGCAGGGCCTTTCCGGGGCACCGGTCCTTTCCTGTACGGCACCTCTATCGACCCGCTCGCCAACATCTATTCCGGACTCAACTACGCGATCCACAGATACGGTTCACTGTCCGCGATGGACCGGCCGGGCGGATACGACTCGGGCGGCTACCTGCCGCCGGGGCTGTCCCTGGTCTACAACGGACTGGGCAAGCCCGAGCCCGTATTCACCCCGGCACAGTGGGACATGATCGCCCAGTCCAAGGGGGCCAACGCGGGCCCGCAGAACGGGGAAACGCAGGGAAGCGCGCCGGTGATTCACCTGCACGCCGCCCCGGGTATCCCCAGCGAGCAACAGATCGTATCCGCACTGCGATTCGCCGACGCCCTCTACACCTGACAACGGCGCGCGCCACGGTGCTGCACGGCCAGACCACGGACAGGGGACGGCCCAGTTGGATTGGCGTAAGGCAGAGCCTTCGGCAACACTCGTGTCGAAACGAGGCTGTACAGGCTGCTGAGGTCTAAAAGGTATGTAGGGAGCCAGCCGGTCACTCATATAGGCGAATTGCTTCGACAATGACGTCGGATCTCCTTGTGGGGCCGGATATAAGGCATCCTCTTGCGGGAATGAGGGCTGTGTGTGACGGGCGGATGCTATGGAAGCTAGTGTGTGGGCCGAGGAGTTTGAGATTGTCATCACCAGTGAGCAGAAGGTTGAGTCACTGCGTCGGCAGGGAAATGCGCGGAAGGAAAGGGGGGAGGATGCTTCGGCGTTGAGGGCGTACAACGAGGCCTCCTACATCGCCAGGGCTGAGCTGGCGTCTGATCATCCTGCCAGGCTGCGTGTTGCCCTGGACCTCGCGAGGTTCTTTCACGAAATGAACAGCCCTGACGAAGCTTGCTTCCTCGCCAAGGACACACTTGACCGTGCGGTTGTTCGGATGGAAAGGCACGATAAAGAAAGTTGCGAGGCAAGCGGACTGCTCGTTCAGGAGCTCCGGGACGCACTGAAGCAGTGGGCAGGCGACGAACTGGAGTGGTGGACAGACACGGTTGATCTGTTCGATCTGCCTGCAGAAGGTGCCAAGGCGTACCAGTAACCGGGGAGCCTGTGCAGGCAGTCAGGCCTGAATACGCCCGAGCGGAGAGGAGGTTGGTGCGTGCCCGTCTTGGCCACGCTGAATTCCCCATCTGCTGTTGTCTGCACCGGTCTGCTGCCCGAGCCTGAGCGTGCAGCGGCCGACGCCCCGCCCCGGGTCACGCTCACCGCCGACAGCGGTGAAGAGTTCCTGCTGACTGCGGATCTCTCACAGCAGGGGGCGTGTATCGCCATCCTCCCGGGGCCCACCGGCCTGGACGCACCACCGGTGGATACGGTGGTGACGGAGTACGCGGGCATGGACGGAGGGTGGCTGGTCAAGCGGCGTGCCGCTTCCCGGCGGATCACGCTGCCTCTGCTGCTGTGGGCGCCGCGCCGGCCGGAGCTGGTGGCGATGAAACGGCGCTTGGCCGCCGCCCTGGGCCGTGGCCCCTGCACGCTGCGGGTGGCCGAGGCCGACGGCACAGCCCGCACCCTGCACGTGCACTACACCGGCGGAATGGAGGGCGACGAGGGCACTGACGCCGCCGGCCTGACCTTCATCAAGTACGGGATCCAGCTCACCGCCCCGGATCCGTACTGGTACGGCGCCGACCGCACCTCCACGTTCCGGGTGCACGGCGCCCCGCACTTCCTGTCCTACCCCGCCGGTTCCTGGGCACCGCTGCTGTCCGACACCATGGACAACCCCGGCGCCTGGAGCCCCCCGGGCCTCACCCGCACCGACCCAGACGCCACCACCGGCATCTACACCCGCTTTGCCGCGGGCACCCGCAGCGAAGGGGCCGCAGTGCCCTACGACGGGACGAGCCTGTACCGCCTCACCGCGCGCGTGCGGCACGGGCAGGCGCTGACCGGCGGGGGAGCGGCGACGTTCTCTGTCGGTCTTGTGGGGGTGGACGCCGGCGGCGCCCCCGTACCCGGCGGCGACCGCCTGATCACCGCGGACCACCGGCCCTTGGACGACAGCCCCGACTGGACAGAGTTCACCGGCTACGTCCGGGGATGGTCCGCGCCCGGAGCCGGTGAGGGTGACGATGATGGCCGCCCGTCGCAGGCCCGTCCTGGAACCATGCCGGACGGCACGGTCTCGGTGCGTCCGGTCATCCATGCCGACGGCGCCGCCCTCGACGTCGACCAGCTCACCCTGTCCCGCGTCACCGACGCTCCCGGCCAGGAGCCGCACATGACCGGGTTCTTCCCGCTGCGGATCACCCCCAGCGTGATCGGAGACGAGGGACTGCCCGTCCATGTCACCTCTGACGTGGACGCGTGGCCGGTGTGGCGGATCACGGGGCCGCTGGGCTACCAGGACACCGGCCAGCCCGTCGTGCCGGTCCGGCTGAAGAACCTCACCACCGGGCAACAGCTGGTCCTGGACTACGGCATCCCGGCCGCCCGCACGGTGGTGATCGACACCCGCCCCGGCATCAAGGCCATCTATCTGGAGTCCGAGTCTCCTGACGGCAGCCGCGGCGAGAACCTGTGGCCTTGCGTCAGCGGCCCGGCCACGCTGTGGCCGCTCGTCCCCGGAGACAACACCATTGCCCTCACGGCGGCAGGTGCCTCGGAGGACTCCGCGGTCACCCTCACCTATCAGCCACGACACCTCGGAGCCTGAACACCCTTGCGGCGCTACCGCATCGACGTCCGCGACGCCGGCTTGCGCCGCATCGGACAAATCGACTCCTACACCGCCCTAGACGTCATCGTCCGCCACCTCGACGTCAGCACCTGGACCCTCACTCTGCCCGCCGGTCATCCCCATGCCGGGCTCTTCACCACCGGGCACGGGGTTCTGATCTGGTCCGAGGGCGCCGATGAGCCCGTGCTGACCGGGCCGGTCACCGGTGTCCGGCACGAATGGTCGGGCACAGCCGGCGACGGCACCCTCGTCTTCTCCGGCGTCTGCGACAACACGATCATGGCCAGCCGCCTGGCCTTCCCCGACCCGGCCCATGCTCCCGACACCGGCAACGGCCGCTACCCCACCGACTACTGGACCTCGGACACCTCCGCGGCCGGCGACATCATCAAGGAACTCGTCTGCGCCAACGCCGGCGAAACCGCTCTGCCTTCCCGGAGGGTGCCGGGCCTGGACAGCGGGCCCTGGACCGGACTGGGCGAGAAGACCAGCGTGCAACTGCGCTTCGACACGCTTCTGTCGGCGGTCCAGAAGCTCGCCGGCACATCCGGCCTGGCCGTGCGCATCTGCCAGAGCGACCCGGCCACCCCGCGCCTGGTCCTCCAGATCGGCACCACACGGGACCTGCGGGGCCTGGTGCGGTTTTCTCCCGACCTCGGCAACCTGGCCTCGTACTCGTACCAGCTCACCGCGCCCCGCACCACGCGCGCCATCGTCGCCGCCCAGGGCCAGGGCGCGGACCGGTTCTTCTGGCAATGGACCACCCCCGACGCCGAAGCCGACTGGTCCCGGGCCGCGGAGACCTTCGTCGACCAGCGCGACACCCCCATCCCCGCCGCGTGCGACGACAGCGACCAGCAGTTCAAGGCCCTGCACACCTCCGCCCTCAACGCTCTGCAACAAGGCGGGCAGCAAGCTGAGCTGTCGTTGGCGCCGATCGATACCGAGCAGTGCCAGTACGGGCGCGACTACCGCACCGGCGACATCGTCACCGTCACCACCACCACGGGCACTGACCTCGCCTATCCCGTGCGCGAGGTCCACATCACCGACACCACCGAGACCAGCAGCGTGCAGGCCACCGTGGGCACCGCTACCGCCACCGCGGCCCCCGCCCTCTACACGCAGGTACGGCGCCTGTGGCAGGCCATCCACCACCTCGACACCCGACACTGACCCCCACAGCACCAGGAGCCACGTGGAGCACTATTTCCCCTTCGACTCCGGACGCGGCACCACCGTCACCTCCGAACAGTGGTCACAGCTGACCTCCCTCTGGCAGACCGACGGCATCCGCACCGTCCGCAAGGGCGACGACGGGTTGCCCTTGTCCGCCTCGGTCACCGGCCAGGACATGACCGTCAACCTGCGCCCGGGGCACGCCACGATCCAGGGGTTCCACTACTACAGCGACACCACCAGCCACGTGGCCATCGCACCGAACACCGGCACACAGACCCGCCTCGACCGCATCACCATCCGCCTCGACCGCCCCGGCCAGCGCATCGCCCTGGCCTACCTGCAAGGCACCCCCGCAGCCCAGCCCCAGCCACCCGCCCTCGCCCAGGGCGAGAACGGTGTCTGGGACATCCCCCTCGCCCGCATCACCGTGCGCCCCCAGACCGGCGCCATCACCCCCGCGGACGTCACCGACGACCGCCTGTACACCGGGTGGGGCATCAGTCTCTCCCGCAGCAGCTCCCGTCCCGTTCCCGGCTACTCCGGACAGCTCCTCTACGAGGCCGACAGCGAGCGCCTGCGCCTGCACGCCACCATCGACGACACCGCCGGCCCCGATGCCAGCTGGCGCACGATCGCCGACACGGCCGCCACCATGACGCCGTTCCAGCCCACCTGCAACATCGTGGAGTTCAGCAGCGTGACCGGCTCTTACCGGATCGCCGGGGCCAACCTCGTCTACGTCGAGCTGTCCCTGACCGCGGGCAGCGACTTCACCCTTGCCCGGAACCTGAGCATCAACCCGACCTTGCCGTTCACCGCCGGCGCGACCGCCCGGCAGTTCATCGATGGCCTGCGCTGGAATGCCGACCAGTCCCGGACGCCGAACATGACCGGCTGCAAGCTCGCCATATCCAGCGGGGCCCGAACCGGGATGTACATCCAGCAGAACACCGACTCGGCAGGCGACTGGAACGCCGAGAGCCTGCCCTTCCGGCGCGGTGATCAGGTCTACCTCTCCGGCCTGTACTCCGTCGCCGACGGCCAACTCTGATACCCCGGCCCGCACACCACCCATGCCTCACACCAGAGGCGTTCACCCAATTTTGGAGACATCAGCATGGCAACTCCCCTCTCCGCAGACCGCTTCGTCGCCGCCCTGCGCGCCGAAGGCGTCCAGGTAGTCGAAGTTGACGACTGGCGCGAGCACAACCGCAACCACAAGGGCGCCTGGGGCCCCGTCAACGGCGTGATCGTCCACCACACCGTCACCTCCGGCACCGCCTCCTCCGTCGAACTCTGCTACGACGGATACGACGAACTCCCCGGCCCGCTGTGCCACGGCGTGATCGACAAGGACGGCGTGGTGCACCTTGTCGGCAACGGCCGCGCCAACCACGCCGGCACCGGTGACAGCGACGTCCTGGCGGCCGTCGTCGGCGAGTCCGCACTGCCCCGTCCTACCGCCAACGACACCGACGGCAATGCCCGGTTCTATGGCTTCGAGTGCATCAACCTCGGTGACGGTGACGACCCGTGGCCCGCTGCCCAGCTGGAGGCGATCGAGCGGGTTTCGGCCGCGCTCTGCCGTGCACATGGCTGGGGCGCCGGTTCGGTCATCGGGCACAAGGAGTGGACGAACACCAAGATCGACCCGGTCGGCTTCGCCATGGACGGTATGCGCGAGCGCATTGACCGCCGCCTGGGCCGCACGCCGGACCAGCCGCAGACGCCCACCGGTTACGAGCCCTTCCCCGGCGCTGACTTCTTCCGCAAGGCGCCCAACTCCCCGATCGTCACGGCCATGGGCCGCCGCCTGGTTGAAGAGGGCTGCTCCGCCTACGCCGAGGGACCGGGGCCGCGGTGGACCAGCGTCGACCGTGAGAGTTTCCGGCGCTGGCAGCACAAGCTGGGCGATGCCGCCGAGTTCTGCGACGGCTGGCCCGGCCCGCGGCAGTGGAATGCGCTGAAGGTCCCGCGGACCACGTGAGTACGGCCACCGCCACCCGTCCCACCGGCGTCCACGATCCCCCGGCGTTACGGATCGGCTCCCTGTGCTCCGGCTATGGCGGCCTTGACATGGCCGTGCAGCACGTAGCCGGCGGCACCCTCGCCTGGGTCGCCGACCCCGACCCGGGCCCCGCCCGGATCCTCGCCCACCACTACCCCGACACACCAAACCTGGGCGACATCACCAGCCTCGACTGGGGCGACGTCGAACCGGTGGACGGGTTGCTGGGCGGCTATCCGTGCCAGCCGTTCAGCACCGCCGTGTCGGCGCTCACGTAATTGGCCCGTG
>NZ_JBKIWN010000132.1:0-3243 GCF_058146165.1 Streptomyces sp. AM25 | reverse complement strand
CGTCACCGCGCCAGTCCCCGACCCTATTAGATGTGCCGGGCGGTAGGTGACCGACTGTGATCTCCGGCCCGCTCTCCCGCGCGAAGGCATGGAGGTGTTTCTTCCACGTCCAGCGGCGAGGGTCGTTGGAGCCGCCGGAATCAGCGGTGATCAGCAGTCGCGTGGCATCCGGGTGATCGGTCCGTCCGCGGTGCTGCCACCAGCGGCGGATGGACTCCACCGCGAACTCGGCGGTGTCATGGTCGGTTCCGACGTTGACCCAGCCGCTGTTGGTGGCCAAGTCGTAGATCCCGTAAGGGATGACGACCGGCATCTCGCCGGTGACGAAGGTATGGCAGTCCACCTTGACCGGGTCCTTGCCGGGGCGCCAGGTGCGTCCGGGCCGGTCACGATTCCCAATCCACTCCTTGGCCTTGGTATCGACGCTGATCACCGGCTGATGGCCGTCGAGGAAAGAGGTGGCAGTGGCGTTGAGGTGGGTGAACTGGGCGTCGCGGTCCGGGTGGCGGGCACCCTCCGTGGTCTTGGCGGTGCCCTGCAGGCTGTAGCCCATCGCGTGCAGCAAATGGCCGACGGTCGTGGCGCTGACCGGGTGGCCCTGTGCGGTCAGGGTCGAGGCGAGCGCGCGCAGCGACAGCGTCGTCCAGCGCAGTGGGGAGACCGGGTCACCACGGGCTGTCGGCTCGATCAAGGCCTCCAACGCCGGCCGCAGCCCTGTGTCGGTCGTCGTCAACGGCTTGCGGCCGGCCCCTGGAGCCCGGTTGCGGCACGTCGGCGCTGGATGCGTGTCCAACTCGGCAATGCCACGCGCGATGGTGGTGGCGCTGGCACCGGAGACAGCAGCCACTGCGGTGATCCCGCCGTGGCCGAGCGCAGCAGCCTCACTGGCCAGGTAGAGCCGTCGACGCCGCTCGTCGAGGTGGGGCAGGATCCGATCAAACTTGGCCTTCAACGAGGCGGTGGGGGTGCGATGTTGCGGAGACGGAGTCACACTCCAGCCTCCCACCGCTGCCCAACTGACAGATCAAGTCTGACAGTTATTCACGCACAAGCCCTGGGCGGGGTCTTCCCCTGCCAGGTAGGGGTGATGGCGGCCTGGGCCACTGGCGTCGGACAGGCACTGACGACCGGGAGCTGTATCTGCCGCGGGAGTGGACCGAGGACCGCGAACGGTGCCGGGTAGCGCGCGTCCCCGACCGGATCGGCTTCGCAGCCAAGCCGCGCCTGGCCGAGCATATGATCGCCCGGATCCTGCCCGACCTGCCCGGAGGACGGATGTGGGTGGCCGCGGACGAGGTCTACGGCCGCGACGGCGCTTTCCGCCGTTTCCTCGAAGAACGCGCTCTGCCGTACGTAGTGACGGTGCAGGCCAACCAGAGCGTGCTGCCCCGCCCTGGCTGGCGCCACCTCGCCCGGTTGGTGGAGCGGCACGCCACCGAGGATACGTGGATCGACCTGCCCGCTGGCCCCTCGCAGTTGGAGTCACGCACCTGGCAGTGGTGGGTGCGCCGGATCTCGCCCCGGACGCCGCCGTCGGCAGCGGCCTCGCCCGCTGGCTGCTCGCCCGGCGTCGCCCGGAGACCCCGGAAGACCGGGACTACTACCTGGGCTGGGGAGAAGAGGACACACCGGTAGAAGAGCTCGTGCTGGTCCCCGGCGCCCGCTGGCGGGTCGAGGATGCGATCAAACTGGCGAAGTCCGCGGCAGGGATGGCCGACTACGAGGTCCGTCACTTCCACGGCTGGTACCGGAACGTCACCCTCGCGCAACTGGCCGCGGCGTTCCTGGCAGTGCAAGCCGCCGCCGAACTCCAGGCGGAGCGGGGCGATCTGGCCCACACAGGGGGACCACACAGACCCCGACAGCCCCGCTGGCATCGTCCCGATCGCATTGACAGCCTTCGAGGTCGCCCGGCTGGTCAACCTCATGGCTCCACAGACTCCCCGTGACGAGCGGATCCGGCACAGCCTGAACTGGTCCTGGTGGCGGCGCTGCCATCAGGCCACCGTCCGAACCTGCCACCGCCGACGCAACCAGGCCCGAACGGCAGCGCGACCACCAAGAACACCCCCATCAACTACAGCGAACCACCCTATCTACGACTGAAGGGACAGCCCCGCGACTTTGTGGGCGCCGGGCCTGCCTGCCACTATCCGTTACCACCGGATGTGAGACAGGGTCGTCAAATTGGCACACCCGCTGCGGGCGCAGTAAGGATCTTCAGAGTGGTCACCGATCGGGTGATGACTGCTGGCCCGTAACGAGCAGGGCTCCCCGGCTGTTGGGCGAGATGTCTCACGTCTCAACCTCACGGCCAGGGAGCCCTGTTGGTCATCTATCCTTGCGCACTCGATCTGCCGCACGCCCTTGTGGAGTGGGTGACGATGCTGATCGTCACCCGTGAAGGTGACCGACGCTGCAAGCTGCGCCCCTCGCAGAGGGCCGTGGTGGCACTGGTGTACCTGCGCGAGCACATCACCCTCGCCAAGCTCGCCGCAGGGTTCCGGATCAGCGAAGCCACCGCCCACGCCTACGTACACAGCGTGACCACACTCCTCGCCGCACGGGCCCCGTCCCTAATGGGACGTATCGGGTCGTAGGAGACTTGATGTTGTAGCCGCCAGCGGGTGAGCACTATCCGTCCCGGAGCCACTGTGAGTTCTGTGGTCAGACCGTGCCCCTGCTGGTTGGCCGGGAGGCCGTGACTGCCGATGAGATGGCGTTGCCCGCCGGGTTGTTGGGCGTGAGCACTGGATCCATTAGGGAGCGAGCCGTGTCTTCCGCGGGCTGCATGTACGTACCGGACGAGAGAAGCACGGAGCACGCCAGGTGTTGTGGATCGGAGACGACTGGGCCGAAACCCACCATGATGTTGAGATACAGGACGATACCGGCCGCAAGCTGGCCGCGGCCCGGCTGCCCGAGGGCGTGGAAGGCATTGCCAAACTCCACGATCTCGTCGCCCGCCACGGCGGTGATGACCTGGAGCCGTCGCAGGTGACAGTCGGGATCGAGACCGACCGCGGCGCCTGGGTGCAGGCCCTGACCGCCGCCGGCTACCGGGTCTACGCGGTCAACCCGCGCCAGGCGGCCCGGTTCAAGGAACGCTACGCGACCTCGGGGGCCAAGAGCGACAAGGGCGATGCCCACGCGCTCGCGGACATGGTCCGCATCGACCACGCCCAGCTCCGCCCGGTCGCCGGGGACAGCGACCAGGCCCAGGCCGTCAAGGTCGTCGCCCGC
>NZ_JBKIWN010000131.1:0-1067 GCF_058146165.1 Streptomyces sp. AM25 | reverse complement strand
CTCCTCACCTGCGAAAACGAAGGATGAAAAAGGTTCAGTGACGGAGCACAGGACCAGACGAAGGCCGCCTTCTCGTCCGCTAAACTGCGAAAACGCCGACCAAGTTCGAGCCGCGTTCGACACCGGACCATAAATGACAAGTTAGATGATGAGATGTTCCGGTCGGCAGGGCCGACCGGAACGGTCGGAGTGGAAGCTGTAGACTGTCGCTTAAAATTAGCGATGCGCCAATCCGGTCAGCTTTCACTGGTGTAACGGATAAATAAGGGTGAGTGGATTGGGTTGAGCATCCTTTAAAGGATGTCGATATTCAGGACATTGTTCAAAAGGTTGTGCTCTTTGAAGACGTTGCGGTTCTCCTCGTGGCGCCACTCCGGCCAGGCGCGACCAGGCCATTCACGGCCTTCCTGGCAGTAGTAGTGCCCGGACCATTCGCGGCCATTCCGTCCATCACTCTCCCACTGGTTGTGGCCTCGGCAGTAGTCTTTAGCGACTGCGCCTGGCGTGTGAGGGGCAGCCTCGGCCAGGCTGGCGAGCGGTAAAATGGAAGATGCCGCAATCGTGGCAACAGCGAAACGAGTAAAAATCTTACGCACGGGTACCTCCGCGTCGCAGGGATAATGTCATAAACACATCTACCGTGGTGGCCGGGGTTTTGCCCCTGGAGGTACTGATGCTCACTCGCCAGAGTGACCTTAATACGCTGTCCGGCTGATCCGCGTACATAGTCTCCCCTCGTACTGTGGAGCCTGTGATTGCAAGGGAAGTTGGGGTCCATGGGGTCCAAGCAACGCACGTATGAACCTGAGTTTCGTGAGGGTGCTGTACGCATCGTGATCGAGACCGGGAGGCCGATCCCGGAGGTCGCCGAGGGGCTCGGTGTCCATCCCGGCACGCTCCACAGCTGGGTGTCACGGTGGCGGCGCAACGGCTCGGCGTCCTCCGACCGGCCTGCGCCGGCCGTGCCCGGCAACCGGATCAAGGAGTCGGAACGGGCTGAGCTGGAGCGGCTGCGGCGGGAGATGTCGGAGAAGAACAAAAGGTACGCGATGGTCAGGTCGCCAACC
>NZ_JBKIWN010000130.1:0-1113 GCF_058146165.1 Streptomyces sp. AM25 | reverse complement strand
GCGACGACGAGTTCGGCATCGTGGTGGGCGCCCATGGCATAGCCGAGCAGACGGCGCGAGAACAGATCGATCACTTATAGGTAGAGTTTCCCCTTGCTCGTGACGATCTCCGTCATATCGCCAGCCCAGACCTGGTCAGGGGCGTCCGCGCTGAAGTCGCGGCGCACGAAGTCCGGGGCCGCGGGCCGCCTGCCGGGGCGCGTGAGGCCATGCCTGCGACGGATCCTGCGTCCGGCCAGGCCCATTTCGGCAACGGTGTTCACCGAGATGCGCCATCCTTCCCGGACGAGCGTGATCCAGATCTTCGGGGAACGGTAGGTGCCGCCCGACTCCTCGAAGATCCGCCCGATGGCGTCGGCCAGCCGCCCCACGCCGCACCTCACGGGCGGTGACGGGCCGGTCGCGCCACTGGTAGAACCATGACTCGCTCACGCCCAGCACGCGGCATGCAATGGTGTGCGGAATGTTCTGCCCGGCCCTGCAGTCGCTGATCACCCCGGCCACCCGGGCCGGGTCCGCAGCAGCTACTTCACCCACAAGGCCATGCAGCCTCCCGCAGCCGGCCACTCGCCTCGGCCGGCGCGGGCCGGTCGGAGGAGGCCGAGCCGTTGCGGCGCTACTGCGAGACCCAGCTGTGCAGCGTGCCGGGATGAACCCCGAGGTCCTCGACGACCTCCGGGATCGGCTTGCCCGTCTCGATCACGATGCGTACAGCACCTTCACAGAACTCAGTGTCGTACTTCTGCTTCTCGGATCCTATGAACCTCAACTTCCCCTGGCGTCACGGACTCCACGTTACGAGGTGACCCTCACCTGCCGTCTGCTGTATCTGCTGAAGCCGGACATTCCTGAGCTCTGGGACAACAGGTCCGACGGCAACGTCTGCTTCGCCGCGGTGGCCGCCATCAGTACCCGGGTGCTGGGCCGGCTCCGCAGCAGTCTGCGCGTACTGGTGCCCGCCCGGCTTGCCGGCGGCTCGTGTCCGCCGGTGACCGGCACGGTGCGGTGCGGGACAGCACCCAGCACCCTGCGACCGGCATATCTGCGGGGTCAGACCGTGGGTTCAGAGGGCTTCGGGGTGCGCAGTGTCGGCGCTCACGTAATTGGCCCGTG
>NZ_JBKIWN010000129.1:0-1337 GCF_058146165.1 Streptomyces sp. AM25 | reverse complement strand
CCGGACCGTCGCTTCGAGAGCCTGATGGGGCCCGTCACGGAGGTGGCACCGGACTTTGACCAGGCCGTTCGATCCATGGGTTACGACGGCACGTTCTCGGGCGCCTATCTCACCTGACTGCAAAGTGGTCAGGGAAATCCAAGAGCTGCAACGGGAGATAGACACCCACGAGGCTTACTTCCACTGTCATGGAAACCAACTCGTCATTACTTCCACGACGTCAGCGATTCCGCTCGGATGTGTTCGAAGAAACGCGATCACGATGGTCACCAGCAAGGTCATCACGAACAAGATGGTCGTGACGACGAGTCCACCCATCACGCCCCTGTCGCAGATTCGCCAACCGGATACCGAGTTGGTCGAGCCATCCAACACTCGACTGCCACCCAGCATGATCTGTCGGCCAGATAACGGCACATCGTTCGGCATGTGCAAGCTCGATCACATCACCATCAGGTCGTCCAGACAGGAGGATAGCTCGCTGTGGGTTTGGCAGAAAACGAGTGTAGTCGGCCATCTGGCCGATCGCGTTACTAACCTCCCGTCGCTCGGGCTGCACCTTTGCCTCGATAAGAAGGAAGGCGGAGTCCACCCAGATATCGGTGAACATCGGCGCATGGTCGGCGGTGTGCCGAATCTGGATGCGTTGGGTGGGGTAGCCATGGCTGTCCAGGAACTCGCAGAATCGGAGGACCAGTTCGTTCTCAGGGCGGATCCCATGGCGCACTGATGCACTACTGTGCAGCAGGTCGCTTCGCTCGACAGGCTTCAGGGTGATCACGTCCGGGTCGCAGAGGCTCTCAAGCTGGCCAGGCACGTGTGCAACGATCTCGGTCGGACGAAGTTTGAAGACCGGCACGTGCAGTGGTCTCCCTTCGGGACCGGAAAGCGTCACTGGAAGACAAACGTCTTCCAGCGTGAATTCGTCGATGTATCGATAAACCTGCCCACCCATTTCAAATAGATGGATCGGCTTGCCTCGTTCAGCCTCTACGACAACGCGGTCATTGTGTCGTGGGTCTGAGGCGCCGAGGTAGTAGTAGAAACCGTCCGGCCGCCAACCGTGGTCAGCCCACTTCCACGCATTGCGGGTCTTGAGTCCAACGTGCGGGAGACCCGCCCCCGTGAGCATGCCGGCCTGCGGACCGACGACACGTGTCTCGATGAGACGATCTCTCTTTTGGAAGTCCCCGGGCCGCATCCGAAGATGTCCTGATGCTGTCAGCGGGCTTGTGTTTGCCCAGTTCAGCATGCATCCTCCCCCTCGTCGTTCAATCGCACGACCACGGCTGCAACTCGTGGAGACTCTACCGACCATCACCACAACACCCACAGCC
>NZ_JBKIWN010000128.1:0-3086 GCF_058146165.1 Streptomyces sp. AM25 | reverse complement strand
ACTGTCCGGAAAACGCGAGGCGCCTCAGCTGGAGGACCGGGTGCTGCTGGTGGCGATGTACTGCCGCACCAACCTCACCATGCGCCAGCTCGCTCCGCTCTTCGGGATCTCCCCGGCAGCCGTCGGCCGGATCATCAGCCGACACGGCCCCCTGCTGGCCCTGGCACCGGGCAAACGCAAGCCCGGACGGCACCAAGTCCTCGTTGTGGACGGAACCTTGGTGCCCACCCGGGACCGGACGGTGTCCGCCTCGTCCAAGAACTACCGGTACTCGGCGAACCTCCAAGTCCTCATCAAGGCCGAGACTCGGCTCGTGCTCGCCGTCGGTCGGCCACTGCCGGGCAACCGCAACGACTGCACCGCCTTCGCCGAGTCCGGTATCAAGGATGTCTGCGGCAACGCGACCGTCCTCGCCGACGGCGGCTACCAGGGCACCGGAATCCTCATGCCTCACCGACGCCAGCCGGGACAAGAACGACTCCCGGACTGGAAAGAGCGGCACAACACCTCCCACCGGCAGGTCCGGGCTCGGGTCGAGCACGCCTTCGCCCGGATGAAGAACTGGAAGATCCTGCGGGACTGCCGCCTGAAGGGCAACGGCGTCTACTGGGCCACCAGCGGCGTCGCCCACATGCACAACCTTGCCCTCAGCCGAGCCTGATAGCCGTCGCGAGACAAGTTTTAGGGGCGGTGTAAACGGGCTTGAGGTCACGCGCGACTTTGTCCCAGTCCTGCCGGGCGACGTAGCGGATGCTGTTGCGGATCAGGTGAACGATGCAGGTCTGGACCACGGTGCGAGGCCAGACGGCCTCGACCGCGTCGGGCAGGCCCTTCAAGCCGTCGCAGACGAGCATGAGGACGTCCTCGACGCCGCGGTTGCGGAGTTCGGTGAACACCTGCAGCCAGTGCTTCGCGCCTTCGCCGCCGTCGCCGGCCCAGATCCCGAGGATTTCCCGGGTGCCCTCGGCCGTGACCGCCAGGGCTATGTATATCGGCCGGTGGCGACCTGCCCGTCGCGGACCTTAACGTTGATGGCGTCGACGAAGACGACCGGGTAGACGCGGTCGAGCGGGCGTGACTGCCATTCCGCCATGCCGTCCATCACCTTGTCGGTAATCGTGGTGATGGTCTGCTTGGAGATCTCGGCGCCGTACACCTCGGCGAGATGGGCCGATATCTCGCCGAGGGTGAGTCCTTTCGCGGAAAGGGAAAGCACCATTTCATCGACGCCCGTCAGCCGGCGCTGCCGCTTCTTGACGATCTGCGGCTCGAAGCTGCCGTCCGTGTCCCGCGGCACGGATATCTCCACCGGTCCGACATCTGTCAGGACGGTCTTCGACCGTGTCCCGTTACGGGAGTTGCCGCTGTTCTTCCCGGCCGGATCGTGCTTCTCATAGCCGAGATGACCGGTCATCTCGCCGTCGAGGGCGGCCTCCAGGACGCGCTTGGTCAGCTGCTGCAGCAGCCCGCCTTCGCCCGTCAGCTGCAGGCCCTCCGCACGGGCCCGCTCGACCAGCATCCCGACCAGCTGGTCGTCAACCGCCTCCGGAACAGGCTTCGCAGCGTCAGCCCCGTCGGGGATGTCAACCGGTTTGTGTGTGATGCCTGTTGCGCTCCGTTGGGTCGGGTTCCTGCCGTGGTTACTGTCTGTTGATATTGGTCAGAGTGGGAGTCGGTCGCCGAACCGGATTTTGAACTGGTTCATGGCGCGGGTCCAGCCGAGGGTTCCGGTGCCGCGGACGCGGCCGGCAGGGACTGTGGTTCCGTTGCCGTCGATGTGGCGGCCCTCGATGTTGCGGATGCCGAGGTGGAGCATCTTCATCGCGGCGTCGTCGGACGGGAAATGCCCGGATGTCTTGACGAGTTTGCGCAGATTGCGGTTCATCGACTCGATCGCGTTGGTCGTATGGATCACGCGGCGGATGTCCTGGTCGAAGTCGAGGAACGGGATGAACTGCTCCCACGCGTTCTCGAACACGCTGACCGCGCCGGGATAGTGCCGGCCCCAGTCCTCGCGGACCTGCTCGAGGGCTTCGAGGGCGGCACTCTCGTCGACGGCGGTGTAGACGGGCTTCAGCGCCGCGGCGACCTTTTTGCGGTCGGTGGAGTTCACGTATTTCAGGGCCGACCTGATCAAGTGAACGACGCACGTCTGCGTGATCGCCTGGGGCCAGACGGCCTCGATCGCCTCGGGCAGCCCTTTGAGTCCGTCGCAGCACACCACCAGGGCGTCGGCCAGGCCGCGGTGCTCGAGCCGGGTCAGCACGTGGAGCCAGAATTTCGCCCCTTCGTTGTCCTGGAGCCAGATGCCCAGCACGTTCTTGATGCCGTCCACATCCACGCCGATGACCAGGTGGGCGGCCTTGTCGACGACGTGCCCGCTGTCACGGACCCTGATCCGGATCGCGTCGATATACAAGATCGGGTAACACTCGTCGAGCGGCCGGTTCTGCCAGCCGGTCACCTCGTCGGCGATCACATCGGTCACCTTCGAGACCAGCGCCGGGGACACCTCGGCGCCGTAGACCTCGGCCAGGTGGGCGGTGATGTCACGGGTGGTCATCCCGCGTGCATACAGCGACAGGATCATCTCGTCCACCTGCCCCAGCCGCCGCGTGCCCTTCGGCACGATCCGCGGCTCGTACTCGCCCTTGCGGTCACGGGGCACATCGATCCCGACGGGGCCGGCCGTGGTGGTCACCGTCTTCGGGTAGGAGCCGTTGCGGTTGTTGCCGCTGCCCCGCCCGGCCGGATCCCCCGCCTCATAACCGAGATGATCACTCAGCTCGGCCTGCAGAGCCCGCTCGATGACCCGCTTCATCATCTGCTGCAACAGGCCGTCCCGGCCGTCCAGACCGATCCCGGAGTCCTTCGCGTCCGCGATCAGCACGTCGATCGCCTCCGGCGACAGCACCCGCTTCACCCGCTCCGCGGCCTCGGCGCGGCCCATCTCGTCGTCCTGCCTCGATATCACTATGCGTAACTTTCCGTTCAGGGCAGGAACCGGAACCAACAGGAGCAATCATCGCTCACTCGCACAACCTGGTGTACACCCTCCGGTTGGTCACTTCGTACTCGACGACCCG
>NZ_JBKIWN010000127.1:0-1337 GCF_058146165.1 Streptomyces sp. AM25 | reverse complement strand
AGGCCCACGAAAACCCCGAAAGTCGAGCTGGATGTGAAGCCAGGAAAAAATGGGTACGCCCAAGCTCCGACCCCCTTGCTCTGTTCTGCGTGCCTCTGCTGCCCCCATCAGATGAGGGTCGGGCGCTGGCTGCACAGCATTCGAAGAGGTTGCGCAGTCGCAAGAATCCGGTTGCAGTTCCTCCCCCTGAACCGCTCAGGGGGGATTACCTCGTTCGTTGCAAGGCAGGAGCCCGCGTCGCGGCCGGTGTCAGGCCCGTGGGCGTCTGCGGAAGACTCTTCACTCGTGACGCCGGACGCCGGCGGGTGGATGCTGCCCGGGTGAGCACAAGTGACCTTTCTCGGGAACATGGGCATGCGCGGCAGGGTGAGTTGTGGCGCACGTACTCGCTGTCTTCGGCTGAGCAGTACACAGGCAGAGCCTTACGTACGAGCACATCTTTGACCATGCGTCAATGACAGGCAAAAGCACCACAGTTGCAGGCACCAGCCTTGCACCATGCACACCCGCACGGCGACCGCCGAAAGATTGTTATCCACTCTGGCCAAAGTCGGGGGCTCGCCCGGGGCCGTGATGTCTGGATATGGACCAGGCTCTGAGCTTGTCTCTTGGACGCGCCACGTGCGCAGAGAGTGATGAGCCGTTGTCATACCGAGCGTTTGGGATGCGGCTCAAGCGGCTCGCTCACTGCGGACCGAGGCCGGCATCGCGGGCGAGCAAGGCAGCCTGGACTCTGTTGTCCACCTTGAGCTTTGCGAGCACCCGGCTGACGTGCATCTTGACCGTGGCCTCGCTGGTGAACAGGGCGGCGGCGATGTCCGCATTGGACCGGCCCTGCGCGAGCAGCTCCAGGACCTCCCGCTCGCGGGGTGTCAACGTAGCGATTCTGCTGCGGGCTTCGGTGGGAACGACCCTATGCCGGTGACGCAGGAGATCGAGGACCTGCCGGGTGACGGCCGGGGAGAGCATGGCATGCCCCGCGGCGACCTGCTGGACAGCGCGTAGCAGTTCGGCGGGGGGCGTGTCCTTCAGCAGGAACCCCGCTGCACCTGCCCCCACAGCGTCGCTCACGTAGTCGTCCAAGCCGAAGGTGGTGAGCACGATGACAGTGGGCGGTCGGGGAACAAGGTCCAGGTGGGCGGCGGCTCGTACAACCGCATCCTGTTCTTCCTCCTCAACACCGTCCCCATGATGGACGACGACGACATCCCGCTTCCCCCGGTAGACGGTGACGACCTGTTCCAGGCCTACAAGTGGGCGACGACAGAGCCCCGCACGGTCACCCTCGCCCCGGAGGCCAAACGCCGCTGTGACGTGCCCCGAGCCTGACGGACACG
>NZ_JBKIWN010000126.1:0-1371 GCF_058146165.1 Streptomyces sp. AM25 | reverse complement strand
CCGCGCCAGTCCCCGACCCTATTCGACGTACCTGGAGGAAAGTGGCATACCGTGACATTCAGGCCCGTCTCGGCGGCGAAGGCGGCCAGTTCGGACTTCCAGACCCGGTAGCGGTAGCTGTTCGAGCCGCCCGCGTCCGCGGTGATCAGCAGGCGCGTGGCGTGCGGGTAGTCATGGTGGCCGCGGGCCTGCCACCAGCGACGGATGGAGGCGACCGCGAAGGTGGAGGTGTCGTGGTCGACGCCGACGTTGACCCAGCCGGTATCGGCGGTCAGGTCGTAGATGCCGTAGGGGATGGCTGTATCGCCCTTCGGCCCGGTGAAGAAGCTGTGGTCCTCCACCTGGACCGGGTCACCCTTCGGCCGCCACTGGCGGCCCACGTTCGGCAGCTGGCCGAGCATCTCCTTCTTCTTCGTGTCCACGCTGATCACCGGTTCGCCGTCGGCCTGATGCTGCTTGACCTGCTCGTTGATGTAGCGGAACTGGGCGTCCCGGTCGGGATGTTGCTTTCCTTCCAGCGTCTTGGCCTGGGCCTGCAGGCTGAACCCGCTCTCCTTCAGCAGCCGGCCCACCGGCATCGCCGAGACGGGGTGACCCTGGCGGGTCAGTTCCTGGGCCAGGCTTCGCAGCGATTTCGTCGTCCAGCGAAGTGGCGACATCGGATCACCTCGCTCGTCCGGCTCGACCAGCGCCATCAGCGCGGGCAGTACCTCGGAGTCAACCTCCTCGGCGCGTTTGCGTCCCCCTCCCGGCCTGCGGACCCGTCCTTCGGGAAGCGGCAGTTCACCGGCTTCCAGCTCGAAGACGCCTCGGCGGACCGTCGTCTCGCTCACGTCGGCGGCACGAGCGACGGCTCGGATGCCGCCATGCCCGAGCAGCCGGGCTTCCGTCGCACACATCAACCGTCGCTGCCGCTCGTTCAGGTGCGGCAGCAACACCTCGAATCGCACGGCGAGTTGGCCGTGCACCCCCTCCGGAAGCGCCATACCGGATCAACGACACCGGCAAGTGGAAGCGACACCTTGTTTCTCTACGGCTCCATTTTTTACGGAATGTCTTCGGGGTGGTCCCGAAGGAGGCCGGTGAGATGGTCGCCGCGACGATCCGCACGATCTTCGCCCAGCCCACCGAGAAGGCGGTCAGAGCCCAGGCCGACACCGTCGCCGGCATGCTCGGCAGCCAGTTCCCCAAGGTCAGGGACATGCTGCTGGACGCCAAGGACGACCTGACCGCCTTCGCCGTGTTCCCGGAGCGGCACTGGAAGAAGATCCAGCCGACGAACCCGCTCGAGCGGATCAACCGGGAGATCAAGCGCCGCACCGACGTCGTCCAGGTCTTCCCCAACCAGGGCTGGCGCAAGTTCCTGTTGAT
>NZ_JBKIWN010000125.1:0-1373 GCF_058146165.1 Streptomyces sp. AM25 | reverse complement strand
TGACCTACGAGAACAGCGAAAGTCGAGTTACTGAACCTCGTGGACGCCTACTTCCACCGCCAGATCGAGCCCGGTACGACGGTCTTCGACATACGCCTCGGCTTCACGATCTTCGACACAATCGGCGCCGAGCACCCGGCCGCCCGCCAGCTAGTCAGCGAACTGGCGCGGCGTACGGACGAAGCCCGCGACGGCTACGCAGCCCGCGAACTCCTGGCGCACTCACCGGCCGCCGAATACCTCACCGAACAACAGGCCGCGGACTGCCGCGATCTCGTCCGAGCCTGTGCCCTTGGTTCGGAAACCCTGCCCGCGCGGCTCGATCGAAGCCTGTCGGCCGCCCTCTCCGCCAGCGAGGCAGTGATCCGGAGCAGCCTCTCCCCCAGGTCCAAGAGCGCAGCAACAGCGCCACAGACGTAAAAGATCAACGGCTGCCGGGCCGAGGAGAAGGAGGTACACCGCCGACGCCTCTTCTGGTAGCCCGTCAAGGTCCGGAGCGCGCGGTCCCCTCTGGGGCCGGGCGCTCCGAGCCGGAGGCGGCGCCTGTGCCTTCGAGAGCACAGCGCCGCCTCACGGCGCGAGCCCGGCCGCGCTCACACGGTCCGGGCTCTTCAGTGGTCTTATGGGCCTGTTTCAAGGCTTTCTACTGACCGTCTCGCCGTGGGGCCATGAACACCATCACTCACAGGGGTGAATCGGCTGCCTGGCTCGGACGCCTACTCTCACATCTCGTGAGGGAGCATCAGAGTCATGATGGACCCGCCCGTATCGCCAGGCTCCGTGATCGCGATGAGCCGATCGGCGCCGGTGGGTGCCTGCCCGCAGGGCAGGGCTGATTCATAGTTCGAGCGGTCGAGAGAAGGTGCTGGTCACGGGCGTGTGGGGCCGTGTCTGTGGGCCGTGACGGATGCAACGAAGCTCCGGTTGAGGGGGTGACCCGTCAAGTCGCCCTGAACAGCCGGAGCTTCGATGTGCCGCCAGTCTTCCACGGTCTGTCTGGTCAAGTCACCCACGCGTCAACAGCGTGCGATCCCGGGGCTGGAGGGGAGGCTGAGGACGCTGCCCGACCCGCGTGCTCGCCGTGGGCGTCGTCACTCTCTGGTATCAGTGCTGCTGGTCGCGGCCTGCGCGGTCCTGGGATCGCGTCCCTCGTGCTGGTGTAGGCGATCAATCGGCGGTCGTGTTGGTGGTGTTGGGTAGTGCGGGGGCGCTTTCGGGGAGTTCGGGGTAGAGCTCGGCCATGCTGCCTTCGGGCATGTAGCGGCGGGGGAAGGCGATCCACTCGTCGTGCAGCTCGAAGAGCACGGCGGTGACCAGCCGCAGCAGTGCGTCGTCGTTGGGGAAGCAGGGCTGATGCAAGAAGCTAATTACTG
>NZ_JBKIWN010000124.1:0-1535 GCF_058146165.1 Streptomyces sp. AM25 | reverse complement strand
GCCGTCCACACCCTCCTCACCTGCGAATATTCAGGATGAAAAGGGTTCACTGAGCTCCTGCGCCAACACATTAGCAAGCGAAACCCCAAGCCTTCAACGGCCGCTGAAAATAGATTTCATGAGGGAATCTCAGCAGTTCGTCACGGATAGCAACAATTCACACCGGCAGCGTCACTCATTGTCCCACATCACGAGAACATCGCCTTTGGGACATCCCTGGCCGTGTACAGGGACGGCATCCTGCCGCCATCGGAGTCCAGTTCCCCCGCAAGAACAGGCACTTTGCCGGTCCGTCAGGACCTAGGAAAAGGAGTAACCAATGCTGACGTCATCGTCCTGGCGCCGGGCGGCGGCCACGGCTCTCGTCTCGGCCACCTGCCCTCTCTTGCTGGTTGCGTCCCCTGCCCACGCAACCCCCACCCCCGCTCTGGCATACCAGGCCAACGGCACTACCGCAGGGAAGATGAAGGCTGCCGACACGGCAGTGGTGTTCGTCCACGGCATGAACGACAAGGCGACGGCGTTTGAGAAGATGGAGGAGGGGTTCAAGAAAGCCGGCTGGAACGAGGGCGACTTGTTCGCCTGGGACTACGAGGGTTGGCGGGATTCCAATGTAACGAATGCGGACCGGTTTATCAGCGCTGTTGAAAAAAAGTTCGGCAAGACCCGCAAAATCGCGATCGTCGCACACTCTCTGGGCAGTGTTCCTACCCGATATGCGCTTGTGACCGACCCGAAGTTCCGTGACCGCGTGGTGTCCTGGACCTCCTTGGGCGGACCCAACCTTGGCCCCGGGCAGAGCTTCGTGAAAGGAACCCTTCTCGATGGCGCGTGCAGCCCCACCGCGATTGGCCTCATCGCCAAGAATGTCGCCAAAGACTACGTCACTACCTCCACCTGCCAGCTTACCCAGTACGGCGGCGGATTCATGGAACGCCTCAACGATAAAAACCCCACTCCGGCCCCGACCGACTACGAAGAGATCACCTCAAGCAGCGACGATACGGTGGATAATGCCGTCACGAACCTTCCGATCAACCCGAACAACCACCACTGGCACGTAGACGGTGTCTCACACCAAGACCTGCCCCGTAATGATGCCGTGATCAAGCACGTCATTAACCGGATCGAGTACGGCACCCCTGCCGAGGATGTGCCCTGGCGTCCGGTGGTCGGCTATCCCAAAGTCCGCCACCAGGGCCAGTTTACCTACCTTACCAGCATCTCAGGGACTGCCGACGACCGCGCCAAAACCGTCCTTCTGCGCCTCCCCGCACGCAACATCGAAAAAGACGTATCCGTCACCAACGGCCACTGGTCCTTCGACTTCGGCCCCAGCTTCAGGGTCGCGAACGGAACCCCGATCATCGTGACCGAAACCGTCAACGGCAAGCAGTCCGAATGGCGAGGCTACGTCTGACTCACTCCCAATGCTATTCAGCTCTGGCGTTACGTTTAAACGTTCCGGCCTGCGTTGCCAGGGCTGATTCAGAGTCCGCTGGCGCAGTGAGGGTTATTCACGTGGGGTTCACCAG
>NZ_JBKIWN010000123.1:0-1587 GCF_058146165.1 Streptomyces sp. AM25 | reverse complement strand
GATCACCGCGACTTTGCAATCGCCCTGCCGCTGCCGTCGGTGTGGACGGCGGAGGACTCGCGGATGCCGAAAGCCTCCACCACCCCCGGGGTGTCACGGAACTTGTGCGCTGCTGCGCGGGCCGTGTCCTGCGAGGTGGTGTCGAGGGTGACACGCATCGGTGCGCGGGCAGGATCCTGCCCCGTCGGCTTCTCGAAGTCGCCCTGCACGCCAGCGAGCAGCATCTGCACGGCGATGGTGCCGGCCACGGCGACGGTGATACCGCTGACCGCGCGGGCGGCCGAACTACTGTTCAGCTGCAGCCGTCGGGCGGCCAGTTGCCATGCGGTGCGGCCGCCGCCGCGGAAGCAGCCGACGAAGGCCTCGAGGGCCCAGGGCAGCACGGCCGTCACGCCGACGAGCAGCAGCACGGTGCCTGTGGCGATGCGCGCGATGTCCAGTTCGGTCCCGGTGCCGGTGACCGAACCGGACAGGGGTAGCAGCAGGGCGAGGCCGGCCACGGGAGCGGGCAGCCGCCACCACAGTCGGCGGCGCCCGGTGGTCGCGTTGCGGACGACTCCCAGCGGTTCGATGGTGATGCCGCGGAGCGCGATCAGTGTGACGACGACGGCCGTGGCGGGCACGACGAGTGCGATCAGCACGGCCAGCCGGGCATCGGGAGCCAGATCGGAGGCGAAGACGCTGAAGCCACGGATGGTGACCTCGTCGGCGAACTGCCGGGCGAGGAAAAAGATCCCCAGCCCTGCCCCCAGGCCGATCACGGCTCCGCTCAGTGCTTCGCCTGCTGCGATCCGCCGGGTCATCCGCGCGTCGGCGCCCACGAGCCGCAGCGCGGCGAGCCGTTGGTCACGCCGTTCGCTGCCGAACCGCACGGCCGTAGCGATCAGGACGACGAGCGGCACCAGCAGGGCCACGCAGCTGAGCACGATCAGCAGCATCAGCACCGGGCCCGTGCGATCAGGCGTGATCCCGACACCGAACTGATCGGCGCGCTGGACGCGCGGTCCCTGCTGCAGTGTGTCGCTGCCCGCGTAGTAGGTGAGTTCGTCGGGGCCGAGAAGGCCCGCGTCGGTGATGGTCCCGACGATGCGGTACGGCAGCCGCTCGCGCAGCAGCTCCCCCTCACCGGACCGCAGGAGGCCGGCAAGGGCGGGGGACAACACCATCTCGCCGGGCCCCGGAAGCCGGTCCACTCCGGGAGGCACGGGTGCGTCCGGTCCCTCGGGCCGCACCAGACGGCCCCGCACGCCGGTGCCGTGGTACGTGGTGTCGTTGTTGGCCAGCAGGAACGTGCCATCGCCCGGCCTGAGCTCCTGCCCCACCTGGAAGGTCTCGCGTGCGACAGAGCGTTCGCTGCGGTTTGCCAGCATGTGCGGTACGGCGGCTGCCAGCAGCAGCATCGCCACGCCGAGACCGACGCCCAGCGCGGTCAGCGCGGTGCGCAGCAAGCCCTCGCGGCCTCCCTTGAGCGCAAGTCGCGCGCCTATGGCGAGGTCGCGGACCCAGGACTGCAGGGTGCCGGTCATGCGCCACCCGCCATGTCGCGTGCGGTGCCGTCGCGGACGATGACCTCGCGGTCGGAGTAGG
>NZ_JBKIWN010000122.1:0-1579 GCF_058146165.1 Streptomyces sp. AM25 | reverse complement strand
CAACTACCCCTTATCTAAGTGGCATTGCACCAAACGCATAACGGACGAGACCACGCCAACCTGGCGAGGAACCTATTAGGGCACAACAGGCAAACGACTCAAATCAAACGCCCTCTCGGTGAGGACCTTCTTCGCACGCTCCCGGGGAACCCCGGCTTCCTTGTAGCGCTCCTTGTCGCCGGCCCAGGTCTTGCCAAGGTAGAGGGAGAAGTCGATCAGTGCGCGCCCGGCCGTCGTGACGTAGGCGAGGAACACGGCGACCTGGCAGTTCTCGGCCTGCCCGGTGATCCCGGCATACTGCGGAGCCACCCCGGCCGACTTGCTGCCCTTCTTCAAGAACGCGGTCTCATCCAGCACCAGCACCGCGTCCGGGTCACCGAGGTGCTCGACGACAAACGCCCGGACCCGGCCCTGCAGGTCCGACCAGCTCCAACACATCTTCCGCAGCAGATCCTTGACCTTGTCCGGCGCGCTCTGTCCGATGTACGCGGAAATCTGCCAGGAGTTCTTCCGCTCCACCGGCCCCAGCAACGCCTTCAGATACGCCCGCGCCGTCAGCCGAGGCTCCACCCGGCAGAACAGACTCGCGAGCGAGGCGAAAAAGTCCTCGAACCATCCTGCCCACAGCTCCACATCACACAGCGTCTCCACATCCGGCTAACGAGTCACCCCACCAACCGACACGAACCTCCCCTGTAGTACAGGGAGAACTCAGTGATAAAATACATAACAGGCGGCCCGTTCCAGAGAGTTAAGTCTGCAGGAAGCCTAATTCCCCCATAATGGGCCGCCGTTCATCTTGAGACTAGAAAGAAGACTCTTCACGCCCGCCCTGAATGGGCCTCAACGGAGGAACGATGTTTAGTCAATTGCGTAAGGCGAATGCTCCCGCTCGACCTCGGCAGGTAACGCCTGCACCAGCCCCAAGAGGGCGATCGATGGAAGAAAGACAAAAAGATGCCCTAGTGACCGGGCTCCTCCTCAGGTCCGCAGGTGCAAAGAAACTGTATCGAGGCGACAGCCGCACACCGGAGACCCTCGCTGTCACTGGATCAGGGGACGCCCCAGGTTTCTCTCCGCAAGGAACCGACGCAAGCCTTTATAACCACTTGAGCTTTCGCGGCAACAGCGCCTTTGTTGCTGCGACTTTAGACAAGGAAGTTGCCTTGAGGTACGCCTTCGGGCGCACCGGGGAGAAAGCTCAGACTGGGTATGTCTACAAGATTAAGCCCACCCGGATATCGGCGCCTATGTACGACGTGAAGACTTTCTATCCGACAGACCGGGCGGCGCAGATAAACCAAGAGATTAGTATTCTCGGCGAGATTCCATTATTCGCCGTCAAGGGATGGTATCAGGTCAAGACTGGCGAAGGTGGAAAGATTCGCTGGGGGAAATACACCAAGAATCCTGAATACAAAAAGGGCTGGCCGCCGCCTCTCCAATCGTCAAATTCATGATCGGGCGGAAGGTTATTAAAAAGTTGGTGGATCTTTTGAGTCGGACGGTGCCTAAGGTGTCCCGCGAATCACCGCCGAGCTCCGCGACAGTCCCTTCAGTTGGAGATCGGTTCGGGGGC
>NZ_JBKIWN010000121.1:0-1618 GCF_058146165.1 Streptomyces sp. AM25 | reverse complement strand
CACGGGCCAATTACGTGAGCGCCGACACCTGGACCGGCCCTCGCCGGCCCCATGAGCGTGAGCAGCCGGGCGAGGGCCAGACGAGGGGCGCGGTGACGTGCGAAGCCCGGCCGCCCTGTTCAACGACATCCCGGCCATCGCGTCACCACGGGACGGCGTCCCCGCCACAGTCGCTGCCGACTCGCGGGAACACATGGGGTGGAGGTCCAGCCCGGCCGGCGACTTGCGCCGGGGGAAGACCCGGACCCCCAGGGGGCGGCCGGACCGGCAGACATGGGGACAGGCAGCCGGCCGCAGACAGGCACCAGGAGCGCCTTCCCGATATCTGCCCAGCCTGGCGGGCAGACATTCAGGCAGCAGTCGACTGCCGGCCGCCGGTCCCCTGCTGCAGCTGACGGAAGCTACGGATTCACCGGTCTCCACTGCAGTGGCCAGAGCGCCGGGCGCCACAGCCCGGCCCACCAATTCACCAACCCCCGTCACGCGTCGACCGCTGGCCCTTTCCTGTGCCGCACGACGGCCCGTCGATACCAGTCCTGAAGCGCCCACCTCATACTCCAGGACAGCATCCGTAGTCAGTCACAGGATCCGGGCGGGGGCCATGGCCGCCTGACGGGCTGATTTTCGCTGACGCGCCCAGCCAATATTGCCAACTCGCTCACTGGAGGCGCGGAAGGGGTCAACAAATTAAGCCGGAGTAGTATTGTAGGACCTTACCAAGAATCCAGACTGATGATTCCGCCTTCTCGTTCGCGTTCATCGGAAAATGCCCATAGAGCGCGTTGCGGCGACCCCGTCCGCACACCCACATTTCCATGAACACCCATGACTGCATATTGACGCAGGATGGTAGAGCGGGCTGAAATTACTTCCAAGCCTACCCGCGGCCTTGCCCGTCCTGGCGGGAGTCCGTGATGGGTATCTTTTAGCGAAGCGTCTTCCTGGGCAGCCAGAGCCGAACTGGGCCAATTAGGGTAGTACATCCGGTATCACCGGGCCCTTGCCCAGGCGAGGTGTGCGTACGGGGGCAAGGATGCGGGGATGTGGGAATCGCGTCGGCGTTTTTTCGGGACAGCTGTGGGCAGCGCAGGAATGCTGCTGCTATCCGCACAAGTGTCTGTCGCAGCAGAGCTGGAGGGTGGGACGGTGAGCTGGCCGGGCGGGCAGGCGCTCCCTACTTTTCCGCGGCTTCGCAGGCTGGACGTGTTCGACGTGGAGGCGGCGTCAGCTGAGGTGCGGGTTCTTCTGGCCACGCTGCAGGGTCTGACGAGCAGGCTCCGGCCGCGGATCTATCTCTCGGGTTCGTTTGAGGAGGGCAGGGACAGCTGGCTGCATGAACTGGGGGTGCCGGGTGATCCTGTTAAGGATCTGGATGTTCTGGTGCGGAAGTACCGTGCTGAGGTCGCGGGTGTGATTGTGCCCGATCCGGCGGTGCCGGCGTCGCTAAACGTGGCGACCACGCTGGCCGGCCTGCGGGATGCGCTGGTTGCTCCTGCCGGGTTGGCTGCCCGGTTCGGTCTGCCGGTGCTGGAGGACCTGCGCGGCCGTTTCACCGACGCGTCCGCTGCCTATACGTGGGCGGTGGAGCACCCTCGACTTTCGCTGTTCTCGTAGGTCA
>NZ_JBKIWN010000120.1:0-6918 GCF_058146165.1 Streptomyces sp. AM25 | reverse complement strand
ACCTGATCACATCCCTTCTGGACTGCGATGACGCCCGGACTGCTGGACGTACCTCCGTTGCTGAATTGCCTGCGGCGGTCTGGGGCTGTTCGGCATGATCGTTGGCGCGGTCGTTCTGTCTGCCCCGGCCGCAGGGGGTCCGGTGGTGTCCATGAGGCCTGGGGGTCTGCCGTCCGTTCCGGAACAGACGGTGCGTACGGCCCGTGCCGCTTTTCCCAAGGGAAGCCTTCCGATGCGGGTCCGCGACCACCTGACCGAGGTCTTCGATGACGCGCTGTTCACCGGGGCGTTTCCCGGCCGTGGTGCTCCTGCCCAGTCCCCGGCCCTGCTCGCTCTGGTGACGGTGCTGCAGTTCACCGAGAACCTCACCGACCGGCAGGCCGGGGAGGCGGCGCGGGACCGGCTGTCCTGGAAGTACGCCTTGGGCGCGGAACTGTCCGATACCGGCTTCGACTTCTGCGCGTTGTCGAGGTTCCGTGCCCGGCTGGCCGCCGGCGGGATGGAACGGGTGCTCTTCGACCGGCTGTTGGAGCACTGCCGCGAGGCCGGGCTGGTCAAGGCCGGTGGCAAGCAGCGCACCGATTCCACCTATGTGATCAGCGCGGTCCGTGACCTGAACCGCACCGAGCTGGCCGGGGAGAGCGTACGGGCGGCGCTGGAGGCTCTGGCGGTGGCGGCACCGTCCTGGCTGACTGGGGTGATCGACGTCGCCGAGTTCGCCGAACGCTACGGGCCGCGCGTCGATGGCTGGACGATGCCGTCGTCGAAGACCAAGCGGGAGCGGCTCGCGCAGGTCTTCGGCCAGGACGCGCTGGCCTTGTGCCGGGCCGCCTGGTCCCCCGGCGCCCCGGTGTGGATCCGTGAGATCGAGGCGGTCGCCCTGCTGAGGCAGGTCCTCGTGCAGACCTACACCGTCCGCGTCGATGCCCGGGGACGGGAGGTGGTCAGCAAGCGGGACGCCGACAATGACGGTGTCCCGCCCGGTAGTACCCGCCTGGCCTCCCCCTACGACCCCGACGCCCGCTGGTCCGTCAAGGGCGATGACCTCTTCTGGTGCGGATACAAGATCCATCTCACCGAGACGTGTCACGCTCCGGCCGAAGCCGAAGCCGAAGCCGAAGCCGAAGGCTGTCTCCGTGTCCCGGCGCCGAACCTGATCACCGACGTGCACACCACTGACGCCACCGTGCCCGATGTGAAGGCGACCGCGCCGATCCAGAAGAACCTCACCGAGCGCGAGGTGAAGCCCGCCGAGCACTATCTCGACTCCGGCTACCCCTCGGCCGACCTGATCACTGCCGCGGCCGGGCAGGGCATCACCATGGTCACTCCGCTCCTGGCCGACCACTCACCCCAGGCCAGGGCCGCCGAGGGCTTCGACAAGAGCGCCTTCCGGATCGATCGGAAAGCCCGTCAGGTCCGCTGCCCCGAGGGTTCCATCAGCGCCGGCTGGTATCCGGTCACCCAGCACGGCCGTGACGCCATCGTGATCGACTTCGCCCGCGCCGACTGCCGCCCCTGCCCCTCCCGCAACAAGTGCACCAGTTCCGTCCGCGGCACCCGCATGCTCACCCTGCGGCCCCGCGAACTCCACGAACGCACCGCCACAGCCCGCGCCGAACAGGACACCGAGCCCTGGAGAACCAAGTACGCCCTGCGCGCGGGCGTCGAGGGCACCGTCAACCAGGCCCTCGACATCACCGGCATCCGCCGGGCCCGCTACCGCGGCCTGCCGAAAGTCCGCCTCCAACACGCCTTCTCCGCCACCGCCCTCAACGTCGTCCGGCTCGACGCCTGGTGGACCACCGACCCCCTACGCAAACCCCGCACCAGCAGACTCGAACGCCTCAGCCACCGACTCGCCAGCTGACCAATTCAGCAACGGAGTCGCCGGGCCTGCCTGCCACTGTCCGTTACCACCGGACCCGCCACCCTCACCCGACCAACGGCCACACTGAACAAGCTCAGTGCTACAGGGGCTGGCGCGTTGCCGGGCTCCGGTGAGTTGGCGGGTGTCACCGTGTGGCGAGGGCGCTCCTGGTCTTCCAGCCATCGTAGGAGAGGTTCCATTCACCGTAGCCGTTGTTGACGGCCTGGGTTCCTTTGGCATCGTTTCCGGTGATCTCGAACGGGTCGCCGACCTGTACCTGGCTATATATAAACTTGGCGTCGGTATCGCTCATGCCGATGCAGCCCGAGCTGTGGTTGCTGTTGCCGAAGTAGGCGGCGTTCCAGGGTGCTGCGTGCGCGTACATCCCCGAGGCCGTGAGGTGCATTGAGTAGTCGACCATCTTGTTGTAAGCGCTGCCGAGTCCTACTGTCTCAGAATTCATGTTGATGGTGCCTTCTTTGGCCATCAGGACGGCTTTGCCGCGCCAGGACCCCTTTTCGCCGCCGGGGGTTCCTGCGGATACCGGAACGTCCTTGACCAGTCTGTCGTCGCGGTAGAGTTTCAGCCGGTGGTGGTCGAGGTCGACCTGGATGACCTGTTTCTTTCCGATCGTCATGCTGGTCTGGTAATCGCGGACGAACCACCCCCCGGGGCCGCCCGAGTCCACGCCGGCGAGATCGGCTTTGAGGGTCACCTTGGTGCCGGGCTTCCAGTAGTCCCTGGGGCGCCAGTCCACCCGGGTCTTGCCGTCATAGTCTTTCATCCACCCCCAGGAACCCTCGGTGCCGTTGTCGGTGACGACCTTCAGGTGTCTCTCCACCTCAGCTTTGTTCTCCACCAGGTGGTCGAAGACAAGGGAGACCGGCTGGGCTATCCCCACGGTCGTGCGGTCACCGGGCGCCCAGGTGATCTTGTTGACCTTCTCCGGGGCCATGGTTCCGAAACCGGCGGTGGCGGCACCGCCTTTGTCGTCCGTGGCCCGCACACTGTAAGTGAGGCCGGGTGCGGTTTTGCGGCCGGAGGTCCAGGTTTTGCCATCGGCGGATATCTTCCCGTCCAGCGTGCCGCCCTTGCTGTCCGTGACCGTAACCTCCCGCAGCTTGCCGTCAGCCAGCCTCACCCGCACCGGCTCGCCTGCCCTGGCCTGCTTGCCGGACAGGTTCACCGATATCTGCGCCGGGCCAGGGGACTTGGTGCCGTTGCCGACAGGTCCTTCCCCGGAACAGGCAGTCAGCGCAACGGCGAGGGCAGCTGCGCCAACGAGCGCGGCACGGCCGCGCCGATGGCGGGCCAGCGGGGTACGGAGCGTGCTGCTCACAGGAAGAACCTCCAGCAAAGGGCGCGTTTCATCCTCAAAGAGGATCCTTTAGCGGTTTTGGTTGCAGCAGGCGGAGAAAACACGGACCGGAGCAGACTGCGGTGGCGTCCCGCCGGGTGGTGTAACAGTGATCAAGCGGAGAGGCACGGGTCGTACCCCTTGACAGGCCGCACCCGCACCCCTTCGATGCTGACGAGCCGTCAGCACAGAAGCCGGCTGGCGCCGGCACGTGGGTGTCAGCCCCGGGACGGACATCGCCCCGAGGACAGCGCACTGACGCCCCGTCAGGCCCCCTGAGTACAAGACGCCCTGACCTGCGCCCCGAGTAGACACTATGCCGTGAGCGCCGTTACACCACCCGGGCAGGACGCCGTCTCCGCCATGTGAACAGATCGTACTTTTGGCCATAAATAACGTATCAGTGGACTGTGCGGCTGTTTGTTACATTTTCTATGGGTTGCCGTGATGATCCATTCGTAACTTGATCAGGCCCGCTGTGCAGCGGGCGCAACGTCCGAGCACGACAGACCAGTTGGGATGACGTCATGCCTATCCGCACCCGGCTCCGCATCGCTGCAGCCACCGTCGGCACCCTGTCCGCCCTGGCCCTGCCCGCCACCGCGGCCTTCGCCGACACCCGCACCAGCGCGCCGGAAGCACACACCGGCGACCAGCAGAACCACAAGAACGCCGCAGCGAAGGGCCGCCAGGACAGCCCCGCTCCCGGGGAGCAGCAGTCCGTCACCCTCCGGGACGGCAGCACCGCCAGGATCTCCGAGATCGGCAAGTCCGGCAACTACCAGGCGGACGTCACCGGGAGCAAGAGCGGGCAGCACGCGAAGCTCAGCACCCGCGGCGACCTGAAGAACACCGCGACGCTGCCCTCCGGCCTCAAGATCACACTCACCAGTGACGGCAGGATCAACCAGGAATGGAACAAGAACAGCATTGAGCACAAGGAGGCCGGCGCCGGCAGCCACAACACCCAGCAAACCGGCAAGGCCGCCCCCACGACACCCAAGGGCGGCGTCAACGCAGGAGCCGACACCACCGGCACCACAGACTCCAGCGCCACCGCACTCGCCGTCGGCGGCACCGCAGCAGCAACCGCCGCAGGCCTCGCCTACACTGTCCTGCGCCGCCGCCGCAGCCACGCCGGCAACTGAACCACACCCCCGAGGCCCCGGCAGCCCAGCAGCCGGGGCCACCCCAGCAACCCGCTCCCGGAAAACGGCCGAAAATCCGGGAAGGTTGTTCAGAAGTGGTGGATCTTGGTGGGGTCCAGGTGCGGAGGAGTTCGAGCTGGACGACGGTGTCGAGGACCTCGGGGAAGCGGTCGAGGGGGCCGCGGTAGTCCTCGGAGAGGATCTTCCAGTTCTCCAGGTGGCCGATGCAGCGCTCGACCGCGGAGCGGACGGAGGAATGGGCCCGGTTGCAGTCCTTCTCCACCGGCGTGAGCGGGCGGTGGCGGGGCTTCTTGTACGGAGTCAACAAGCAGCTGCCCTGGTAGCCCTTGTCACCCAGGCCCGGATGTCTGCCGACGGCGGCCTCCGCCTCGGAGGCTGTGCAGGCGTAGGAGTCGTGCCGGGCTCCGGGCAGGGGCCGGCCCACCGCTCTCAGCCGTCCGCGCGGGTCGGAGATCACCTGGACGTTGTGGCCGGTGCGGCGGTGTTTCGCGGGGAAGAGCCGTTCGGCGGCCTTCCAGTCCCAGCACGGGGCAAGGAACCCGTCGACCAGGACCGGCTCGCCCCGGGGCAGACGCCGGATGCCGAAGCCGAACTGTTTGAGGCTGTCACGCACCACCGGCCGCAGCAGCATCCCGTACCGGGACACCGTCGGCTGCGAGACCCCGAACAGCTCACCGGCCATCTCCTGCACCGCATCATGCCGCAGGAGAAAGCACAGCAGAATGACCGCTTTCCACAAGGGCATCGCACGAGGACGCCCGAGGGTCCGGTCCCAGCAGGGCAGTCGGCGCTCCACCCGTCTGATGAGCACATCCAGCTGATGCGGGCTCAGCCCGGTAGTACGGTGGAAGCGCATCGGTCCCCCCGAGCGTCCGCACTGGATTCGACACCCCGTACGGTACGCCGAGGGGACCGATCTTGCTCTCCACGATCAACTACCCAAGATCCACAGACTTTTGAATGACCTTCCGGGAAACACACCAGCCTGCGCCAGCCCGGCCCGGCCAGCACTGACCTGCAGCCCAGGACAAACCCGGCTCCCGGAACAGGATCTCCACCGCCCTTCCGACACCCGCCGCGAAAGCGCCTGACCAGAGAAGAACAGCACACACCCCAGGCCCCCCACCAGGGACAGCCGCAGAGCTGCCCCCCTCTCCGCAACGGCACCGGCTCGCCAGCCGCGTCATCGCACACAGACACAGCTAGCAAGGAAGAAACAGGCCTTACTACCCCACACCTCACAGAATCCGGCACACGGACCTCAACGCCAGCCCGCCCCCGCCCCAGACGCCCTCCAGGACAGGGACGGACCAGAGGCTGTCGCTGCCAGCAGCCGGGAGTGACCAGCAGCGGCACCGGCTCGGTGGTCGGCGGCCAGGAGGCCTTTCGCAACCAGCCAGCTGCAGGAGCGTCCGAGTCCCCATCGACAGGAAGGGCTCAATCTTTGCCCACTGCTGGTCCGTCAGATCGCCACGCACTACCCCCCTGAGACTTGATCACGGCCTGGGCCAGGACTATCCACAGGCCTGTGACCTGCGAAGGCATCGCCAGTGAAGATCACCCTGCATCAAGAAGCCTTCCTGATCATCACCGATCAAGATTCATTTCTTTGCGCTACGACGTCATTTTTCCGACAGGAGTGTGCTAGCTGTGGCCAACCAGGACTCGAATAGCCGCGGCCTCCGGATGCCAGCTGTGCCCGACTGGCGCCGCTTTGCGGCATGCAGCAGGCCGGATGTCGACCCAGACTGGTTTTTCCCCGAAGGGCGCGAAAAAACAACCACGCAAATCGTTCGGAAATTTTGCGATGCCTGCCCCGTGCAAATTGATTGCCTGACATACGGTTTGATTACAGGTCAGAAGTGGGGAGTCTGGGGTGGCTACCGCGCAGGACCCGCCGGGTGGCACTACGTCGAGCGCCGGAGACACGGTCCAGGGCGGGGGTGAATCTCCCCCTGGACCCTGAGGCTTATTCAGAGGCCGGTTTGCAGAAGTGGAGTGCGATGACGGTGGAGATGGTCTAGGAGAAGGAGGCTCAGTAAGGATCTTCAGCGTTGCTGCTCGAGGGTGAGGACGGCTTGGACCATTGACGTGAGTCGGTTGGGGCTGCAGCGGGCCTTGCGGAAGACGCGCCAGGTCTTCAGTCGGGCGAAGGCCCGCTCGACCGGCACCCGTAGTCGGGCGTGTGCACGGTTGACGGCCTGCTGTTTGATGGTGAGGTCGCGTCCGCAGTGGCGTTTGAAGGGGGTACAGAAGGTTCCGCCGGCCCCTTCGTAGGCTTTGTCGGCGAGGACGGGGATCTTCAGGCGCTCACAGGTGGTGACGATTTTGTGGGTGCGGGCGGCGGTGATGTCGACGGTCCGGCCGGGCAGTGCGGGCGAGTACCACAGGAGTTCGCCGGCGGGTCCGGTGACGGTCTGGATGTTCACGCCGTGCCGCCTGGCCTTGCCGGAGTAGTCCGCCCTGCTGTCCCCGACGCGGTCGCACTCGGCGATGGTGCCGTCCACGAGTACGTACTCCGG
>NZ_JBKIWN010000119.1:0-4161 GCF_058146165.1 Streptomyces sp. AM25 | reverse complement strand
CCGAGCAGGACCGTCTTGCTGATCAAGAAAACCGGGACCGTGAATAACCCTCAGGGCCTCGTGGTTCTCGCGGACCTGGAAACTCATCCCACGCGGGTAGACCGGCGAGTCGGTGCAGCGCGAACGCACGGGGCAGGGGGTGCAGTCCCGTCGGGAGAATGCCGTCCCGATGACCTTGTACTGTCCTCGGACAGTCGGATGCCAGCGGGTACTCTTCGCCCCCTGTGGGCAGGTGACCTGCTGATTGTCCCCGTCAATGGTGAAACTCGGCAGGTCGAAACCGTCCCGCTCCTTCGCCTGCCGGGTGGTGGGCATGTGGAACGGGCCGAGCAGCTCGATACCGAAGTCGCGCCGGGAGCCGACGAGCAGATCGGCACTGGTGTAGCCGGTGTCGACCAGGTGCACCGCGGGCAGTAACTCCCGCTCGGCGAGGCCTGCGTGGATCCCGGCGGTGGCCTCCACGTCGGTGGTTGTGCTCTGGGTCGTTGCGACATGCGTGATCACGTGGGGTGCGTCCGGCTCGCAGTTCTCGGTCAGGTGGATCTTGTAGCCGGTCCGGCCCGTTCCCCGTTTGATCGAGTGTCGGGCTTCGGGATCAAACGGGGAACGGATCAACACGCGCCCAGGTGGGAGCTGTTTGTCCTTCCTCCGGAGCACCTGGCCGTCCTGGCGCTGGAAGTGCTGGATCCAGATCTGCCGCAGCATCTGGACCATGGGCAGCTCGCGCAGCCAGGCAGGCGTCTCGGGGCCATGGAGGGCTTCACGCAGCGTGAACCCGTCGGTGCCGACGGCGATCGCGTATTCGGTGCGGGCCGCGTCGCCGACCGGTAGCCGGTAGGCATCGACCCGCCGCTCGTAACGTTCGTACCAGGCTTCCGGTGCCAACGCGGTCAGCCACTGCGGAATGGCGACCGCCACAGCGTCCAGAGTCGCCCGAAGCGTCTCGGTGACCAACTCAAGCCGGCGCAGGGTGCGGACCGCGGCCAGGACCCGGGTGGAGTCGGAGCGAGCACGGCCGCCGGCCCGCGGCATGCCCTCCGCCTTCAATCGCTCCAGCAGCACGTTCAGCAGCCGCTCGCCCTCGCCGTCCTCAGCCAGGCGGGTGCGGAACTCGCTGAGCACCGTGTGGTCGAAGCCCGGATCGGTCAGCTCCGAGCCCAGGGCATACTTCCAGTCCACGCGGGCCCGCACGGCGTCGGCGGCCTGTCGGTCGGTCAGGTTCTCGACGAACTGCAAGACCGGGACCATCGCCAGACGCGCGGGTGAGAGCGCGGGATGGCCGCGCTTGGTGAACAGATCCGCGAACTGTGCGTCGCTGAAGACCCCGCCGAGCGAGTCCCGGATCCGTATCGCGAGCGATCCCCTGGGGAAGGCAGCACGTGCGACTTCAGCGGTCAACACAGGAATCTCGGGCATCGTCCTCGGCCACAGAGACATCAGGGATCACCTCGCCAGATCCCCGCGTACTCGTTCCAACACCACGGTCACACACACGGAGTGATCGACTCAGGCCCTCGTGTGAATTGGCCAGCAGAGGTACGTCCAGCAGTCCGGGCGTCATCGCAGTCCAGAAGGGATGTGATCAGGTGTAACCGGACGTCAAGCTCAGGGCAGCCAGCCGGTGCAAGTCCGGTCCGGGGAGACGCCAGGGTCCCCGGTAGCTGACTCCCGGCGTCGCTCGAAAGGGTGGCGTCGAAGTGGGGTGACAAGCGCCCTTCGGGGGCGTGCAACCGACCGGTCCGCAGCATGAAGCGAAGCCTGCAGCGTCGTAAGTGAATCCCGCCGTTGGGCGGCAAGGAGGTGCCGAGCCTGTCTCTGTTGGGCGAAGGCCACGGAAGGCGATCTTGGACCTGGAGCGGTCGCCGAAGGACCTCCCGGCGTAAGGGGCGTGGAACGGTCGGACGGTTGTCCTGGGAACTGGAGAGGGCCTCCTCGGCCCCGGGGAATACGGCCCGGGAAGCGTGGCCCGCCTATAACCGGCGTCACCGGGAAATGGTGGGTTGTCGAGAGGCAGTCGGAGGGGGTCGTAGTAGTGACGATGGGCGGGACAACACAACCCGGCCGGAGCGAAGGGCCCCTGCTTCATCGATGCGTTTCGCGAACAGGGAGGGGCCCGGATGAGTGCCGTTTCGGCTAGGACCATCCGCCGGGAGGAAGGCGCTGCAGGACTGGGCGGCCGTCCTTTGGACAAGGTCCGAGCCTTGCAGTGGACGCTCTACCGCTGTGCCAAGCAAGAACCCGACCGCCGGTTCCATGCTTTGTATAGCCATGTCCACCGTATGGATGTTCTTCGGCGGGCGTGGGCCGGTGTGTGCGTGAACCGGGGCGCTCCCGGCGTGGACGGGCTGACCGTCGACGCGGTGGCGACCTCGGGGGTGGAAGTATTCCTCCAGGACCTTTCGGAGAAGCTGCGGACGCATACGTATCGTCCGTCGGTGCTGCGGCGGGTCCAGATTCCCAAGCCGGGGCGGCCGGGGGAGTTGAGGCCGCTATCGATTCCCACCGTCGCTGACCGTGTGGTGATGACGGCCGCGAAACTGGTCCTTGAGCCGGTTTTCGAGGCAGGGTTCACCAAGGCGAGTTACGGATTTCGGCCCAGACGGTCTGCGATCGATGCATGCGAGACCGTGCGCATCTCTGCGAATCAGGGCCGGGAATGGGTATTTGAGGCTGATATCCGGGACTGTTTCGGCACGATCGACCACGACGCGCTCGTCACTCAGGTGGCGAGGCGTGTGGTGGACCGGTCGATGCTGAAGCTGATCCGGGCATGGCTGCGGATGGGAGTACTGGAGGGCGGAGTGACCTCCCCGAGCGGGGCGGGAACTCCCCAGGGATCACCAATTTCCCCCTTGATGGCGAATATTGCACTGAACGTCCTCGACGAGGCGTGGCAGGGCGAGGGACGCCGGCTGGGGGTGCTGGTGAGGTACTGCGATGACTTCGTGGTCCTGGCGCCGACCGGGCAACGGGCCGAGCAGGCCCGGGAACTGGCGGCGAAGGTGCTGGAGCGGCTCGGGATGCGTCTGCACCCCGAGAAGTCCGGCATTCTCTGTCTCACACGGGGCGGACAGGGCTTTGATTTCCTCGGCTTCCACCATCGTAAGGTGGAATCGTGGAGATGGCGGGGCAAGTTCTACTTGCAACGCTGGCCCTCGGCCAGAGCGATGCAGGTGTTGCGAGACAAAATCCGCGCAGCAACGGCACGTTCAAAGACCGAGCGGCCAGTATCTGCCGTAGTCGCTGATCTCAACCCTGTCCTTCAGGGCTGGACAGCGTACTTCCGCAAGGGACATTCCAGCAGGAAGTTCGATGCGGTAGACCGCTATATCCATGAACGGCTGGCGATCTTCGCCAGCCGTAAGCACGGCCGCACGGGCCGCAATTGGGCCACCCGCTATGACAGTGCGTGGCTGGCTCGGCTCGGGGTCTTCCGCCTGAGCGGAAACGTACGCTGGGTGACAGCGCATGCCAGCCGGTGAACGATGTCGGAAAGCCGTGTGCGGGAGAACCGCATGCACGGATTGATGTGGCGGGGGCTGGAAACGGAGCGCGATACACGCACCACCGCGTCAGTCCCCGACCCTACTCTCCCGGCTCAGCGGCCGGCAGATTTACCAGCTACTGGCGTCTGTGGTGGTTCCGCGGCCGATCGCCTGGGTGGCCACCACTTCCGCGGACGGTGTGGACAACCTGGCGCCGTATTCGATGTTTGCCCTTTCCTCCGTCGATCCCCCGGTGGTGCAGTTCACATCCATCGGACGCAAGGACACACTGCGCAACGTCGAGGCGAGTGGTGAGTTCGTGAACCGCACCGGCTTTGTTGGAGGTTTCGAATCCTGGAGGATTGGGACCTATGCCAGTGAAGAGGAAGTACCCGGACGAGCTCCGTGAGCGGGCCGTGCGGATGGTGCTCGAGATACGTGAGCAGACCGGCATCAGGACTGGGTCGATATCCCGGGTCGCCGACCAGCTCGGGATCAACAGGGAGGCGGTGCGGAACTGGGTGCGCCAGGCCGAGGTCGACGGCGGTCAGCGGCCCGGGACGAGCACTGCGGACGCGCAGAGGATCGCGGAGCTGGAGCGGGAGAACCGTGAGCTGAGGCGGGCTAACGAGATCCTTAAAGCGGCCTCGGTGGACTCAACCGGTCAGCGCAACAG
>NZ_JBKIWN010000118.1:0-1924 GCF_058146165.1 Streptomyces sp. AM25 | reverse complement strand
GTGTCCGTCAGGCTCGGGGCACGTCAGTCCAGCAGTGAGTCGGCCCCGGCGCCGGGAAGTGCCCGAAGCAGGCGCCGAATCGAGTAGGGCCGGGTGATGGTGCGTCGTTCGTCGACGCGGCACTGGATCGCGTAGGCGATCTCCAGTCGCATTGGCTCGGGCAGGGCCCGCAGGTCGAAGCGATCCTGCCCGAAGGTCGCGCAACCGAGCAGCCACGACTCAAGGGGCGGCCGGTCGGCGCGGACCCACCGGTTGCGGTGGTGGACGCACAATCCGGCCTCGCCCTCGGCTTCGAGCCCGCACTCGGGAAAGACGCAGTCGGGCCCGGCCGGCAGCGGCGGGCCACCGCCGTCGGTGATCCATCCCGGCAGATTCGGACGGCCCTGGCGGTGCCAGCGATGAGCGTGGGAGTGACACAGGCCGTGTTCACGTCGGCTGCGTCGGCAGCTGCCGATCGCGCACTTGGGCGGCTGCTGCAGCCAGCGCCGGTTCGCCGGTGCCGTCGCCGCCCAGGCATGGACATCGTCGGGACGTCCGTCATCGATCCAACGCTGGTGGTGAGCCGAGCACTTGGCGAAGATCACCGCGAGGCGTTCGCAGACCGGGACCAAACAGCGCGGCCCACCGATCACCGGGTCGTCGGGGTCGACCAGGATCACCGGTTGCGCGAACCGGGGCCGCAGACGAGCGGCCAGGCCGATGCTCTCGGCGCTCTCGCCGGCGGGAATCGGAACGAGTTGCCTCATGCTGATGGCTCCGTTTCCGGCCCACCCAGGAACCCGGCTGCGGTCAGTGCCCGCCGAGCGTCCTCGATGCCCAGGTGGGAGTAGGTATCGATGGTGGTGCTGAGGTTTGCGTGTCCGAGCAGCTGTTGGACGACCTCGGCGGCGACGCCGCGACGCAGCAGCGCGGTAGCGTAGCTGTGCCGGAAAAGATGGGGCGAAAACGCGATACCAGTGCTCTTGCGCAGCTGGCGCACCAGCCGGTCGACGCTGGAGTAGTTCATCGGCGCCCCGACTGGGGAGCCCCAGAGGTTCACGAACACGTAGTCGCAGTCCAGCGTGCCGTACTCGTCGTGAAGATAGTCGCTGTAGAGACGGAACAGGTCCGCATCGACGGGCACTTCCCGCGACCACGTCTTCGCCCGTGCCCGGTTGACGTTCGTGCGAGCCCTGACCGCCACCACCCGCAGGCGCGGATCGAGGTCTTCGTGCCGCAGTCCCAGAGCCTCGCCGATGCGCAGGCCCGTGCCCTTCAACAGGCCCAGCAAGAATTTGTCCCGCAGCCGGTTGCACGCCGCGATCAGCATCGCCATCTCCGCCTGGCTCAGCTCACGCGGCGGCCGGCGTTCGGCGCGCAAAGTAATCGCGCGGTGCCGTTCCGGTCGTGAACCGAGATGCGCGAGGAACGGCTGCCAGGACCCGCCGCGTCGTCCGGGGCGCCACCGCGTCAGCAACTCACCGGGCCCGGCGCCGTGTCGGTGGTGGAACTCGTAGAACGAGGCCAGTGCCGACAGCTTCCGGTTGACCGTTGCTGCAGCAAGATTCGCCTCGACCCACGGCAATGCCACCACCTGCCCATCGCGGCCCGCCTCCGGTAGCCGCAGCCAGGTGATGAACCGGCCCAGATCTTCCAGGGCGACCCCGTCCCACCGCAATCCGTGCCGCTTCAGGAACTCGAAGTAGTCCCGCAGATCGTGAGCGTAGGCACGGACCGTGTTGGGCGAGCGATCAATCGCCGTGAGATGCGCGAGGAACCGGTCGGCCGGATCCACGACCTCCCCGTCGGCCAGTACCGTCGACGACTCCGTCCCGGACGGCATCACCAGCCGCTGAACCCGAAACACCGTGTCGCGAGCACAGCAAGATAAAGAGTCCACAGCAAGCTAACGAGTACTCAGAGGGTGTTAAGTCCCGTTCCTGAT
>NZ_JBKIWN010000117.1:0-2056 GCF_058146165.1 Streptomyces sp. AM25 | reverse complement strand
CGCCAACCAGGACTATGAATCAGCCCTGCCCGCCGCACACCGGCCTGCCCGCGCCCATCGGGTACGCCACGGTCTAGTATTCCCCGGAGAATCAGGCTGCCCCGGCATTACCGTGCATCCTGGTCTCCGCAGCAGCAGAATTCATACCGGCCGGATAATCTCACTGTCCGGCCGGTATGGACATCCCATCAGTGAATTCGGTTGACGGATAAAGAGCGGGTCGGACTATGAACGAGGCCGGTATCGGCAGGTACAACAGTAATCCGGTGCCGGGGGGCGGTCCTGTGCCAGGCGGAACACCGCCCTTTGACGACATCCCCCAGCAGCCGGAGAACCCGCCCCCTCCCCGGGCCGCAGACAACGGACACGGCGGGACTCATCCGGCACAGACCGGCTGGAGACGCTATCTCGTCGCCTCCAGCCCCGCCGGGCTGCTCCCCCCGGGAAGCAGCCCCGTGGAGCCGGCTGCCCTGTTCAGGCTGCTGGAAAAAGATCCCGACATCCGCCAGATCACGCACATCCGCACCCCTCGCAGTGTCCGTGGTGACACCACTTCGGGACCGCCCCTGACATGCCCTGTCGTTGCCGTGGCCGAGATGCCCGACGAACGTGCACGTGCGCTGGCCACAGACCCCCACACACTCGTCGAACCGGACCAGCCCCTCTCCTACCCCCCGACGCCCCTCAGCAGCATCGTCGTCCCCCCTCTGTCTCCGGCCCTTGACATCTCCCTCGAGAACCCCGCGCGCGTCCACGTTCTCGTCAAGGGACAGAACGGCGCCACCCTGCCCGGGACCCGGGTATGGGCCATCGGCTCCGCCTCGACCGCCAGCTCCATCACCGACGCCACGGGATGGGCCACACTCGTCCTCCCCTTCGACACCCCCGCAACGCTCCGGGCCCTGTGCGCACGGCCTGCCGGCGGATACTGGCCCGCACGCATCGACCGCCCCTACCTGCCCGGCACCCCCGACGACCGCACCACCATCGAGTGCGTCCCCCTCGGCGAGACACTCCACGGGTTCCCCGAACAGCCCGTCACCGGCTGGGGAAAACGCAGCATGCGCCTGGACCAGATCCCCCCCTCCTACCAGGGACAGGGAACGAAAATCGCCCTCCTGGACTCCGGCATCAACGCTGCCCACCCCGACCTCGAGAGCGCTGTCCGCCACGGACACGACTTCATCTCACCGGCAGCCGACGGCTCCTGGCAGTCCGACTCCACCGGACACGGGACCTGGTGCGCCGGCATCATCGCAGCCGCAGACAACCACAACGGCATCACCGGCATCGCCCCCGGGGCCGAGCTCCACTCCCTGCGCATCTTCCCCAACGGGCGCATCAGCACACTCCTCCAGGCCCTCAACTACTGCATCCACCACGGCATCGACCTGGCCCAGATCAGCCTCACCTGCCCCCTGCCCTCCCGGCTCCTCGCCTGGAAAATCCTCGATGCACACACAGCAGGCATCACCGTCGTGGCACCGGCCAGCCCCACCAGCTCTCCCGTGGAATTCCCCGCCCGGCTGCCCACCGTCCTGGCCGTGGGCGCCATCACCCCACAGCCCAACGGCACAGGCACCGACCTCGTCACCGGCCAGCCCTCTCCCCCCATCACAGCACAGCCCCGCCAGGCCGCCCCCAGCATCGACTTCCTCGCCCCCGGCGCCACCATCCTCACCACCAGCACCACCACCACCCACACCAGCACCGCCTACACCGCCGCAGACGGCGCCGGCCTCGCCGCCTCACACATCACCGGCCTCGCCGCCCTCCTCCTCGCCCACCACCACCAGCTCAGCACACTCCCCCCCACCACCGACCGCGTCACCCACCTGCGCAGCCTGCTCCACGCAGCCTGCCACCCCGCACACACCCCACACACCGCCTCCGTCCCCGACGCCCCCACCGCCCTCGGCCTCCCCACCCCCACCGACTGGCACCCAAAACACACCCCACTACACCAATACTGAACCGCGGGAGGGTGGACTCAACCGGTCAGGGTGTGTCAATTTAACGGCTGATCCGTCCAGTTCGGATTTACTTGTCGGCGGCG
>NZ_JBKIWN010000116.1:0-2159 GCF_058146165.1 Streptomyces sp. AM25 | reverse complement strand
AAATGTGAAAGAAAGCCCTGACGGGGAACTCCGGTTCCCTGTCAGGGCTTTCTTGTTTTTCCGGGCACTGTCTCCGCCGGGGTGGGAGGATGTACGCCCAAGGCCGCAGAACCCAAGCCCAGCGCAGCGAAGAGGTGAGCCCCGTGCCGACGCACGTGCCGCAGACGCAGACCGTCGCCGTCCTCGGAACCGGAAAGATCGGCGAGGCGTTGCTCAGCGGCATGATCCGGGCCGGCTGGTCGCCGGCCGACCTGCTGTGCACGGCCCGCCGCCCCGAGCGCGCCGAGGCGCTCCGCGCCCGCTACGGCGTCGAGGCCGTCGGCAACGTCGACGCCGCCAAGGCCGCCGACACCCTGATCCTCGCCGTCAAGCCGCAGGACATGGCCGTGCTCCTCGACGAGCTCGCCCCGCACCTGCCCACCGACCGGCTGGTCATCAGCGCGGCGGCCGGCGTGCCCACGGCCTTCTTCGAGGAGCGGCTCCCTGCCGGCACCCCGGTCGTCCGGGTCATGCCGAACACCCCCGTCCTGGTCGACGAGGGCATGTCCGTCATCTCCGCCGGATCGCACGCTTCCGAGGAGCACCTGCTCCGGGCCGAGGCCATCTTCAAGCCCGTCGGCAAGACGTTGCGCGTTCCCGAGTCCCAGCAGGATGCGGCCACCGCGCTTTCCGGCTCGGGTCCCGCCTACTTCTACTACCTCGTCGAGGCCATGACGGACGCCGGCATCCTGCTCGGGCTGCCGCGCGACAAGGCCCACGACCTGATCGTCCAGGCCGCCATCGGCGCCGCCGTCATGCTGCGCGACAGCGGCGAACACCCCGTCAAGCTCCGCGAGGCCGTCACCTCGCCGGCCGGCACCACGATCAGCGCCATCCGCGAGCTGGAGAAGCACGGCGTGCGGCATGCCCTCCTCGCCGCGTTGGAGGCCGCCCGCGACCGCAGCCGCGAGCTGGCCTCCGGCAACGGCTGACGAGCCGCCGCCCGCCCCGTCTCCGTTTCAAACGGACGGAAGGAGCCCGATCGCCCGGTACGCGGCGTCGACGGTCGGGCGTGCCAGCGCCCGCGCGCGCTCCGCGCCCTCGCGCAGCACACCGTCGACGTACGCCGGGTCGGCGGTCAGCGCAGCGTGCCGCTCCTGCAACGGGCGCAGCACTTCGAGAACCGCCTCGGCGGTGTCCTTCTTCAGCGCGCCGTACGAGTCGTAGCCGGCGGCGAGGTTCTCCGGCTCGCCGCCCGTACAGGCCGCCAGGATTTCCAGCAGGTTCGCGACACCGGGCCGCGTCTCCCGGTCGTACACGACGTCGGTCCCGCTGTCCGTCACCGCGCGCATGATCTTCTTGCGCGCGACCTCGGGCTCGTCGAGGAGATAGACGATCCCTGAGGTCTCCCCGTGCGACTTCCCCATCTTGGCGGTGGGGTTCTGGAGATCCATGACCCGTGCCGCCACGGTCGGGAGTACTGCCTTCGGCACGGTGAAGGTGTGGCCGTACCGCTGGTTGAAGCGCACGGCCAGGTCCCGGGTGAGCTCCACGTGCTGGGCCTGGTCCTCGCCCACCGGGACTTCGCCGGCTCCGTAGGCCAGGATGTCCGCGGCCATCAGCACGGGATACGTCAGCAGGGACAGCCGCACGCTCCCGCCCGACTCCCGCTCGCGCGCCGACTTCTCCTTGTACTGGATCATCCGGCGCATCTCGCCGTCGGTGGCGGTGCACTCGAGCAGATAGGACAGCCGGGTGTGCTCGTCCACATGGCTCTGCACGAAGAGTGTGCACAACTCCGGGTCCAGCCCCGCCGCCAGGAACAGCGTCGCCGTCTGCCGGCTCAGCCTCCGTACGCGGGCGGGGTCGTGCTCGACGGTCAGCGCGTGCAGGTCGACGACACAGAAGAGGGCGTCGGCCCGGTGCTGGTCCGTCTCGACCCACTGGCGGATGGCGCCCAGGTAGTTGCCCAGGGTCAGGTGGCCGGTCGGCTTGACGCCGCTGAAGATGCGGGTGGACTTCGGGGTGGTCATGAGAGCTGTCTCCTGGTGGACGGGACCACCGCCACGGACAGCAAAACGGCCGCCGAGGCGGCGGCCGTTGAGTGCATGCGAGGTACGCACAGGGGGTGGGCCGCCGTCAGGCGGCCCACCACAGCTGAGGACGGGCATGCATGGTCA
>NZ_JBKIWN010000115.1:0-2249 GCF_058146165.1 Streptomyces sp. AM25 | reverse complement strand
CCGCCGTCGCCCGCCCCACCAGACCCGCCGTCGCCCGCCCCACCAGACCCGCCGTCGCCCGCCCCACCAGACCCGCCGTTCTTCCGCGCCTCACTCACCAGCGCCAACGTCATGGCCAGCCGCCGCTGCGCCTCCGCCTGCGAAACACCACCATTCCGGCGCGTCACACCCCCATCCACCCGCTCCACCCCACCACTACGCACACCCTCACGACGCGCCGCACGCGGCATCACCCACCACTCCCCACACCACACTCGCTAACACGCCGACCAACCCATCCACTCATCCACACCACACCCACCACCTCTGACACACCTCCTACACGCCGATAAAACACCTGAAATCTCTGTATTCCCCCAAAACAGGTTCGGCATAAGCCCGACCACCGATGCAGCTCGTGCCAGCCCTGCAGCGGATCTGCACCGCGATCTCCGAGGCGGCCGAGGGCCCTGTAAATAGAACGGGTCTTCCAAGATTTTCGTAGCCGGTGATCGTATGAACGAGCCTGTGGTTCTGGGGTGTTGGCGATGGCACGCTGGCCGCGTGTGCCATCGGGCTCGAGGACCTGCTGCCGCAGCTGGCCGCGGTGCAGGTCGAGACGGTTGAGGCCGGCGAGGATCTGGTACGGATCACGGCGCGAACCCATGCCGGGGCCCCGGCCGTCTGCCCGGGATGCGGGCGGGCGTCGAGCTGGGAGCACGGCCGGTATGTGCGGCATGTCGCAGACGAGGCCGTCGGCGGACGCCCGGTCGTGATCGACCTGTCGGTGCGGCGGATGTACTGCGAGAACCCGCACTGTGCGAAACGGACGTTCGCCGAGCAGGTCGAGGGCCTGACGGTGCGATACCAGCGCCGGACTCCGGCCCTGCAGGCCGTCGTGGAGGCGGTGGCCCGCGCCCTGGCGGGCACGGCCGGCGCCCGGCTGTTGTGCACCTGCATCAGGTGCTCAGCTGGGCCACCGTCCTCGGCCGCCGCCCCATGGGCAGCCGCCACGGCCGCGACCGCGTCGGCCACCACCGACCCGGACGGGTCCGGCATCACCGGGTCATCAGCGATCGCGGCCAGGGCCACGGTGAAGTACCGGCGGACGTCCTCAGCCCGCACCGCAAACCGGCGGAACCAGCCCCTCACCGTGTCCTCAGCCCGGCCCAGACGCGCGGCGACCCGCCGGTGCCCCATCCCCAGGGCCGCTATCTCCAGCCCCGCACCGATCACTTCGGCCGCATCCGTCCGCCGCGGCCACATCACCTCAGCCAGCAGGACATGCGTGACCCCGCACCCCGAACAACGCGTCCGGCGCGGACGGAAGAACAGGCGGGCACCCAGCCCGCCCCTCACAGCCCGCGGTCGCCCGTGACCCCACGGTGCCAACACCCCACCGCACGGCGGACAGGACAGACGGCCTTCCGCCAACTGCTGTTCGACCAGCAGGACGTCGGAGTCGACGACGAGCACTGAGCACCTCCGCCCCGTGCACACCATGTCGTCGCGCACGAAACAAGATCAGAATGCCCAGCAAGATCACAGCTCATACCCACCGCGAATGTCGCAGACCCCCACCTACATGCTCACGCAGAGAGTCGTCCAACACCGCGCTCACGGAGACAATCATCGTGCTCAGTCGCATGAGGTCGTTGGGGAAGGGGGCGGACGGCATGGCCGGAATTGAATCACGTGTTCGATTTATGGTGCACGTCGAACCGCCCGATGTGATGACGGGCAACCCCAGGCACGGCGGCCCGGTCTGCTTACATCGCAGTGGCAAGGGTGGTGTGATGGGGGTTGTTTACCACCCTCGGAGAGATCGGCGGACGCGTGGCCAACCGACAGAGCGGCATCGTGAAGTGGTTCAACGCGGAGAAGGGGTACGGCTTCATCGCCCCTGACGGTGACGGCGACGACCTGTTCGTCCACTTCCGGGCCATCGAAGGCGAAGGCTTCAAGAGCCTGACGGAGGGGCAGAGGGTGTCCTTCGTCGCCGAACGAGGCCAGAAGGGCATGCAGGCCGCGCAGGTCCGCCCCGAGTAGCCCTTGCATCGTGCCATCGCGCCTGCGAGTTCCTCTTGGGCGCGATGGCACGCACCAGCTGGCAGCCTCGGCAGTGCTGACCTGCCCCGGGTCAGCCGACGGCTTCCGGGCGTTGCCGTACGGCGAGGTAGATAGCCTGTCGACATGGTGCGTCCTGAAAGCTGGGTAGCGTCCCGCCAGTTGGTGCAGCCGATCAGGTTGAGGGCGTGTTCGTGGTGTCG
>NZ_JBKIWN010000114.1:0-2329 GCF_058146165.1 Streptomyces sp. AM25 | reverse complement strand
GATACAACAGAGCGCCGCACGGCGCACCGCCCTCAATAAACCAGGTCGTCCCCGACCATGTCTCTGCCACCTCGCTGAGAGCGGTGTGGCAGCCGCGACGGGGACGGAAACCATGTGAGAGGCCGGAGAAACGCGGCTCGTAATACGCTTCCAAGAGGAGGCGGATCACTTCACCGACAAGTTTATCCGCCCAGGACGGTAGGTCAAGAGGTCTTACCTTCCCATTCTTCTTGGGAATGTAGATCCGTTTGGCTGGTTCGAATCGGAAGCGCTCGTGGCGCAATGCGTCGATGACGCGTCCGATCTTGGCCATGGACATGCCGTCGGCAGTTTCCCCTGTGGTCCCGGGCGTCATCGCTCCCTGGTTGGAGTACAGACGCCCGTAGGCCAGCAGATACAGGTTCGGGTTGAACAATTGCCGATACAGCTCGTTGCAAGGCAGGTCACGCCTGCCGCGATCACGGAGGACATTCAGTACCGTTTCGGCGTTCTGCATTGCGCGTACCTCCCGGTCTTCGAATATCCGATCACCTGGCCCCCTTCGCCCTGTTGACGGCCTTCCCGTCACCCTTGGCAGGTCGTTACTCCTGCGACTACTACGAGGCCTCTGTCACCATAGGACTCGCGTCCCTTAGGTGATCCCGCGTTCGTCTCTGTCATACGTGATAGCGCGACTTAGGATTCCCGTTCGTCTCCTTGAATATCCTCGTTGGATATCGTTCCGCATCCCGGAGGTTGCATCAGCAACGAATGGATACTGACACCGGATGCGGCACCGGTTTCAGGCGTCTTTCCGGTGGGTTCCGCATTGCACCTTCTGGAGACTGGGATTCAGGCAGTCAAGCTTTATCCATATCGCGCGGGTCCCGCAGTGCACCGTTTCATACGCCTGAACACGATCACTGCTTTCCTGGCATGCTATTTTTCCCTCACCCTTTCGGGATTAGGTTAGCCATCGGACCCAGGAACCTCCCTCCGAGTTCCTCCCGGCTTTACCGGGAATATGACAGAGCGCCTCGCGGCGCAGATCCGCTTGCGATTCGGCTTCTCGCCCGGCGCGAGCCGACCCCGATGGGCACCCGCGGTCTTCTCGGCTGCCTTGCGGGTGGCCTCGCGTAGGGCCTCGGGCCGCATCACCACCCCCTTGCCGTCGGCCTGGATCACCAGCGGCATCTCCCGGGTGCAGGGGACGGGGACGTGCACCTGGTAGAAGGCGCCGACGTCGACGGCCGCCTCGCGGACGAGTTCTTCGAGCCGGCGTTTGCCGATCACCTTCCCGCAGTGGCGCTCGACCGCCGCCGTGGCTTGGCCGAAGAAGCCGCGGACCGCCTCGGTGACCGCCAGGCGCCGCAGGCCCATGGAGTGCCGGCCCGTCGGCAGCGACAGCGTTTGGTCGGCGGGGTGGACGTTGGACATGCCGGGCCCCCGATGGGCCACCCTGCGGACCCGCACCAGTCCGAACATGCAGGCCAGTTGACGGCAGTGTCCCGTCTCCCGCCAGGGACGCGCCTGCCCCTCCGGCCCCACCACAACCGGGCGGGCGCCTGCCCGCACGGCGTTCTCCTCCCGCAGGGCACGCAGGTCGAGGTGGTCCTGCAGCAGTTGCCGCAACAGCTCCCTCCCCGCCTCCTCCAGGTGTTCCTCCAGTTCAGCATGGGTCCAGCTGGCCGCTTGCGGTCCCGACAGCGTGCGCATCAGCGATTCGAAGGCACTGACCGAGCACGAAAACGGGTCAGCGGTGGCCTTGGCGGCATACAGTTCCATCCAGGGGCTCTTCTCGTCGGGCAGTTACTGGTTGGCACCTACGACTGCAGGGAGAAGAGCCCCTCTGTTACAGGGAGTTGGGTGGTGCAGACGTCCTGCGGCGGGCCGGGGTGAACAGCCCCGGGTCCTCTTCGTCCAGCCACCTCCGCGTCACCAGCCGCTTCAGCTTCGCCCGCGTGGTCCCGGTCTTCCCGGTCTGCGCGGGCAGTCCGATCCTCGGGACGACCTGCTTGGCCCGCACTGGCCCCGGCGCATCCTGGACCACTTCCACGATGTCCCGGTACGGACGCGGCAGCACGCTCACGTCCATCCCCGGCTGCCAGTTCGGCACCGTCAGCACCCCCACCACCCGCCGTTCGGCCCCCGCATACGCCGAGGACTGACCATCACCGGCCGTATCCACGGCTGCTTCCGACGCCGGCACGTCTTCCGGCGTGAAGCTCCCCCTTTGTTCTGGACAGGTTGATACTGGGACGTATGGGTCCCGGAGGAAGCAGTCCAGGTAGTGAGTGAACGTCTTTCATCCTGCCTCTTGAGGGGTGAAAGGGCTGGTCAGGATGGGTGT
>NZ_JBKIWN010000113.1:0-2433 GCF_058146165.1 Streptomyces sp. AM25 | reverse complement strand
GGCACGGGGCGCCGGCCGGTACGCAGCACCGCCGGGGGAGACATGACGCGTAACGGCCAGCGCGAATGATCTTGGACCCCACGCTTCGAGGGCGGCGCGCCCCGGCGGAGAGCTGGGGCCGGAGAAGAAGCTGTTGACCGAGGCCGCATCCGGCACTGCCGGACGCGGCCTGGTGCAGCGTTCAGTGATGTCCGCGGCCGTCGTGCTCTCGGGACGGCGGGCGGATGATGTGGCCGACGGGCGGCGCTTGCCCGGGCAACGACCCTGCAGACGGCGAACAGTTGGATCGATCTACCCCCGGCCCCTTCCTCCTGGAACAGTGCCGACGGCGGACATGATGTCCAGGGCCGCCTGGTGCTTCACCGCGGGCCGTCACTCGAACCGGGGGGAGAGGCGCGAGGCGCTACTCCTGGACGGGGTACCAGCGTTGGTCGAGCGCGTCGTTGCACGGGCGCAGGACAACGGCGTTGTGCTCGCCTTCGTCGGTAATGCAGGCCCTGGGGTACTTCAGGCTGATGAAGGGGGAGCCGTCGTCGCGGCGGTGGAAGTCCCAGTACTGCGCGTCGTTCTCCGCCCGGCAGTTCTCCAGCTTCACCTCATGGCCGAAGTCGTAGGCGGTGACGCACCGGCCCGCGTAGAACTTGCTCTCGATCTGGTAGCCGTCCCTGCCAGGCCGCAGGTAGAAGTCCTGCCCTCCGGAGTGGTTGCCCTCCTCGGCCTTGAGAGTGCCGTTGCCCAGGGCGTCGAGCAGCCGGTAGGTGCTGGCGTTTTCGAACTGATCCCAGTTGCGGGAAGGTGCGTTGGGTGCCGCCGATGCGGCGGGGCCCGAGGCCAGCAGGCCGGCGCCGAGCAGTGCGGCCGCAGACAGGGCGATAGCGGTGGATCTTCTGCTGTGTGCCACGATGCCTCCTTGCCCGTGACGGATACCGTCACTTGGTGGGAATGGAAGGGTGCGGCGGTTCGAGGCCAGTGCCTCGGCGGCACCGTATAGCCGGTCTTCGCCGGGCGAGAAGCAACGTTTTGGACAACACGTCCGTCCACCACCGACGTCTCGTGCACGTACCCGACTACGGGGCCCCGGTGGCCTGCCACCGTCGGTGTCCGTCTCGCGCTGGATCGAGGGCCGACAGCGCCAGAGACTCTGATCAACATTTCGTACCGGCATCCGACACGTTGATCAGAGCCGAACCGGCGGTCCGGCCAGAGGCGTTCGGGGACTTCTGGTGCGACTTGCATCACCAGGTCGACCCGAACGCCCCCGCCGGGACCCGAGACCTCTACGCACCGGTGGCCTACTGCCGGACACCGGTGAAGGCGACACCGATGGGACTGTGGGAGGCGATCCTGGACTTCTGCGGAGCTCGTGACAGAAAGGAACCTTCGGGGCTGCGCCCGGCGTCCGCCTGCACCAGGAAGCCGGCACAGATGGTGGCCTGGAAACCCGGGCTCCCGTGCCGCCGTGGCGTGTAGCCCCTGCTGCCCGTGTCCTGAGCTCGACCAGGCCCGTTAGGTCCGGTATGACCGACGAGCTGAGCGCGACGGCACAGCGCACCTGGTCCTTCTCCACCCGTGCCACACCGCGGATGCGGGTCGCCGAAGTTGTTCATCAGCCCGACCCCGACGCCTACAGCGATGTCGTCCGCAACGCGCTGGCCTCGGGTTTCGCCTGGGGCAGCGAAGCGGTGCCAGTGGTGACCGCTGCCGTTCACGTGGCCGGCGGCTGCTTCCACGCCCTGACGCTGACCGGTACCAACACCCTGGTGGCCCCACAGGAGCCGGTGACGCTGTCCTCGGCCTGGCTGAAGGCCGCTCTGGATTCCCTGGAGGCGGTGGTCATGGTGGTGCCGCCCGGCACGTTCGGCGAGGAGATGCCCGAGCAGGCCGACCGCACCGGGCACCCCGAGGCCTGCGCCGCTCACCGCAGGAAGCTCAACGCCGCACGGACCGGCGGCCGTCTGCTGTGGGCCGCTGCCCGCATCCGGCTCGACCGGCCGCAGGCCGGTGCATCGGCTGCCGGGCCGGGGCTGTGAGGGGCCCGGCCCGGCTTACACCCCTTCTTCGGCTTCGCCACCGTCGTCACCGTACGGACCGCACGGCCGGCCGCGCCGTTACGTGCCCAGAAGCGCAGGGCCGCCCTTCGCTCCACGGTGGACGGCAGCGCGACCGGCCCGCCTGGACGTGTGCCACGAGACGGCGGCGGGCCTATGTCCGGTGACGGGAACGGGGTCACGGAACAGAGGCGTTGTGGCCATCAGCCGGTGAGGCCAACTTTCTCGATGCCGGATGCGCATTGGAGGCGACGCCGGATGATGTTGCTGATCTCGTAGTTCTCGCAGAGGCATTGCAGCTCAGCGCCCTCCACAGCAATCAGCGCGCGGCGTATCTCGCAGCAGGCGCCGGCGGTTTGGTTCACGAGAACCGGTTCTCGTGAAC
>NZ_JBKIWN010000112.1:0-2606 GCF_058146165.1 Streptomyces sp. AM25 | reverse complement strand
CCATGAACCGCAGGCCGTTGACGAGGAGACGGGTTACTCAGGTTGAACTGGCGTTGTCCGGTGGCTCGATGATCAAGCCGGTTGCGGCAAGGCACCCGTCGATCAGGTGAGGTCGGTACTGGATCTTCTTGAGTTTGCGCTTGGTGACGCGCACGAGGTGGCTGAGGTCGGCGGCGGCGAAGTCGGCCAGGGACCGTTTGAGCAGGGACCAGACGCCTTCGGCAGGATTGACGTCCGGAGCGTACGAGGGGAGCTGGAACACCCGTAACCACGCCGCGTTCGACTCAGCGAACTCGCAGAGCTGCCGCGCGAGATGGACGTTGAGATTGTCCCAGCACCACACAAGAGGGCTCTTCAGCTGCAGGTGGGTGAAGATGATCAGGTCCCGGTACTCCTGCCAGGTGAAAGACTTCCGTTCGCCTCTGCGTCCATGCCAGATGTGGAGCCTGTAGAAGAAGTGGGAGCGTTCGCCGGAGCGGAAGCAGAGCACGCCGGCGATGTTCACGCGGCCCCGGTTGCTGCCGCGCACGCGGATCACGGGACGCATACCGCGTGGCGCCCATGTGTGGCCTTTGGGCGGCCTCAGGCCCTGCCCTGCCTCGTCCTCGAAGCAGACGTAGGCGCCCAGGTCGCCCGCGGTTGTTTTATCAGCGGCCACACCTCCCGCTTCCACACCTCGACGTCCTCGTCGGCACGCTCGATCGCCCAGCGCACGGGCACCTGCGCGGACCAGCCATGGCGCCGCAGCAGCTTCCACACACCCTGCACCGTGTACCCGACGTGGAACATCCGCCCGATCAGCAGCTTGACCCGCTTCAGCGTCCAGCCCTGGCTCTCGTCGTCCCAGCCGTGCACCAGCGGCCCACGTCTCAACTCACGCTCCAGACGCTCCCATTGCCTCGGACTGAGCCGCTCGACCGCCATCGGGCCCCTGGACCGCAACGCGTCCACGCCGGCTTCACGCCACGCATGCCGCCAGCGCCGCACAGAACGTGCGGTCACCCGCAGATCCCTCGCGATGCCTTCAGTGCTGTCCCCGCACTCGAAGCGCTCAGCTGCCTCCAGCCTCAGCTGTTCCCGCTTCTCCTGCTCTCTGGGCGTCAGCCCGCCCCCTTGCGCGTACCGCATGATGCCGTCGTACCGCGACGATCAACACCCGTCACGACCTTGCGGACAACGCCAGTTCATTCTGAGTAACACCAGCTGCCGCCACCGCCGAAAGCGAAACAAGGCCAAGCTTTGCAGACCTCTCCCCGACACCCCCACGGGCACTCCGAAGCTTCGAGCAGGGGCCCAATAGGGTTATCCTGAACGGATACAAAAAGCGCGAAACAGCAACGCACCACATCTTCAGGGCAGACACCCCAACAGATCTAGCTCAAACGACCTGTCCATCCCAAAAGCAAGAGGCAGGAAAAAGAGGTGAGAAATGCCTACCGTTCCGGCGCGGGAGAAACAAGGTGATCACACTTACCCCTACTCCGCCCTCATTGCGCGGGCGGATCCCGAGGATGACCATACAGGACGCCTGTTCCATCGACTAGCGCATCTCAAGGAGGGAAGTCCGGACCATCGGAACATTCGTAACCATCTGATCCTCACCCATGTCCCTATGGTCAACGCTACAGCAAACAGGCTCAGTCGACGCAGTAATTGCGATACAGACGACCTATTCCAAGCTGGCATGATCGGACTCATCAAGTCGATCGACCGCTACGACCCTAGCCGAGGGGTGCCGTTCAAAGCTTTTGCTCACCGGTACATCGACGGCGAGATTAAGCACTATTCCAGGGACAGCAGTTGGGCCGTCCACGTCCCTCGCGGAATGCAAGAGCTCACATTCGCCGTCGGTCGAGCCCGCTACGAGCTGACAGGGACACTCGGACGCAGCCCCAACAACAGCGAGCTCGCACATTATCTGGGCCAAAGCGAACCCGCCATCCGGGAAGCAATCATCGCGGCTAACGGATACCAATCACGTTCGTTAGATTCATTGCATCGCAGCTCTGAACTTCATTCACCTACGGGCCAGCCCCCACGCACAAACTCTCACGAACTGGCATTTTTTAATAAAGATTATCTACTCATCGAGAACCGAGAATATTTGCGCAGGCTGCTGATGCACCTAGACAGCAGAGATCGCAAAATGCTAGTCCTGCGCTATTATCAGCAGCTCAGCCAGGAGCAAATCGGGGTCAGATTAGGAATATCACAAATGCAGGTCTCCCGCCGCCTGGCCCGCACTCTGGCCATACTACGCCAGCTGGCCAGGCAAGAATCCATAAGCGATGGATGGGATAGCCCAGTCCAAGGCGACCCATGAACCGTTTCCTCTCCAAGGAGCTTCAGAGCGGCCGCTGATCGGGGGACGGTTGTATGGGCAGCCGCCCGGATCGCCCTGAACTCCAGCAAGACCGTCACGAAGTCGGCCGGGAGCCCGGCATGAACCCGGAAACGCCCCCGCGACTGGGTCAAGAAGCACAATCGGCGTCAGGAACTGTCAACGCTTCCTGAAATTTGCCCCGTACTCCTTGGTTCTGTCGGTGATCTTGGAGTTTCCCGGCGCGGCAACATGACATGACGTGCCCCGAGCCTGACGGACACGG
>NZ_JBKIWN010000111.1:0-3070 GCF_058146165.1 Streptomyces sp. AM25 | reverse complement strand
GGCTGCACCAACCGGCGGGACACGATCGAAAGCTGGTCCAGGCTCGCGGGTGGAAGTCCCGTCCGGGTAGACACCGGAGTGCCCGGTAGCAGGTCCCGGTTCGTCGTGGAGACGCTGCGGGCTCTGTTCCGGGGGCAGCCTCCAGGGTTCTTCCGGGGTAAGGGGGGCGGCACGTGTGCACAGTCTGGGCCGGAACAGGAGAGACCCGTCTGACCACGCCTGGCATCGGGCAAGAGACCGGACGTATAAGCCGATGGTGAAGTCGTCCGGAGGGCAGCGGGAGTCCGAGGGGGCCGTAGTACCGCGGATCGGCGTGCAGCATAACGCGCCAGGAGGAAAGGGCCCTCACTTTGATCACGCCCGTAGCGAAGGTATTGATCCGAAACTCTTGGATTTCCTGGACTGTTGCGGCATCCTCGCAGGTCACAGCTTTGTGAAAAGGAACCCGAAGAGTTTCGGTTCAATAGCATCCCCAAGTCCTCTCCTCGCAAGAACGTTCGATCGCCATAAACATGCAACACAGAAAAGAGGGATGAAAATGGCCGCTGTCGTATTCCGCGGGGGAAGACTGCCTGCCCAGCCAGCCCGGCCCCACCTGCGACTTAGTTCCTACCTAAGTGAATCGCTTCCCGCACCCCCTAGAACCGCCGACTGGCTTTCCTCTGTTAAGTCTTGGCCGATGTATCTCAATGACCGCATAGGAGACTGCACTTGCGCGGCGATCGGACACATGATCCAAGCGGCAACAACATACGGGGCAGGTAGCACCGTAACGATCTCCGATCAAGAGATCCTGGCCGCATACCGCGCAATAGCCGGATACACTCCGTCCAATCCCTCCAGTGACACAGGCGCCTATGTTCAGGATGCGCTTAACTACTGGCTGAAAATCGGACTTGGAGGGCATCGCATACTCGCCTATGCGGCAGTAGACGTTTCGGATCTTGATCAAGTGCGGCAGGCGGTGAATCTATTCGGCTGCGTGGATGTCGGGTTCAACTTTTCCAGCGCAGCTATGAATCAATTCCGGTCCGGCCAGCCTTGGGATGTCAGCAAAGGCGCCCACCCAAAGGGTGGCCATTGCGTACCTGTCGGCGCTTACGGTGCTGACGGATCTTTTACCTGTATCACCTGGGGGAAGGCTCAGAAGATGACCGAGAAATTCTGGAAGACGTACGTAGACGAAGCCTGGGTAGTCCTAACTAAGGACTGGATCAATTCTCAAGGGCTAGACCCTCAGGGGCTATCCTTGCCTCAACTTGGCCAAGACTATGCGGAATTGACTGGTCGCCCCAATCCGGTTCCCGCTTCTCCGTCAACGTCCGAGTCCCGTCCAGTCGAGGCCGACATAGCCCTGGCCGACGCGGTGCGCGCCTGGCTAAACACGAAGAAATTATAGCCTTTCCCTTTCCTTGTTTTCGCTGGCTACCGGTAGTGAGGCGCCCCGAAGTTCTCGGACAGTGGTCCCCGTAGGGTTGAAGTCCGGAACGACGGAGAGAGCACGTGGCACAGAAGCGCAGGAAGTATAGCCCTGAATTCAGGGACGAGGCGGTCAAGATGGTCGTTGTGGAGCGAGCTGGTCCGCCGGCTGATGCGCGAGCTGGACCTTGTGCCCTGCCAGCCCAAGCCGAAACGCTTCGGCCTCACCCGGCCCGCGACAGGCGATGTACCGGACCTCCCCGGCCGCGACTTCACCGCCGATGCCCCGGGAAAGAAACTTGTCGGCGATATATTAAGGATCTTCAGAGTGGCCACCGATCGGGTGACAGCTCCTTGGAAAACCGCAGGTCTTGTGTCCTGAACATGAAAGGGAGTTGGTTGTAGGTCAGCTTCTGGAAATGGTGCTGTGCGGAAGATGAAGGAGTAGTGGCCCTTCGGAGCCGCCCTGCGGGGGGAGGCTTCAAACCACCTCATGCTGCATTGGGTTGAAGACCGTTGTGGTGAGCGATGGGGAAAAGGCGTCGTGAGAGACGTCAGGTGGGGATCGGGAAGACGAACGCAAGTGAATCGCTGCTGATGTGTCGAAAAGTTTCTGAACGGCATCGAAACCGGGGTGTGACCTGAACCCCGGGATAAGCCTGGCGGGTGCCCGTCTATTGGCCAGGCGGTGTCCGGCATGTAGGCGACGTGAGTCCGATCTGCGGCTTCCGTATGGAACAGGAGAAGGCAGGCACTGACACTGACCGCCGCGATGCGGAGGCAAGAGGGAGCACCCCAAGCAGCGGACACTGCAAGGGGCTGAGTACCGACGCAGAGCCTGCTGGCGGACCGACTCGTAGTAGTGATGAAGCCCCTGTAACGGGGGTGGAGCGAAGGGGTCGGGTCGTTCGTGACTGTGTTGATCGCATCAACCGGACGCCGTCCGGGAGGAATCCGAGGGACCAGTTGAAGTCTCAGAGCAAGCCGTTTGAAATCTCCAAGTGGGAAGTAAAGGAGGCGTGGGAGGAAGTCAGGGCGAACAAGGGTGCACCCGGAGTGGACGGGCAGAGCATCGACGACTTCGAGGAAGACTTGAAGGGCAACCTCTACAAGGTCTGGAACCGGATGTCGTCAGGCTCTTACTTTCCGCCCTCGGTGCGTGCGGTGGCTATTCCCAAGCCTCACGGAGGCGGCGAAAGAATGCTCGGCATTCCCACCGTCGCGGACCGGGTGGCTCAGACCGTGGTGGCACGGCATCTGATGCGGCGGGTGGAGCCAATTTTCCATCCGGACAGCTATGGATACCGGCCTGGACGGTCCGCGCTGGACGCGGTGGGAAAATGCAGGGAGCGGTGTTGGAAAAGGAACTGGGTGGTGGAGTTCGACATCGCCAAGTTCTTCGACAGCGTCCCCTGGGACCTGCTGGTCAAAGCGGTGGAAGCGCACACCGAAGCCGTCTGGGTGAACTTGTATGTACGGCGATGGCTCGCTGCCCCGCTCGTCATGCCCGACGGCTCCCTGCTGGAGCGGGAGTGCGGGACGCCCCAGGGCGCCCCGGTGTCTCCCGTCCTGGCGAACCTGTTCCTGCACTACGCGTGTACGTCCAGGAGTCCGGGCGTCGTCTCAACTTGAAAGAGGTGGAGGGGATGTA
>NZ_JBKIWN010000110.1:0-5767 GCF_058146165.1 Streptomyces sp. AM25 | reverse complement strand
GCTGGTGAACCCCACGTGAATAACCCTCAGGCATCCGCATTGCGCAGGGCCACAGTCTCCATTTGGCGACCGGCTGACAACATTTTTCACGTAATGAGCCTTTTTCATCCTCCGAATCTGCAGGTCAGTGGCCTGACGAGCCGTCAACACTCAGTCCGCTGACCTGCAGATTCGGAGGATGAAAAAGGCTCACGGACGCGGCTACGGTGCTCTCGCGCCGTGTGCCGAACAACGAGACCGAGCTGATGGAACTGCTCGGAGACCTCCTTGCGCTTGCCAGCGGCGATCCGGTCACGTGGGCCGTGGACCTGAATGCGGGTGGTGCCGCGCTGTGGATCGCGCTGCTGGGCAACCAGGGGCCGAAGCTGATCTCTACGTCCCTGGCCGGACCGTGCACCACGTCTCGGCCGCCTACCGGGGCAGCGGGAAGACGGATTGGGAAGGACGCCTTTGTCATCGCGGACACCGCCCGCATGCGCCGCGACCTGCAACCACTGGAGCGGACCGGCGAGATCGCGACGGACCTTCGGATCCTGACCGCCGCATCATGGACCTGTCGGCCGACCGCACTCGCGCGAACAACCGGCTCCACTCCCAGATGCTGGAGTACTTCCCGGCCCTGGAGCGGGCCTTCGACTGCAGCGTCTCCAAGAGCGCGCTGATCCTGCTGACGGGCTACCAGACCCCGGCCGCCCTGCGACGCATCGGCCGGAGCCGGCTGACGGCCTGGCTGAAGAACCACGGTGTCCGCACCATCAACGCGGCGAAGAGCGCGGCGGATGCTGCAGTCACCGCCGCTGAAGCCCAGTTCACTGCCGTCCCCGGGGAGAAAACGGCCGCGAAGATGGTCCACACCCTGGCCAGGGAGGTGATGGCCCTCGACCAGGAGATCTCCGAGCTTGAAGCCCTGATCGAGGGCCGGTTTCGCGAGCATCCCGACGCCGCAGTGATCACCAGCATTCCCGGCATCGGCGACATGCTCGGCGCCGAGTTCATCGCTGCCACCGGCGGCGACATGGCCGCCTTCGGCAGCCTCGACCGCCTCGCACCCGTCCCCCGCGATTTCGGCGAGATCAGCGGCAACCTGCGCCGCCCTCGCCGCTACAGCCGAAGGCTCCTGCGGACGTTCCACCTCTCCGCCCAGGTCGCCGCCATGCACTGCCCCATCTCCAAGACGTTCTACCGGCGCAGGCGCGACGAAGGGAAGTCCCACAAGCAGGCGATCCTGGCCCTCTCCAGACGCCGCCTCAACGTGCTCTGGGCCCTCATACGCGACAACCGGACCTTCGAGGCAGCCGCTCCCCCACCCGCTGCCGCGGCGCAGTAGACGCATCACAAAGCGTCACCCCCCTGGCTTGACAACATCATTGATCAGTTTCCATCCTGATCTCTGCTGGTCAACGGTGCTGGTGTGGGGCGAAGTTGACGTGCTCGCGCTGGTCTCGGGGATGATCGCTAGCAGGTGATCGTCTGCCGTGGGCGGTTTCTTGCGTACTCCGGCGACGCGATGGGACTCCTCATAGGTTCCTGCGGCGGGAGGGATCTGCATGGTGGACGTGCTGACGTGGACGGTCGAGCGGCGGGTTCAGCTGGCCGAGCGGGCCGAGCTGCTGCGTAAGGAACTGGCCGAGATCGACGCGGAGGTGGCCCGGCTGGAGGCGGCCGAGGTGGTGTTCGGGCAGTGGGCCGAGGCGACGGATGGCGGACGGCAGCCCTCGGGCAGATAGCGTCCCGCCAGTTGGTGCAGCCGATCAGGTTGAGGGCGTGTTCGTGGTGTCGGGTAGTGCGGGGGCGCTTCCGGGGAGCTCGGCAGGGTAGATGTCCATGCTCCCCTCCGGCAGGTAGCGGCGGGGGAAGGCGATCCATTCGTCGTGGAGTTCGAAGAGCACGGCGGTGACCAGCCGCAGCAGCGCATCGTCGTTGGGGAAGACCTGGACGACGTCGGTGCGGCGCTTGACCTCGCGGTTGAGCCGTTCCAGCGGGTTCGTCGACTGGATCTTCTTCCAGTGGCGCTCCGGGAACGCGGCGAACGCGGTCAGGTCCTCTTTCGCCTCCAGCAGCATCGCCTTGACCTTGGGAAACTGGGTTCCGAGCATGTCGGCGACCGTGTCGACCTGGGCCCGTACCGCGTCGGCGGTGGGCTGGGCGAAGATCGTGCGGATCGTCGCGGCGACCATCTCCGCCGCCTCCCGCGGGATGACACTGAAGACATTCCGCAAAAAATGAACACGACAGCGCTGGTAGGCGGCGCCGAGCATGACCTTCCCGGATCGCCTTGACCAGGCCCGAGTGGTGATCCGCGAGCACGAGGCGGACGCCCGTGAGCCCGCGTTCACGCAAGGAACGCAGGAACCCGGTCCAGAACACCTCGGTCTCGCTGTCGCCGACCATCACCCCGAGGACCTCGCGGCCGCCGTCCTCGGTGATGCCGGTGGCGATCACCACGGCCCTGGAGACGATCTGGTGGTTCACCCTGGCCTTGCAGTAGGTCGCGTCGAGGTACATGTAGGGGAACCGGACATGGTCCAGCGGCCGGTTACGGAACGCGACCAGCTGGCCGTCCAGGTCCGCGCAGATGCGGGAGACCCCGCTCTTGGAGATGCCGGTGTCGGCTCCGAGGGCCTTTACCAGGTCGTCGACGCTGCGGGTGGAGACGCCGTGGACGTAGGCCTCCATGATGACCGCGTACAGGGCCTGGTCGATCCGGCGCCGTCGTTCCAGCAGGCTCGGGAAGAAGGTCCCGGACCGGAGCTTGGGGATGGCCGGCTCCAGGTCGCCGGCCTGGGTGGTCAGCGTCTTGCCCCGGTGGCCACTGCGATACGCGGTACGGCTGTCGGTGTGCTCGTTCCACTCCGCGCCGACCCTCGCGGTGGCCTCGGCCTCGATCAGCTCCTGCAGCATCCGCTCGGCCACGGAGCGGACCAGTTCCAGTCCGTCCGCCGAACGCAGTGACTCCAGCAGGCGAAGTAGGTCATGCTGGGACAGAGCCACCGTGCACCTCCATGGTTGAACTGGGCGTTCACTACGGAGAGTTGCACGGTGGCCGACCCATGCTCAGGGAGCGCGAAACTCCTGCGGGAGTGCGCCCCGGAGCGAGCCCGCGCACACCTCGACCTTGATCGGCTGCACCAACCGGCGGGACACGATCGTCTTGGGCGGTCAGGGGCCCCGTTCAGTGTCTAACTAACGAACCGGGCCACGAATCAGACGTGTTCCCGGTCACGTTCTCGGAACGGGTGTCACGAGGAGGGGGCGGATGACGCCTACATTATTTATGTCAGGGGTTATATATACCTGAGGTAGGACATGAGAAAGCCCCCTCCCAGGAGAGGGGGCTTCAGTCAGTGGTGCAGTGTTCCCTTGAGTCAGTGCTTGGTTGCCTTCTCGAAGGCTTCACGGATGTCAGCCGACACTCGGCCCCGGTCATTCACGTCGTAGCCGTTCTCCTTGGCCCACGCCCGGATCTTCGCGGTGTCGGGGTTGCCGACGGACGCGACGATGCGGCCGGTCGGCCTCTTCCTGCCCCTGCCCTGCTTGCGGGCGACCTTCATGAATGGAGCAAGAGACTCAAGCAGCTGCTCGTAGCTGTCGGCGCCAAGGTCGATTTCGTATGTCACACCGTCCAGAGAGAACGTGTGAGTTGCCGCTTCCTGCGACTCTTCACCGGTCAAGTCATCGGTGTAGATGGTGACGATCTTCTGTGCCATGTAGGGGATTATAGACGCCCAGAGACAACTGTTGCACACAGGATTTACGCAAGAAAAATCCCCCCTTTGTGAGGGGGATTTCCCGCAAAGCGCGCGAGACTGTCGCACTATGCCCCGGCCTGTCCGGCTTGGCCAACGTGCAACGCCCACCTGTCTTACCAGGCAGCGCAGCACGGGGGTGGCCTCACGGCTTGAGGACCACGCCGGTTGATGACTCGCCTGGTATTGAGGCGAAACTGTTTGGTTTCCTATGTGATCGTGTAGCGGACGTGGCGGGCGTGGAAGTAGCCGCGGACGATGCGGGGTTGCTTCTGGCGGCGGTGGAGGAAGCGCCGGGTCTCGTGGGCGAGGTCCTCTGCCGAGCGGGCACGGGCGGCGTGGACGTGGCGTTTGATGTCGGCGTTCAGCAGTTCGTCGGGGTTGAGTTCGGGGCTGTAGCCGGGCATCAGGTGCAGCTCGACGCGTTCGCTGTTCGCCTCGAGCCAGGCGGTCACGGCCTTGCTGCGGTGGACGGGGTGCCGGTCGGCGATCACGTGGACTTTCCGTCCGGCCTGGCGGGCGAGCCGGTCCAGGAAGGCGGTGAACACGTCCGCGGTGAACTTCTCCGTGAACACCGTGAACCACAGCGTGCCGCGAGAAGCGATGGCCGACATGATGTTGACCCGGAAGCGGCGTCCGTTGACCCGCACGATGGGGGTCTGTCCCCTCGGGGCCCATGAGCGTCCGGGCGGAGCCGTGTCCGAGCGCAGTCCGCACTGGTCAGCCCAGGCCACCACCGCGTTCTCCGCCTTCGCACGGGCGGCGACCGCGGGGTACTCATCGGCGAGCCAGGCATCGACTTTTCCCTGGCCCTGGCGGTAGGAGCGGCGGTCGGGCCGCTGCGGGGAGAAACCGTGCCGGCGCAGCCATTTGCCCACGCCCTGCTCGGTCATGCGGACTCCGACGACCATCCGGACCAGCTCGGCGACCAGACGGCGGGTCCACAGCGGGCCGCCGATCAGCAGTTCCCCAGGCGTGTAGTCGGCCAGCGCACGGAACAGCACTCCACGGTCTTCCGCGCTGACCAGCTCGCCAGGCCCGGTCCGGGACTTGACCGGTGCCGCGAGGGCTTCCCGCCCGCCCGCCTTGTACTTACGCCACCAGGTACCCGCCGACCGCTCGGAGACCCCGAACATCTCCGCCGCCCGCCGGTACCCGCGTACCTGCCCCGCCTCCAGCGCCGCCACCACACGCAACCGCAGCACTTCCTGCCCCGCCGGCGACAACCGCCGCCCACCACCCGACCCGATCACACACCCTCAACAGGCAAGGCAACCAAAGAGTTTCGACTCAATAGTCGCGGACCGCGTCCCTCAGCGCGTCGGCGCCCCACACCGCGCCGTCCAACAGATGCTCGAACGGGCGCGGTGCCGGATACCCGGCATGCTCAGCCAGGCCCCACGAGTAGTTCTTCTTCGGCACGTCAGCCAGCAGAGCACGCGCGAAATCACCGAACACCCGCCGCGGCTCAGGCCTGTTGAACAGCCAGCCCAGACCATCCGTCAGAACACGCAGGTCAGCATCCCAACCGGCCACATCCTCGGCAGTCACAGACATCACCATGCCACGACCGACGCCCCAGGGAAGTCTGGTTTTGGGAGGGGTGGGTGCCAGCCGGCCCGGGGGTGTTCGGACCATAAATCCTTTAAGGGCTGGCATGTCGCGATGACTTTCCGTGAAAGCGTGCTTTGCTTCTGGAAATCAGCGCCCGCTTCTCAGTGGCAGCTGGCCCGGAGGGGGATTCTCAGAACGCAAGAAGGAGTGACATGTCGGTCTACACCTCACAGCCGGCCTTCGTACAGTCGGCACAGAGGACCCCTATCAGCACCGCTGCCCCCTATGGGCAGTTGCAGCTGTTCGCCCAGCAGCCTGCACTGCTCCCGCAGGTGCAGGCGCCTGCCGCCAGTGGTCAGGACCCCACGCAGGGGCAGCTTCCCCTGCTGGTGTCGGAGCTGTCGATGCGGTGTGCCACCACCGCGGTGACCGCCCTGGTCGAGCAGATGCGCTTCGACCCGCAGATC
>NZ_JBKIWN010000109.1:0-2648 GCF_058146165.1 Streptomyces sp. AM25 | reverse complement strand
CGCCCGCTGCATAACTAAGTGGCATTGGCGTTTGGTGAGGTTGTCGATTGAGGCGACGTGGATCATGGCTTCGGAGCTGGCGGGGAGGGCTTCGTAATCACGGGAAAGGCGGCGGCGCAACATGAGCCAGCCCAGACTGCGCTCAACAACCCAGCGTCTCTTGACGACATGAAACCCGCGAACTCCGGGGTTTCTGTTGACGACTTCGACGCCGATTCCAAGGCCCGCGCCGTGCTCAACGACAGAATTCTTGAAGTCGGTGTCGACCCAGGCTTTGGAGATGGTGGGGTAGGTCTTCTTGGCTTGGTTGAGGAGATGGATTCCCAGGGTGTTTTTCGACAGGCTTGCGGCGGTGACGGTCACGGCGAGGATGAGCTCGATCGTTTCGTTGATAATGCCTCGCTTCCGGCCGACGATCTTCTTACCCTTATCCCGGCACCGGGATAACGGCAATTATCTGGGGGCGTCGGTTATGGCGGGTCGGGCCGATCAGAGCTGGTGGACGGTGGTGCCGCAGGGGCTGAGGCCGGTGATAACTACAGGTTCTCCAGGAAGGTGAGCAGGCTGTCGGTGGGCCGGTAGCGTTTGGCGGTGGTGTCGCGGGGTGCGGTGCGGGCCAGGGCGCGTTCCTTCATCGCCAGGTCGGCGTGCAGGTAGACGTCGGTGGCCTTGGTGCTCGCGTGTCCGAGCCAGAGCGCGATGGTGGAGGTGTCGACGCCGGCGGTCAGCAGTGCCATGGCCGCGGTGTGGCGGAGTGTGTGCGGGGTGACGTTCTTGCTGGCCAGGGTCGGGCATCGCTCCGCGGCCGCGGGCAGGTACTTGCGGAGGAGGTCGGCGACGGCATCGCGGCTGAGGTGTCCGCCGACGCGGTTGGGGAACAGTGGGGCGTCCGGGGCTGCGTTGCGGGCGGTGATCCATCGCTGGAGCAGGCGGGCAGTGGGTTTCGTCAGCGGGGTGCAGCGTTGTTTGCGGCCCTTGCCGGTGCAGCGCAGGTGGGCTCCGGTGCCGAGTTCGGCGTCGGCGCAGGTGAGTGCGGTCAGCTCCGAGACGCGAAGTCCGCTTTGCGTCGCGACCAGCAGCAGGAGGTGGTCACGTCGCCCCAGGAGGGTTGACTGGTCCGGGATTGCCAGCAGGGCCTCGGTCTCCTCGTGGCTGAGGAAGCACACGAGTGTGCAGTCGCGGCGCTTCTGCGGGATCGCCAGGACACGCTGGATCAGCAGGGCGTGTTCCGGGCAGCGGTAGGCGGCATAGGCGAACAGCGAGTGGATCGCGGCCAGTCGGGCATTTCGGGTGGTCACGCTGTTGTTCCGGTCGTGTTCGAGATGGTCCAGGAAGCCGCCGACGAACACGGCGTCGATGTCGGTCAGTTCCAGCGCCGCCGGCGGGCGGCCGAGCTGGCGGCGGGCGTATTCCAGCAGGAGGCGGAATGTGTCGCGGTAAGCCGCGACGGTGTGGGTGCTGACCCGGCGCTGGGCCAGCCGCTCGGTGAAGAAGCCCTGCATGACAGGGGCCAGGGTGGTCACGGTGATTCCTTCCAGGTCCGGTCGAGGCGTTCGGCCGCGGCTGTCATCAGCTGCGGGCAGGCGTGCAGGTACCAGTAGGTCGTGGCCGGGCTGATGTGTCCGAGGTAGGTGGACAGCGCCGGGAGCCGGTGGGCGACGTCGGCGTCGGCGGCGTACCAGTTCACCAAGGTGGTCACGGCGAACGTGTGGCGCAGGTCGTAGAGGCGCGGCTTGCCCGCGCCAGCCGGGGCCGTCAGGCCGGCTGCCTTCAGCAGCCGGGTGAAGGGCTTGCTCGCGTTGGTGTGGTTGAGCCGGGTCCCGGCTCCGGAGAGGAAGAACGCCTCGGTGGACGGGCGCGGACACAGTTCGTCGCGTCGGCGCTGGTAGTCGGCGAGCCGCTCGACGGTGGTGGGGTGCAGGGGGACCAGCCGGGACTTGCCGAACTTGGTCCCCCGCACCAGCAGGACACCGCGGTCCAGGTCCGCGTCGCACCGGTCCAGTCCCATCGCCTCTCCGGTGCGGATTCCGGTCGCGGCCATGAGCCCGATGAAGGACTCGAACGTCGCCGCGCGAAGGGGGTGGGACAGGTGCCGGGCCGCGTGGATCAGCGCGGTGATCTCCGCCTGTGAATACAGATACGGTGGCGTCGTCCGCCCGGCGCGACGGGGCAGCAGATCAGGCGGCGGGATCTCGGTGAGCTCATCGAACGTTGCCATGAAGCGGGCGAACTTGCGGACCACCGTCAGCCTGGCCGCCCACCAGGCCGGATCGGCGCTGTTTGGCAGAACGGCCCACTCCAGTGCGGCCTGGACCGTCAGGCGCGAGTCCCCGCGCTCCTCCAGGAAGTCGACGAACTGGCCGAGCATCCGGCCCTCGACCTTGAGTTTGTAGCCCAGGCCCCGGCGGATCGTCAGATAGCGTTCGGCGCCGTCCCGGATGCTGTTCACCGTTCGCCCGCCGTCGGCCAGGGACGCACGACCGGTGCCAGCGCCGCCATGTCGACCTTCGCATAGATCGCCGTGGTGTCCTCGCCGTGGTGACGCAGCAGTTGGGCGGCCTCGCCGAGGGTTCCTCCGCCGGCCAGCACCTGGCGGGCGGCGCGGTGTCGCAGTTGGTGCGTGTCGGCGCTCACGTAATTGGCCCGTG
>NZ_JBKIWN010000108.1:0-2808 GCF_058146165.1 Streptomyces sp. AM25 | reverse complement strand
GTCAGCAGCCTGACGACCCGTCAGGACCTAGCTCGCTGACCTGCAGATTCGGAGGATGAAAGACGCTCAGTTAGTGAAGTACTCGCGGGAGATCCTGGTGGCGGGCCCCAGCCGAACAGCGCAGCACGGCCCAGAATGTTCACGCCATATTATCGTGCCGCCCGCCACCGAGAATCGGGTCTTGGGGTGGCGGTACGTCCGACCGATCACCTACTTGCTGCGATAGCCATGATGACAGGACTCAAGTGACGTTTTTAGTCATGAAAGTTCTAGAGAGTCGGCATGTCGGGATGACTTTCTCCGAAATCATGCTTTGCTTCTGGAAATCAGCACCCGAATCCGGAGCGGCTGATCCAGAGGGGGGAGTTCCAGAGCAAAAGAAGGAGCAACATGTCGGTATACACCGCGCAGCCGGCCTTTGTGCAGTCGGCACAGAGGATCCCCGTCACCGCTGCCCCCTACGGTCAGCTGTCACTGTTCTCCCAGCAGCCTGCACTGGCCCCACAGCCCCAGGTTCCCGTCGTCGCCAACGGCCAGGACATCACGCAAGGGCAACTTCCGCTTCTGGTGTCGGAGCTGTCGATGCGGTGCGCCACCACTGCAGTGACCGCCCTCGTCGAGCAGATGCGCTTCGACCCGCAGATCCTGCTGGGCATCCAGATCCAGGGGCAGATTCCCCCGCTGGCGTGGGGGAATGTCCTGGTGGAGTGCGCCCGGCGCCTCGCGCCGGTCCTGCACGCCCCGCTGGCTGAGTTCATCCATCAGCACCTGGTCAGCCAGGGGCTGACTATTCGCTCCGGCGGTCAGTTCCCGGCCGCATACTCGCCGCAGGCAGGCTTGTCTGCACCCATCGGATACGCCACGGTCTAGTATTCCATGGAGAATCAGGCTGCACACCTACCCCGGTCGGCCTGATCCGCCATCAGTAAAATCCACGCTGGTCGGATAATCTCACTATCCGGCCAGCGTGGAAACCAACACCGAAATTGTCTGACGATAAAGAGCGGGCCGAACTATGAACGAGACTGGCATCGGCAGGTACGATAGTAACCCGTTGCCGGGGAGTGAAACCGCGTCGGGCAATATTCCGCCTCATGACGGCTTCCCTCGCGAACAGCAACGGGAAAACCCGCCATCCGCTCAACCGGCAGATAACGAGTACAATGGGGCCTACCCGGTGCAGACAGGCTGGAGACGCTATCTCGTCGCTTCCAGCCCGGCCGGGCTGCTGCCTCCTGGCTCCGTCCCTGTGGAGCCGGCTGCCCTGTTCAGGCTGCTCGAAAAAGATCCTGATATCCGCCAGATCACCCACATCCGCACCCCTCGCAGTGTTCACGGTGACGGCGCTTCCGTCCCCCCCCTCACATGTCCCGTCGTCGCCGTAGTCGAGATGTCCGACGAACGCGCCCGCGCGCTGGCTACAGACCCCCATACACTTGTCGAACCAGACCAGCCTCTCTCTTACCCTGCGACGCCCATTAGTAGTGTCGTCGTCCCTCCTCTTTCTCCAGCCCTTGACATCTCTCTCGAAAATCCCGCACGCGTACACGTGCATGTCAAGGGTCAGGATGGTGCCACACTATCCGGAACGCGTGTATGGGCCATCGGCTCGGCCTCGACCGCCAGCTCCATCACCGACACCACAGGGTGGGCCACGCTCGTTCTGCCCTTCGACACCCCTGCCACCCTCCGTGCCCTCTACGCGCGCCCCGCGGGCGGATACTGGCCCGCACGTATTGATCGCCCCTACCTGCCGGGCACCCCGGATGACCGGACCATCATTGAGTGCGTCCCACTCAGCGAGACACTCCACGGCTTCCCCGAGCAACCCGTCACCGGCTGGGGAAAGCGCAGCATGCGTCTGGACCAGATCCCCCCCTCCTATCGGGGGCAAGGGACGAAAATCGCCCTTCTGGACTCCGGTATCAACGCCGCCCACCCCGACCTCGAGAGCGCCGTCCGCCAAGGGCACGATTTCATCTCACCGGCTGCCGACGGCTCCTGGCAGACTGACTCCACTGGACACGGCACCTGGTGCGCAGGTGTAATCGTTGCAGCAGACAACCACAACGGCATCTCTGGCATCGCCCCCGGGTCCGAACTCCACTCCTTGCGGATTTTCCCCAACGGACGCATCAGTACGCTCCTCCAGGCCCTCAATTACTGCATCCATCACGGCATCGATTTGGTCCAGGTCAACCTCACCTGCCCCCTGCCCTCCCGACTGCTCGCCTGGAAAATCCTCGATGCGCACACCGCAGGCATCGCCGTCGTCGCACCCGCCAGCTCAACCAGTTCCCCCGTCGACTTCCCTGCCAGGCTGCCCACCGTCCTGGCCGTAGGGGCCATCACCCCACAACCCAACAGCACCGGAACCAACCTCGTAACCGGCCAGCCTCCCTCCTACAACACTGCACAGGCGCATCAGACCACCCCCAACATCGACTTCCTCGCCCCTGGTGCCACCATCCTCACCACCAGCACCGCCACCAGCCGTACCAGTGCCGCTTATACCGCCGCAGACAGCGTTGGTCTCGCCGCCTCACACATCACCGGCCTCGCTGCCCTTCTCCTCGCTCACCACCAGCAGCTCAGCACCTTCCCCACTACCGTCGACCGCGTCACTCACCTGCGCAGCCTCCTGCACTCGGCCTGTCAACCAGCACCCGGGCCCCAGTCAGCACCCCATACCGCTGGTATTCCCGATGCTCCTACAGCCCTTGGCCTGCCAGCATCCTCCGACTGGCGGCCAAAGCACGCTGCCGCGCACCAATTCTGAGGGGGAGTGTCATGAATTAGGTGGGAACT
>NZ_JBKIWN010000107.1:0-6210 GCF_058146165.1 Streptomyces sp. AM25 | reverse complement strand
TGGAGCTGGCCGCTTGAAAGACCTCCACAGCACAAGGGGATTGACAGCGGGAATCTCCCCTGATGTCAACTCTCTGGGGGTGGTGTGCGGCCGAGTTTACGCAGCTCGCTTGCGACGGCTTCGAGGAGGTCAGATTGCATCACTGGGCGGACGTCTTCGTCGGCTGCGCGGTAAGCAGCCGATACTGCGCAGTTCCGGATGCTTCCTCCGCTGAGCTCGTGTGCAGCTAGGCTGTGGAGGTCAACATCGGGGCTGCGAGGGATAACGGCGCCGAGGCAGTGTTCCCAGAGCTGGCGGCGGTGGCCTGGGTCGGGTAGCGGAAAGTGAATAATGAGGTCAAGCCTGCGGGTGAACGCCTCGTCTATGTTGCCGCGCAGGTTTGTGGTGAGCAGTGAAATTCCGTCGAAGGCCTCGATGCGCTGCAGAAGGTAGGCGGTTTCGACATTGGCGTACCGGTCGTGTGCGGTAGTAGTTTCCGAGCGCTTCCCGAACAGGGCGTCTGCCTCGTCGAACAACAGTACGGCGTCGATGTTCTCGGCTTGGTTAAATATTCGATCAAGGTTCTTTTCGGTCTCGCCTATGTATTTGTCGACGACATTTGCGAGGTTGATGTGGTAGAGGTCGAGGTTGAGGGCAGATGCCACTACTTCTGCGGCGAGGGTCTTACCTGTTCCAGATTCTCCGGTGAACAGGGCGGTGGCTCCGAATCCGCGGGCGGCCCCGGGGCGCATTTTCCAATCTCCCAAGACTTGTTCCCGGTGGCGGGCACGGCGGATCAGGTCGGCAAGCTGAGATTTCGGAAGTTCCGGGAGGATGAGCTCATCCCAGTCGGCGTCTGGCTCGATTCTGCGGGCGAGTCGGTTCAAGGCCGCGGCGCGATGCGTGCGAGTCGCTGCGTTTAGGTGTGCGAGCGTAAGTGGGCTGTTCTGGCTGCGGGCGTGGGTGAGTGCTGTGCCGAGGGTCGTGCGTATGTCGTGGGGGGAGAGGCGATAGGAGCGCATTGAAGCGGTGAAGGATCTGCGCTGCTGTTCGTTCTGGATGTAGGGTTCCAGTGCATTATTCCACAAGGTGGTTCGTTCGTGCGTGGTGGGACGGGGGCAGGAGATTGATACGGGTGTTGTGTCGCATCCGTGGGAGTTCCAGTGATGGGTGCCGACGACAGCTATGGGTAGGGGCGGGTCGCTGAGCTGAGCGAGCGCGGTGCTTGAGGGCGCGGTTCCTGTATCGGGGACCGGGAGAGGCTCTGGGGGGGCGAGGATCAGGAGGGCACTGCGCTGCAATTGGGCTTCAAGGAGTGCTTCGGCTATCACGGCCCGTGCAGTTTCGTCGTCTGCTGCCCGGCCTGGCTCTGCCTGGACGATGGGGTTCGGCCTCTGGGAGGCGGTGATGAGTGCGGATTCGGCGATGGCGCGAGCGGCGCTGTCTGGCCGACCGTGTAGATACACCAGTCGGTTCGCGGTCAGGGCTTCCTGAGTTTGGCGGACCAGCCGTTCGTTACTGGGGGGTAGCGGACCGGGGGTGCGGATAAGGGTGATTCCTGGCCTGTAGGCATGGGTTGGCCAGATCTGTTCCAGGAGGTGGGCCGTGACACGGTCTGGCACCCGCAGCGAGCGGCTGAGCAGCGGCCGGTGGTTGTCGTCGATCTGAATGAGTCCATGAGTGGGCAGCGGTCCATGCGCGAGGCGCGCGCGTGCTTCGGGGTCTTCCTGTTCTAAGCCGCTCAGTTGCAGGGCCAGGCTGGGCGAGGCATGCCTGCGGGTTGCGTCGTCATGCAGGTATCCATACAGATGTTCGAATCGCGGGTCGGTTTCTGGGGCGAGGGCCACGATAAGGAGTTTTGTATCTAAAGGGGTGAGGTGAAAATCCTTTGCTATATCGCGCAGCGGTAATGTGATCCCTTTTTGTTCTGCGGCGTCTCCGAGCTGTTCGGTGTAGTCGATCCACTGCTGTTCTGCAATGTCAGGCAGGATGGGCGTTGTTGACGTGAGGCACATCTGTGCTGCAGTCTCATCTGAGATGAACATGCTGCGAGGGACCGGGATCGGCCCCTCCACCTGGAGGGCTTCTTTTCGAGTGGAAACTGCGCGGTAGATCCGCCATTCCAGTGCTCTCAAATAGCACAGAGTGTAGTCGCGCCCGGTGCACGTTTCTCCTGGCGCTGGTGCGGATTCGCCTGGCGTAGTCATAAATTTACCGTCCCGAGGGGGGGCTGGGGGCAGGGGGTGCGGGATGCGGTTCGATGTCAAAGGTGACAGGGGATTCCACAAGATGCGCGACTGATTCTTCTGCGGCCACCGCCAAGGGTACACTGGCGGTAATATTCAGGAAAGGCCGTAAGGGTTGATTAAACGTGCTCCACAGCTCCGTCAGTATCCTGTCCTGGACGGGAGGTTGCCCTACTTCCAAAATTATACTTTCCTGATTCTCCAGCAGGATGAAACGGGTTTTGGAGAGTGCGATGAATAGCTGTCCCAGCCAGAGGTGGGCGGTGGGTTCGTCGGACATCCACACAGTGGCCATGTAAGAGAGTCGGAGGTAACGAGGGGGGTCCTGACGGCCTTTGATATGGTTGGTCTTGGGGTCGCGATTTACGATTTGGCCGGACTTTCGCCGACTTGTGTCCTCTTGCATCTCGTAGAGATAGACATTGACCGCGTTCGACGAGGCTGATATCTTTTCCTTCACGGGTGGGTCAAAATTTACGGTAAGTGTGCCGCTTGTAATGGGCTCAATTACACTCTTGAGCTCGTCGGTGACGTCTTTGAGGGACATGGGCCGCTCCTTGTATGCGTGCGATGGCTCTGTCAATCAAACGGCTCTTCCAAGATTTTCGTAGCCGGTGATTGGGTCAACTGGCTTGTGGTGTTGGCTGGTTAGTGTCGTCATCCTGGTGGTGTGTGTCATCGAGATGGAGGACCTGCTGCCGCAGCTGGCCGTGGTACGGGTCGATCGTGTGGTGGCCAGCGGTGATCTGCTGCGGATCGCGGCCCGGACCCGGGACGATGCCGCAGCGGTCTGCCCGGGGTGCGGGACGGAGTCGGACTGGGTGCACTCCCGGTATGTGCGGCACGTCGCGGACGAGCCGGTCGGCGGCCGGGCCGTCGTGATCGACTTGTCGGTGCGCCGCCTGTACTGCGAGAGTTCCGAGTGTCCGAAGACCACCTTCGTCGAGCAGGTCACCGGGCTGACGGTGCGCTATCAGCGGCGCACTCCGGCCCTGCAGCACGTGGTGGACGCGGTGGCCGTGGCGCTGGCGGGATCGGCCGGGGCCCGGCTGCCGGCCGTGCTGCACTGCGTGCTGTCCTGGGCAACCGTCCTGAACTGCCTGATGCGCATCCCCGTGCCGGCTCCGGCGGTCCCGCGGGTGCTGGGCATCGACGAGTTCGCCCTGCGCCGCGGCCACCGCTACGCCACGATCATCACCGACGCCGCCACGGGTGCCCGCGTCGACGTGCTCGCGGACCGCGCCCGGGAAACGGTCGCCGGCTGGTTGCGCGAGCATCCGGGATTCGAGGCCGTCTGCCGGGACGGGGCCGGCAGCTTCGCCCAGGCCATCACCGACGCGGCACCCCACGTGGTGCAGGTCATGGACCGCTGGCACATGTGGCACCTGCTCGGCGAGGCGGCCCAGCGGGAAGTCCTGGCGCACAGCGCCTGCTGGGCGCCCCTGGGACCACCGATCCACGAGGGCCGACGCGCGCAGACCACCCGAGAACGCTGGCAGCAGGTCCACGACCTCCTCGACCAGGGCGTGGGCCTGCTCGCATGCGCCCGACGCCTCAATATCGCACTCAACACCGTCAAACGCTATGCCCGCCACACCGAACCCGACCGGCTCATCCGAGCCCCGCAGTACCGCCCCACCCTGGTCGACCCCTACCGCGAGCATCTGCGTCGACGCCGGGCCGAGACCCCCGCCGTCCCCGTCACCCGCCTGCTCGCCGAGATCCGCACACTCGGCTACACCGGCAGCGCCAACCTCCTGGTCCGCTACATCACCCAGGGCCGCGTCGAAGCCGACCACGCCACCCTCTCCCCACGGCGCACCGCCCGCCTCCTGCTCACCGACCCCGCCCACCTCAAGGAAGACCAGTCGGCGCTGCGCGACAAACTGGCCGCCGCCTGCCCGCAGATGACCGCCCTCGCCACCCAGATCGGCGACTTCGCCGCACTCCTCGCCCCCGCACCGGACAATCCCCTGCGACTGGACGACTGGATCGCCCGGACCCGCGCGGCCGACCTGCCCTTCCTGCACTCCTTCGCCACCGGCCTGGAACACGACCGCACCGCCGTCGACGCCGCCCTCACCCTGCCCTGGCACAACGGACGCACCGAGGGCATCAACCACAAAATCAAACTCCTCGAACGGCAGACGTACGGCCGGGCCGGCTTCCCGCTCCTCCGCCAGCGCATCCTGCTCAACTGACCTCCAGCGGACACAGCGATCACCGGCTACGAAAATCTTGGAAGAGCCACCTGGTGTACACCCTCCTTCGAAGGCGAGGTAGGCGGCCATGGCATCGCCGATGCCGGCGGCGTAGCGCCATCAAAAGCGTGCGCCGTCTCCTCCGCCGGCGGTGACGAGGTAGAGCAAGCAGCCCAGTGCTCGGGAGTCGCCTGCAGCGCCGCGTCCCGACATGGCAGACTGATCTTGTGCCCCGGCCTCTGGCTGCCTCCCCGAGGGGCGGCCGGGGCACAGCTGCTTGCGGAGATCACCTCGGCCGACGCCTGGTCAATTCGGGTAGCGGCATGGGCGGTGTCTGCGCTCACGCCGGGGCGACGTCGGTCCCGCCCGAGTCGAGTCAGACCGGCACCTCGGTGACTGCCGTCCGACCGCTGGCTCTGCCCGGCCGTCCAGTGGCCTCAGCTGCGAGGCGGCAGAACTGAGGGGCCTCATGTTTTCCGGACACTCGTCTGACGGTCTATTTCACGCGGCGATTCGCAGCTTCTGATGATCGGCGTGGACCTCGGCTGGAGGGCGGTAACCCACGGCTGAGCGAAGGCGTTTGCGATTGTACCAGAATTCGATGTAGCGGGTGATGTCCTGCCGTGCGATCTCCCGGGTCAAGTACGTTACGCGTGATACACGTTCGTTCTTCAGAGTTCCGAAGAACGATTCGGCCATCGCATTGTCGAAGCAGATTCCTGTGCGGCCGGCAGACTTCCTCAGCTGAAGCTCGTTCAGGACACCGGCGAACTCGCCAGACATGTAGTTGCTGCCGCCATCGCTGTGGAATATTGCGTCTTTGGCGAGCTTTCGGTTCCGCGCCGCGTTACGGATTGCACGGGCGATGAGAGGCATCCGGTAGTCGTCGAGCGCGTACCCGACAACTTCTTTGGTGCAGCAGTCGATTACGGTAGCGAGGTACAGCCATCCCTCTCCGGTCGGTATGTAGGTTATTGATCCGAAACTCTTGAATTTCCTGGACTGTTGCGGCATCCTCGCAGGTCACAGCTTTGCGAAAAGGAACCCGAAGAGTTTCGGTTCAATAAGGATCTTCAACTTGGGCTGGCGCAGCCCAGCTTGAAGTGTGTTGCCGAGTAGCCGAGGGGAATCTCACCCCTCGGCTCTCACAGATCCGTACGTGACAGTCTCCCGTCATACGGCTCTTGTCGTTCTGTTCGTCAGACCAGTACGGCGTTCGTGGTCAGGCGCCAGTGCACGAACATGCGGGGGTATCGCTGGGCGATCTCCTGCATCTTCGCGATGGCCTTCCGCTTGGCCGAGAGCCGTTTGTACTTCCGGCGGATCCAGCGCACCAAGTAGGCATTGATGCGCATCAGGAAGGCATCCAACTCCCACCACCGGTACCGGCCGTAGTAGTTGATCCAGCCCGACAGCACAGGGTTGATCCTGTTTGCGAGCTCCTGGAAGGACAGGTCGGAGCGGGTGTGCAGGCGCCAGGAACGCACCTCCCGCCCCATCTTCTTCAGGGCGTCCTTGCTGACTGCCGGGTCGACCGCGACGAATCGCTTGCCGTGTCGGCTCTGGTTCAGCCTGGCGCGGAAGGTGTACCCGAGGAAGGTGAACGCCGTGTGCTCGTACGAGCGCCGGCGCTTCCCGTCCTGGCAGTACACGATCCGGGTCTTGGCCGGATGCAGCTGCAGCCCGACCTCGGCCATCCTGTCCGCAAGCGCGGCCAGCACCTTGCGGGCCTGCTGCTCGGTGACGCAGTGCAGCACCGGGTGAGTCGGCGGCGGGGATCTCAC
>NZ_JBKIWN010000106.1:0-5051 GCF_058146165.1 Streptomyces sp. AM25 | reverse complement strand
GCCAACCAGGACTATGAATCAGCCCTGCCGCGAAGAGTGCGGGCTTGTCCGCAGTCTTGGTGAAGCTGCGCTTGGGTTTCTCGGGCTCCGTGCGCTTCTGCCGCACCAGATCGGACAATGCCCGTTCCAATGTGTCTTGTCGGCGTCCGGTGACTGCTGCGAGCCGGTCGGCTCGCGGGCGTTTGCCTCGTCCGTAGTCCGGTGGGCCGACGAGGTATCCGCGCAGGTAACTGGGCTTGAGGTGGTTGGCGCGGGCCAGGCGGCGGACGTAGGAGTCCGTACTTTCCCCGGTTTTTGGACGGGGGCGGACCGGCAGCAGCCGGAGCCGACCGTCGTCGTTCTCGCCGGTGCTCATGAGGCCGGTCGGGCTCTGCGGTTCTGGGCCGCGCGGTCGAGCTTCACGTTCTGGAGGGACTTGCGGGTGATCTTCTCGGTGCCGTCGAGGATGGCGTCGATGGCCGCGCCGCGGATGAGGTGGGACAGTGAGCCGATCATCCCGCCGGTGCGGTCGTGGAGGTAGTGGTGAGCCGCCCCGAAGTTTCCGGACAGGGATCCAATAGGTGAGGGGCGGCTCACCATGAGGGGCCATGAACTGGTCAGTCAACTGCCTGATGACGCCTGGACACGTCTGAGCTGTGGTGACGGTGCTCACGGCCCGCGCGAGTACGACTGGGCCACAGCCGCGATCCGCCCCTGGCGGCGCGAGGGCTGGGACCACTGGCTCCTCGCGCGGCGCAGCCTCACCGACGACACGGACATCGCTTACTACATCTGGAGGTCTATTCACGGGGCTTTACCAGCCTTTCTTGTAGAAGGCGAGGGCGGTGACGGCCTGGGTGACGAGGGCGAAGCGGGTGAGGGGGCCGCGGTAGCGGGTGGCGAAGATCTTCCAGTCCTTCAGGTGCGCGATGGCCCGTTCGACTGCAGCGCGGAGCGTATTGACCGAGCGGTTGCCCTCCTTGTCTCCTGCGGATCGTTCCTGGCCGGGCGGCTTGCGCCGTGGGGTGAGCAGTCCGGAACCGACGTAGCCCATATCGCCCATGCCCTGCCGTTCGGCGAAGGCCTCGGGGAAGCCGGACTGGCGCCAGGCGTGCATGTCGTGGCGGGAGCCGGGCACCGGCGCGGAGACCGCGAGCAGCTCGCCGGCGAGGGTGGCGGCGACCTGCAGGTTGAACCCGGTGTCACGGTGCTTGCCGGAGAACAGTGCGGTGCCCTCGCTCGCCCAGTCCCACGTCGTCACCAGGGTGCCGTCGACCAGTACGATCCGCCCCGCGGAGGCCTCGGCGGGATCGGGAACGTGAACGGCCAGGACCTTCTGCACCACCGGCAGCAGGGCCGTCCACCGCCTCGAGACGGTGGCCTGGGAGACCCCGGACAACTCGGCAGCCGCCTCCTGGACCGGGTTCTGCCGCAGCAGGAACAGCACCAGCACCACCGACCTGTACAGCCCCAGAGCCCACATCCGCCCCGGCACCACCGGCGGATCCGGATCCTCCACGAGCACCTGATGAACCCTCGCCACCAGCCCGTCAAGTTGATCGGTGTCCAGCCCTGTCGTAACGTTCCAGCTCAACGGCCCTGCCCCGGTAGAAAACTGACGTCATCCCAAACGTCACGCTACCGAGCAGGGCCGCCCTCATGATCAAGAACAGCGGAGCCGAGAACCCCGTGAATAGGCCTCCTGCTTCTGCCCGGCCGGGACTTTCCTTGATGAACTCGTGTCCGTCGCAGGGTCCCGGTGGATGGTCGAGGAATGCTTCCAAACTGCGAAGAACGAGACGGGACTTGACCACTACCAAGTCCGCGGCTACACAGCTTGGTACCGGCACATAACTCTCTCCATGGCTGCCCTCGCCTTCCTCGTAGTCCTGCGAGCGGAGGCAAAAAAGGGGATCCCGACACCGGCAGCGAGCAGTCCCTCATACCCGTGACCATGAACGAGGCCCGGCGGCTCTTCAACCGCATTTCCTCTCCCATCCGCCATGCCGTCCAGCATGTCATTGCCTGGTCGCTATGGCGCAGAAGAAGCCAAGCCCGAGCCCGCATCAGCCACTACAAACGCAGAGGGCATCACGGAGTGTCGTTGCAGTAAGGCACGATGCGCCGCCAGCACTCCGGCGTCCAGGCCAAACGGGGCCTTTGGGAGGTCCACCGCGACCCCTACGACGTTTCCCGGATCTGGGTACGCGACCACCGCGCAGGCGGCTCGTGGGTCCAGGCCAGCTGGAAGCACCTGAACCGGGCTCCGGTGCCCTTCGGTGACCTGGCCTGGAACCACGTCAGCCACCAGCTGCCCGGCGCCACCGAGACCGAGATCGCCGACGCAGTCGCCGACCTGCTCACCCGCGCCCACGCCGGGCCCGAGGAGACGGACCGGCCGGCGAAGCTGGCCAAGGCCGGCAGGCGGGACCGGCGGATGGCCGCCCGCACCAAGGCCACCAGGCCCTCGACCCCGGCGCCCCGTCCCGAGCCCGCCGAACAAGCGGCGGCCGATGCCCCGGACGAACCGGCCGAGGCGGAGGAGACGCTGGCCGAGGTGATCCCGCTGGGCCTGTTCGATCCGCGCGAAGACCCCTGGAGACGCACGTGATGACGCCGGACACCGCAGCCGAGGACACCGGACGGCACCTGACCACGCTGCCCGGATGGCGCCAGTTCGCCGTTGGCCCGCCAGCGCCTTTGCCCCTGCTGACCGCAGCCGAGTACGCCGCGCTGCCCGCGCCGGAGAAGTACCTCTACTACGAGGCCCGCCTCGACCACCACGCACGTCTGCTGGTGGTGGCCACCTCCACCGTCCGCCACACCGTCGCCACCGGCAGGCGCCTGGCCGTACTGAACCGGCACGCCATCAGCGCCCGCCGCGGCCTGATCGTCTCGGGACCCGCCGGAACGGGGAAGACCATCGCGATCACCCAGCTCGGCTTGGCGCACGAACTGATCGACCGCTCCCGCCATCCCCATGCCCAGGATCGGATCCCGGTCCTCTATGTCACCGTCCCGCCCGCCGCGACCGCCCGCATGCTCGCGGCCGAGTTCGCCCGCTTCCTGGGCCTGCCCGTGAGGGCACGTTTCAACACCACCGACATCATCGAGGCCGTCGTCGGCGTCTGCACCGATGCCCGCACAGGTCTGGTGCTGGTCGACCACCCCTTCCCCTACAACCGGGAATGGAAGGGCCTGGTCGCGCAGATGGAGAACACCCTGCTGCTGCACCAGCACACGCCGGGCAGCCTGACCGCACTCGACCGCTACCTCCACGACCGCACCGGCGGCATGACCGGCGCCCTGTCCCACCTCATCCGGGGCGCCGCGATCGACGCCATGCTCACCGGCACCGAGAAGATCACCCGAGACGGACTGGAAGCGGTCCCACTCGACTTCGCCGCCCAAGCCACGACCCGCAAGCCCCGGGCGGCACGATGACCATGAACCCCGTCCCCGACCCCTCGGTGACCCAGCTGCCCGTCCAGGTCCGGCCGCTCCCACGCGAGGGCACCGACGCGTTCATCGCCCGCCTCGCCCACGCCAACCACCTCAAGGCCGGCTACCTGCGGGACTACCTCTGCGAACCGCCCCACCACAAAGGCACCCCGAGCTACAGCCGCCTCGGAGCCGCGACCGGCCGGAACCCCGCCGCCCTCCGGGACACCCTGGAAGGCACATCCGGCACCTGCAAAGAGTGCGACGCACCGCTTCCGGCAACCAAGCCCGGCGCCAGGAGCCCCCGCCAGCACTGCTCCGCCCGCTGCCGTCAACGAGCCCACCGAAGACGCCACCGCCCGACGAGCCAGACTCCCCAACCACGACCGCTGGCCTGCGAGTTCTGCACCAACCCCATCGCCGAGACAGCCGAGGGAGACGCCCGGCGCTGGTGTTCATCGCGCTGCCGCCACCGGGCACACCTCCAACCGGCCGGGCCGGCCGTCCTGGAGCGCCAGACCGACATCTCCGAGCAGCGGCCCACGGCCGGCTGCCGGCACCGCGGCACCCCCATCGACCCAGGCCACACCGGAGCCCGCCGATACTGCTCCGCCGCCTGCCGCCAAAGAGCGTTCCGGCGGCGCAAGCAAATACAGAACAACGTCCCCGCGCACGACGGCCTGATCAGCCCGTGACCACTCCCCGAACGGACAGCTACTCGCAGCCCCCTCGGCTCGCCCGCCTGCCCATCCAGGTCAGGCCCCGCCTCGGCGAAGGCACCGAGTCCTTCATCCGCCGTCTCACCCACGCCAACCACCTGCCCCACATATACCTGCTCAAGGTCCTCTGCCGCCGGGGCAGTTACGGGACCCCAGACCTCGACCTGCTGGCGCAGGTCACCGGACGGACCATCACCGGCCTGCGGCGGGCACTCCCCGATGCACCGGGCCACACCGACACCGACCCTGCTCGGACCCGCGTCTTCTCCACGGCGCTCGACCGCCGGCTCACCAAGCCCTCGACCAGGGTCAGCCTCGCCATGCTCCTGCGCGACGCCTACCAGAACGGCACCCACCGGCACCGGTTCAGCGCCCGCTACGGACTCGACCGCCGCACCGTCCGCATCGCGCTCCAGCACCAGCGCGAGCCCATGCCCCGCACCCCCAACCTCACCGCGCTCCTGGCCTCAACCGACCCCGTTGACCTCGGCAAGCTGCATCACATACTCACCAGGTGACTTCGCCACCATGGACGCCCCCGGCCAGGTGCTGTTCCCAGACGCCACAGCCGTGCTCACCCGCGGCGCGAGGTCCCGGTCGCAGCCAGCAGATTCCGGACCTCCATCACGTTCATGCCGACACGCTCAGCGATACGGGCAACCGGCTCCCCGGCCCGGTACGCGCTGACAACCGCTGCGGTCAGCTGCCGGCGAGCCGAATCGGCCGCGGCTTGCGCCTCGCGCAGTGCCACAGCTGCCATCTCCAGGTCATTCTTCTCGCTCGCCATAGCAGTCATCGTGCCAGCCGGTGCGCAGGGCCGGTACGGTGGGCCTGTTCCAGAACGAGGCAAGGGGTGACGGCATGGCGGGCGAGACACTGGTGACGGTGGTGGGCAACCTGACCGCCGATCCC
>NZ_JBKIWN010000105.1:0-3006 GCF_058146165.1 Streptomyces sp. AM25 | reverse complement strand
AGGCCCACGAAAACCCCGAAAGTCGAGTTTAGGGGTGTCAGGGACGTCAGCAACGGGGCCGTGGTGTCGCTGATTCGTGTGTGGCTGACAGCCCGATCGTGACTGGTGTCCGTGTGGGGCCGTTCGTTCATCCGTGAGTACACAGACGGCGGCGAGTCCGCGAGTGCGGCGGGTCTGCGGCAGCGGCGCGCTTCAAGAGACGTACACCGTGCTGGACCGGCGGGGGTGGATCGTCTCTCTGGCCGACGACTATCTGGCCGTGTGCACGGATCGGGAGATGTCGCCGAATACGGTGCGGGCCAAGGCGTTCGACCTGCGGTTCTGGGTGGAGTTCCTCGAACTTGTCGGGGTCGGCATCGAGGACGCGCTGCCTGACCACGTCGACCAGTTCGCGGCCTGGCTGCGCCGGCCCGTGCTGTTGGGGCATCTGCAGGACGTGGAGTTGCTGGAGCCCAAGCGGGAGCCGGTGTCGGTCAACCGGATGTTGTCGAGCGTCGAGTCCTTCTACGTCTTCTTGGACCGCCGTGGTGTTCCCGGTGCTCACCGGGTGGCCGCGTACGTGCCGGGGCGGGTCCGCGGCGGCGGTTTCCTGGAAGGCATCGCTGTGGTGCCGGGCAAGCAGCGGCAGACCCGGCTGAAGGAGCCGAAGAAGCTGAAGAAGACGCTCGCCGATGCCCAGGTCCAAGCGATTCTGGACGCGTGTGAGCATCTTCGGGACCGCTTCTTGATGGCGGTGATGTTCGAGACGGGCTGCCGGATCGGCCAGGCTCTGGGTCTGCGGCATGAGGACTTCGACTCGCTGAAGCCCGCGCTCACCATCAAACCGCGCCGTGACAACGTGAACAGGGCCAGGGGCAAGAGCCGCGTCGAGAAGCAGATCCCGGTCCGGCAGACGCTGATCGATCTGTATACCGACTACCTCTTCGATGACTACGGCGACCTGGAGTCGGACTACGTTTTCGTGAACCTGTGGGGCGGCGAGGTCGGGTCCGCGATGACCTACTGGGCTGCGATGAGCCTGGTCAAGCGGCTACGCAAGCGCACCGGGGTGGACTTCCACCCGCACATGTTCCGGCACACTCACGGGACCGCGCTGCTGCGGGCCGGGGTCCGCCTGGAGGTCGCCAGCGAGCTTTTGACCCATGCCTCGTCCCGCACCACGGCGGACAGCTACGTCCACTTGGATGCCGACGACATCGCCGACGAGCTCTACAGCACCGGGTTTTGGGAGGCACCGTGAACGGCACCGTTCTCGCGTTGCCCAGCCGGGACCCGCGCGTCGACCGGTTACGGCAGCTGATCCGCCCGGAGTTCCTGGTCGAGGTCTTCTTCCCGCCGCCGGGGCACTTCCTGGGCCAGGGCCGCTGCCGGGTGGGCCTTTGCGGGCACGAGGGCAGGTCCAAGGGCATGTGCAGCATGCACCGCAAACGCTGGCGCCGTGACGGCTCACCTGCGGACGAGGACGCCTGGGCATCCGATCCGGTCAACTCCGAGATCGGCTGGCAGGGCGAGGTCGCACCCTGCAGGGTGCCGGAGTGCCCGCGCCCAGGCGGACACGCGAACCTCTGCGGCCCGCACGCGGCCGCGTTCATGAAGCTTGTCTACCGCGGCAAGCCCCTGTCCGTCGACGAGTTCGTGACCACGGTAGAGCCGGTCCTGGCCTCGAGCGCCGGCCCGTGCGCCTTCCCCGGCTGCCCGTTCGGCATCAGCGATGACGGGCTGTGTGACGCCCACCGCTACCGCTGGCAGCGGGTGGGACGTCCGGAGCTGGACGATCTGCCTCAAGTCCTGATGGAACGCCAGCAGATGGGTTTCCGCGTCCGGGGGCTGTCGCGGCTGGCCCGTATGGAGTTCCAGTACCTCCTGCAGGTGCGTACTGATGCCCGCCGCACGCGGACCTCATGTGGTGATTGGAACCGCCTGGTCAAGGTCGTGGCCGACGCGGGCGTGGACTCGGTACAGGACCGTGAGTACGACGGCTGGTGCAGTGACGTCAGTAAGAACAACCATTCGGAGCGGGGGCTGATCCGCGACCTGCTGCACGCTCTGGAAGAACTTGACGGTCCCGAGGACGAGTTCGCACGGGATGTATGGCGGCCTTCGCGGCTCGGCTATAGCTACCAGGAGTACCGCCAGGCCGAGCGGCTGGACTTCACCGCGATCACGCAGACGTGGCTGCGCGAGAAGGCCAAGCTCCACACCCGGCAGCGGATGAACAACAACAGCCTGCGGACCCTGGTAGGCCAACTCCGCAGTTTCCGGGCGCTCTCCCGCTTCCTGCGCGAGTGTGTTCCCGACCGCCAGGACGACCCGCGGGTGCTGGACCGGCCGCTGCTGGAACGGTACGTCTCCTGGCAGCGCATGCAGACAGTCAGCGAGAAACGCAGCCCGCGCTACGGGCTCCCGCTGAAGGCATCGTCCGTCATCGCGACGCTCTCCCCGCTGTCAGTGTTCCTGGACAACTGGCACTGGCGCGGCTGGCAGCCGGAGCTGTCGAGGCAGACCCGGATCTATCCGGAGGACTACCCGATCCGTCCCGGTCTGGAAGCGAACTTCATCGACGAATACCTGATGGAACAGATCGAGACCGTGGAGAACATCAGCCTGCTCGACCCGATGCACCGGACCATCGTGCTGATCGCCCGGGACGAGGGCATGCGCATCGGCGAGGTCCTGACCCTGCCGCCGAACTGCCTGAAGAAGACCGCCGCCGGCCGGTGGGTGCTCGTCCATTTCAAGACCAAAGACCAGAGCTGGCGCGCAATCCCGGCCTCCAAGCTGGTCGTCGAGGCAATCACCGCTCAGCGCCGACGTGTCCGTGCCGCCTACGACGGGAACAGCCCCTGGCTGTTCCCCCGGACGCAGCAGAACCCCGACGGCGCACTGCCCGTCCCCTACAAGACCGCCTGCACCTGGCTCAACAAGTGGTTCAAGCAGATCGACTTGGTCGATCACGACGGCCGCCCCACCCGGGTGAGTGAGGTGCCCCGGAGTTTCCGGACAACG
>NZ_JBKIWN010000104.1:0-4280 GCF_058146165.1 Streptomyces sp. AM25 | reverse complement strand
GTCACCCCCTCTGACCTGCACATCTCACCCTTCAAGGGACGGGATGATGTGCCTCCCCTCGTAGTGTGGAGATGTCCGCTATGAGGAGGTTCGATGCCAGAGATACGCAAGAGATACGACGCGGAGTTCCGGGCGGGTGCGGTCCGGATCGTCCGCGAGACGGGCAAGCCGATCGCGCAGGTCGCCCGGGACCTGGGGATCAACGAGGGCGCGCTCTCGACATGGGTCTCCAGGGAGAAGGAAGCGTCCCGTGCCGGCCTGGACCCCGACGAGCGGGCCGAGCTGGCCCGGCTACGCCGGGAGAACCACGAGCTGCGGATGGAGCGTGACGTGCTCAAGCGATCGGTGGTCCTGTGGGTCAAAGAGGCGACGAAGTGACGGTTGCGGACTTCATCGCCTCCCAGAGGGCCGAGCACCGGGTTCCGCACACTGTCGCCTGCCGGCTGCTCGGGGTCTCCGAGTCCTGGTTCTACAAATGGCGCGACCGTCCGCCCACCGCAAGGGACGGCCGCCGGGCCGGACTCACCGCGGCCGTCAGGAAGGTCTTCGCGGACTCCGGCGGCACCTACGGCTCCCCGCACATCCACATCGAGTTGCGCGAACGCGGTTGGCGGGTGTCGGTCAACACGGTCGCGAAGCTGATGGCCGAACTCGGCCTGGCCGGCCGTGTCAAGCGCCGTCGCAAGTCGCTGACCCGGCAGGGCAAACGGCCCGTCGCCCCGGACCGGGTCGGCCGCGTCTTCACCGCCCCGGCACCGGACGTGCTCTGGCGCGGGGACATGACCGAGATCACCACCGGCGAGGGCAAGCTCCACCTCGCCACCGTCATCGACCTCCACTCACGCCGCCTCCTGGGCTACGCGATGGACGCCCGCCACGACGCCGAACTCGTCGTCGCGGCCCTGAACATGGCAGCCGCCACCCGCGGCGGCAACATCACTGACGTGGTGTTCCACACGGACCGCGGCAGCGAGTACACGTCAAAGCTCTTCGGGGACGCCTGCGACCGCCTCGGCGTGGTCCAGTCCATGGGGCGCGTGGGCTCGGCGCTGGACAACGCGGTCGCCGAGGCCACGAACTCGACGATCAAAGTGGAGTACGTCCACCGGCAGCAGTTCCGGACCCGGACCGAGGCCCGCATCAAGATCGCCACCTGGATCACCGACTGGTACAACCCCCGCCGCAGGCACTCCGCCTGCGACTGGCTCTCACCCATCGACTACGAACACCGACACCACGACAGAACACAGCAGGCACAAGCCGCTTAAAGAGTTCCTCCACACTACGAGGGGATAGACAATGAAAAAGGTTCAGTAAGGATCTTCAACTTGGGCTGGCGCAGCCCAGCTTGAAGTGTGTTGACCTGCGGTTTTCCAAGGAGCTGTCACCCGATCGGTGGCCACTCTGAAGATCCTCATTCTGTTAGCTGTTGCTAGAAAGAATTTTTAGGATATGGAGTGGAATTTCGGCAGCGTGGCGGCCAGTCCCTTTCCAGGAACAGTCCGTGCATGTAAGCGCGTGCTACCAGCGCGCCACGGCTGGCGGCATCGAGTTGCTTGCGCAGGGACTTCAATCGGTAGTCGAGCCCTTGCCGGCTCAGGCAGAGGTCACTGGAAATCTCGGCATTGGTTTTTCCTGCGGCCAGCAGTTCCAGGATCTTGGCGTCCAGCCCTGAGACCTGTGGGGAGTTCTTGTACGCCTCGAGCTGAGCGGCGGGGTCTCCCCATCTCCTGACGAGCACCACAGTCGCTGTAGCGTCGCCTGCGAGGCTGGTCAAAGGGGAGGCGGACAGAGTGACTAGCACAACCCCCCCGTTGCGCTCTTTGAAGACCACCCGCTCGATTTGCGAGGCCGATGATGCGGTCTGTGTGTCCTGCCACAAAGAGCGAAATGAATCGACGCAGGAAGGCTCGACCCAACGTAGTGCAGAAACTCCCACGACTTCGTTCCGAGAGGCTTTGAGGACGGTGCACCATTCCTCGTTGGCTGCCTCGACGACTCCCTGAGGATCGAGGATGAAGGCGGGACAGCCCAACGCTCCGAGCAGCTCTTCGCACCTGGCAGTCATTGCATCCGGTGCCATGGCGGCCTGTCTGGAGCCGGTTACATGGCTGGCAACATGAAGGACCATACCGGCTGCCCCTCCCCTGTAGTCATCCAGCCGGAACCTGCGTGACTGGAAGGAATCCCCTCGCACTCCCGCCCATTCTTCCGTCATGGCTTCTTCGGTCTGCGCCGGAGGCGCCCCAGAGGACTCCAAGCTGGGAAGTACCTGGGCCTCGCTGAGACCCAGAACGTCATTCGCAGTTTTCCCGGCGGCCGACAGGTACTGCTGATTGGCGAACATCACATGGCCGTCTTGATCGAGTACAGAGACGAGGGCTGGCACGTTTTCCAGAACCGAATACAGGAGATGTTCCATGCGCTGACGCCGTTCGATCTCGCTGTGCATCCTGCCTTGGTCCACTGCTGCACCGATGACCCCTACGATCTTCTCGCCTGACTGCCGCAGAGGGGCGACACAGGCGACTACCAAACCGTCGGGTCCGGTCCGCCAGCTCACCGTCTCGCCCTGCCGTGCGCGCAAGTGCGCCGAGATGTCGGGGTGCAGAACGTAAGTTAGATCATATGATGACTGGTCGCCGTGAGGCGTCACCAGGCTAGGGGAGGGAAAGCAGTAATCGAGCCCCGGCCCGCTAACAAGTGAGGTCAGGCGCAGGTCGTAGTCTGTGGTCCATATCGCGATAGGAAGATGAGGGACCACGCTGGACGCAATTGCGCTGATGTCCATAATCCACTCACGCCTTGCCGATGATGGTCCTATTCAAAAGGGTCGCTCCTCTCTTACGGAAAGTAATGGGAGCGGTACGACGTTGAATACTTACCTACCGCACCGACCTCGGCTGGGAGTAAGCCTCTTTCATCCTGTTCCGGGAGGGTGAAGACGCTGCTGTCCGCCTGGCTGGTCCCGGCACAACACCATAGGCCAGAGGTCTGGCGAACTGTCAGCACCCCGGTCCGCTGACCTGTGGTGTTACGTCGGCGCTGGCCAGGCGGACAGCAGCGTCTTCACCCTCCCGGAACAGGATGAAAGAGGTTCCGTGACTCTGATCTGCGCTTTGGTGACGCCACTCGCTCGGGCCTGGCAGAATTCATTCGTTGTTGCCCACACAGGGCAACAACGAACGCACGAGCGTTACGGCACGGTAGTCTCCTGCGCCCCCCCCCGTATGCTCCGGTCAGACATGAGATGATCTTGAATTGTGTGCTGTGATGACAGCGTCGGAGCCAGGCTGGGTGGGACTGTTCTCTGGGCTGGGCGAGCGGCAGTTCCGCAAGCTCGTCGAACTGGTACTCAGGTTGAACTGGCGATGTCCGCGGGGTCCTGACGTTCTGTGATCCCTGCTGTATGACGGGGTCATGCGGTACGCGCAGGGGGGCGGGCTGACGGCCCGGGAGCAGGAGAAGCGGGAGCTGCTGCGGCTGGTGGCGGGTGAGCGGTTCAGGGCCGGTGAGAAGTCCGGGGTCATTGTGCGGGATCTGCGGGTTGCGGTTCGTTCGGTGCGGCGCTGGCGGCGGGTGTGGGAGAGCGGCGGGGATGACGGTCTGCGCTCGAAAGGGGCCGATGTGTGCTGAGCGGCTCTCGCTGGTGCAGTTCGGGCGGCTGGAGCGGGAGCTGGCACGCGGGCCGCTCGCGCACGGCTGGACGGATGAATCCCGGGGCTGGACGCTCAGACGGGCCAGGACATTGACCGGCCGGACATTCCGTGGGGGATACACCGTGCAGGGCGTGTGGAAGCTGATGCGCCGGCACGGCTGGTCCGCGCAGGTGCTGGTACGGCGGGCGCTGGAGCGTGACGACGGAGCGGCCGGGGTGCGGAAGGAGGCGGTGTGGCCGCAGATGAAAGTGCCGCGCCCGGCCTGGGCGCACACATCTGTTCCGAGGACGAGACCTGGCAGGGCCTGAGACCCCCGGAAGGGGCACACGCGGGCACCGCACGGTGCGCGGCCGGTGGTACGGGTGCGTGGGGCTCTGTCAGTTTGAACGGTGTAACTGATGTGTGAAGCTCCCCCTTTGTTCTGGACAGGTTGATACTGGGACGTGTGGGTCCCGGAGGAAGCAGTCCAGGTAGTGAGTAAGAAGAGCAACACGAGCAAGCGGTACACGGCTGAGTTCAAGAAGGACGCCGTCGAGCTGGTCCGTTCCTCCGGGAGGACGGTGACGGCGGTCGCGCGAGAGCTGGGGGTCAGTACCAGGGCTGGCGCAAGTTCCTGTTGAT
>NZ_JBKIWN010000103.1:0-3082 GCF_058146165.1 Streptomyces sp. AM25 | reverse complement strand
CACACCACCAACACGACCGCCGATTGATCGCCTACACCACCACAAGGGACACCATCGAACGTGCAGGTCGTCGCCCGTCCGGACGGGACCCCGCTGTGGTTCTCCCGCGCGCTGCCGGGACGCACCCACGACCTGACCGCAGCCAGAGCCCACGGCGTCATCGGGACCTGCCTGACCAGGGAGATCCTCATCCTGGCCGACCGGGCCCACCAGGGCGCCGGCGCCACCGTCCGCACCCCCTGCTACGGACACCGCGAGCTCCTCGAACAGTACAAGCGGTTCAACCGCGTCCACGCACGCCTACGAACCCCCGGCGAACGCGCCTTCGCGCAGCTGAAGCAGTGGCGGATCCTCCGCAAAGCCCGCTGCAGCACCAACCGCATCGGAACCATCATCCAAGCCGTCCACACCCTCCTCACCTGCGAAAACGAAGGATGAAAAAGGTTCAGTGTCCCGCCGAGTGGTGTAACAAGGATGAGGTTTTTGCGGATCAGTGCTGGCAAGCAATCGGAGGGCTGCTAGCCGGTTCTGTGCGCCACTCGACGGGACGCGGCCGCAGCATGCCTGCGCAGCTGCAATGGGACAACTGTGCCGAGGGCGGCCAGCCAGGCAGGCTGTCAGCCCGGTCATGACGGCGGGGCGCACAGCGCGGAAAGCTCAAGCAGAGCCCCTGTCATCACGGTGCTGCCCTGGCTCAACAGCTGCAGGGGGATCGGTGCGCACCGGGCGTCCAGGTCGTTCAGCGGAGGCGGGCTCCAGGCCGCGAGCGTGGGCACCAGCACGCCGTTGCGTCCCTCGAGAAAACAGAGCATGTTGACGGGCCAGGCACCGTTGCGGAACATGTGCTCGTCCATAGGAGTCGGATTCTGACTGAGCACCAGGTTCCGCTGCCCGGGCCCCAGGCGGCCCGAATCCGGGTGGAAATGCATCGAACCCAGCACTTCGAAACCGTCCCGTGCAGCCTGCCGACTGATGCGCAGCAAGTCTCGGGGCGAGCACCAGTGCCCGCGCCGCTTATGCATGTAAGATCCACCGAAACAGGGGACAATATTGCTCGCGAATTCCTCCAGCACATTGAGGTCTTCCGCGCGTACGCTTTCCGCAAACTCAAGCCGACGAATCTGCGCAACACCGTCGGAGAAAGACCCGACAAGCACAACGAAGCAACTCGGAGGGACCTCCGGCGTGCACCCCCAATACTCCCCGGCCGAGGCCTCAAGAAAAGGACCAAGAAGCTCCAGCGGCAGCTGGACGGCCCTGCACCGAGGCGCAGGGGATTCATCGGCCGCAGAGGCACTGGAGGCATATTCTGCTCGAATAGAAATCAGCTTCTCCAAGTCGGCGGAAAAACCTGCGGCAGACAGACGAGAAATCCGCCGACAGACAGGCGGCTCATTCAAGATGATCTTTGTTGTGACATTTCCGCAGGTCACAGGCTTACTGGCGACCTCAGTCCAAAACCGTGAATAAGCCTCAAAGACGGCCCTCGGCGTTCCCGCAGGCCCCCCAACCACTCCTTCAGCAGCCGCCTGCAACGGCAGGGATGATCGAGAGGTCAGCACCGCCGGGAACCCGTGTCTCCATCTCCTGGGCCGTCCGGATGTCATCGTCATCAATGTAGATGTTGACGAAACGCCGCAGCGCCCCCCGCTCATCAAGCAGGCGGGACTGCATTCCGGGATAGCTTCCCTCCAGCGTGTCCAGAACTTCAGCAACAGTCGCACCGGGCGAAGCAATATGCACTTTTTTTGCGCCGCCAGCATACTCGCGCAAGATCATGGGAAGATGAACCGTGATACTCATCACAGATCTCCTTGGAAAGTGTTACGAAACAAAACAAGGGAAACTACGGCCACAACCCGCAGATGCTCGGCCCGCCCAGACAGCATGCAGGCCACCTCGGCACTCAGCTACTCCGGGGAAAGTTCGCAGACCGGCGAAGCGGCACAGAACCTGCACCTCGTCGCACCTGCGACGCCGAAGCCCTGGCACCGCTCCGGGCATTCCAGAGCACCAGCGCCCGCACAACGAGCACCACACCGCTTCAGTCAGCTTGCTGACGCGGCGCAGTGCCTGACGTCGAGTATGACGGAAATGCAAACCACTGTCCCTCGGCCTAAAGTACGAGATTCCGAGTGGCCGGCAGATCCGGAAGCGGCGCACCCGGGACAGAAAGCCGCTCCACAGCCGGGGAGCCGGGTTTCCCTAGCCGAGAAGCCGCCCGCAGAGGAATGAACAAGCCGACGCTTCACCCCTGTGCCGACAGTCACCCAAAAGCCGGTGTATCATATCCAGTTGACCAATGAACGTATTGAGCCGGAACTGTTCGGTTGCCTATTCGAGGGCGTAGCGGACGCGGCGGGCATGGAAGTACTCAGTTTGAATCCGTGATGTCCGAGGGTGCGTGACGGGTTGTGATCCTTGCGGTACGACGTCGTCATGCGGTATGCGCAGGGGGGCGGGCTGACGCCCGCGGAGCAGGTGAAGCGGGAAGCGGTGCGGCTGGAGGCGGCCGAGCAGTTCGAGGCCGGGGCGGGCACCGTGCAAGTCGCGGTGGAGCTGCGGGTGTCGGACCGGTCGGTGCGCCAGTGGCGGGCGGCGTGGCGGCGGAGTGGTGTCGCGGCGCTGGCGTCGGCGGGGCCGCCGGCGGTGGAGCGGCTGTCGCGGCAGCAGCGGCAGTGCCTGGAGGCGGAGCTGAAGCGCGGGCCGCTGGTGCACGGCTTCGACGATGAGCACCGGGGCTGGCCTCTGGCCCGGGTGAGGCTGCTGACCGGCCGGCTGTTCCGCGTCGGCTATACCGTGCAGGGGGTGTGGCGGCTGCTGAAGCGGCACGGTTGGAGCTGCCAGGTGCCCGTCCGCCGCGCACTGGAGCGCGACGAGGCGGCGGTCGAGGTGTGGAAGACGGAGGTGTGGCCGCGGGTAAAAGTACCGCACACAACCTGGGCGCCAATATCTGTTTCGCGGACAAAGCAGGCCAGAGCCTGATCCCGCCGAGAGGTCGGGCCTGGGTACCGCGCGGGACCGGCTGGCCGGGGCTGTCCTGGCGGCCCTTCTCTGCGGCGTTCTTGTGGTTCTGCTGGTC
>NZ_JBKIWN010000102.1:0-3122 GCF_058146165.1 Streptomyces sp. AM25 | reverse complement strand
TGAGCTCGACGGTGTCGCAGACGACGGCCACCGCTTCCGGGCTCCGGTCACAGGTGCGTTCGAAGAATTCCGGCAGGAACCGGACCGGACCGGTACCACCTGCCCTGTTCTGATCGGGTATATCCGCAGCAAGAATCGCCGGGGAATGCGACGAGGCAATGCTCGTATGGGCCACTGAACTCCCCCTGGGGGATTGATATCGGCACTTTCGCAGGGACCGGTACGACGTCTGCGCATACGCATGACGTCGTTTTGGAAGACGCCTTCCGAAGGCACCTTCCGGTGCCTTTGCACAATCCGGTCCACGCCCCGTGAAGGGGACTGAAACGTAGGTGCCCGAAGCGCCGGGTAACAGTGAAGATCAAGCCATTGCGGATCGGCCGGACCTTGTCGGAACGCCCGGGTCGCCAGTGGCGACGTGAGACATCAGAGCCCACTGACCTTGTGCTCCAGAGGTGGCCGTACGTCGCCGGGAACCGGCGAACCGCCCTGTCAGCAGGGCTCCATGACTGGCGGGATTCCATCACCTGCCGCGCAGGACGGGCAAAACTTCTGCCCGGTTTCTGTGAACGCCGTAAATACCTGTCAAAGCGAAGTCGATGAGAGGGTCTACGTATTCCAAGGACCGCCGCACACAGGCCCGGCCAAGCCCTCTGATAAGAAATTCCCAGATCCAGGCAAAGAACACAGGAAACGCCCGGCGGCCGGCTACCCCCGCCGCCGGATCCCCCTTCGGGGGCCGGGGAGGACCACTCGGCCCCACCGGCGCAGATCCCGGACCAGCCGTCATGCGCCGTCGCCGCATCAGCGACTCACCGAAGCACCCGGCCCCGAGCGGTGGTTGGGGATCTCCCTCCATGACGCCTGGGACGGAGATGTTGGGCCTGGCATGTTTTCGGCAGGGTGAAGCAGAGCCAGCAGGGCAGCGGAACCGGGGGCCGGTTTGCTCCGTTCGTGAAGGTGACGGAGTCCTTCACAGGTTCATGATCGGCAAAGTGAACCGGAGCCACCTCTATCGGGTGACGTCGTGTGCCGCTGCCGGTGGGCGGGAGTGTCAGCGGTGATGGCCAACCGACGGAATCTTCTGACCGGGAACGACAGGGGGTTCCAGATGTGGTCTTTCCCGCTCACTTCAAGATCACTTCCCGTGTCCCGGAGGCCGTCCGCTATCGATGCCATATCGAGGGGTTCCGCCACAGGTCGGGGGGTATGGCGCTGGCCTGGCACAAGTCGCCGGTGGCCGGGGTACTCGCCGCCACGGCTCGCGCGGGTAGGGAGCGGTGACCGGCCCGAAAGTGCAGGCCGGGCGGCAGGAAGCGCTGGTTCTTGCTGGTGGTGGCGTTCGCGTGCGAAGAGGGATCGTGGTGGTCACTGTGCGCCCTGCCGGGCTCCCGCGCCTCGCTGGGCACGCGTATCAACAAGCACGTGGAAGGGCAGCTTCCCCCGCGAGTGTCGTGGCCTGAGTTGCCTGTTCCCCAGGAGGTTGTCATCACCAGCATCCGTCGTGCCCTCGCCGTTGCAGCAGCGGGCGTCATGCTCTCCCTCGCCGGTGCGATCGTGGCCACGCCCGCCCACGCCGACGGCCCGGTCCAGAACTTCGTCTGCGGAACCGTCGCCTACGTCTCCGACCAGTTCGTTCCCCCTGTGTGCGACAACTGACCCCGACAGGAGGCGGCAGAGTGCTTACTTCGCTTCGCGGGTTGCTGACCGGGGCGATTGTGACAGGGCTGGTGCTGAGCGCCCTGCCCGCGGCAACCGCGTCGGCGGGCCCTGTGCACATGGCGGCGGCGAAACGGAAGGTCTTCCTCCCAAAACAGCGCGGGCACTTCTTCAAGGTGCCGGCAGGAGTGGCCACCATGACCTTCGACATGGTCGGAGGCGGGGCCGGGGGTGGGTCCGGGACGTGGACGTCGTCGTACGACGGCGGCAACGGTGGCGGAGCCGGAGCCGTTCTCCGCTGCCGGGTGCCGGTGCAACCGCAGTCAACGATGCTCATCTTCGTGGGTGGTGGGGGCGTCGGCGGCAGCAGCAGCAAAGCCTACGACCCGATGACCGGCGTGAGGGGCGGCGATGCCAGTGCCTCTTACGCAACAGTCTCCGGCGGTGGGGGAGCCGGGAGCGGTCCCCTTGCCTTCAGGGTAAGCGTTTCCCAGGGCGTTGCTGGTGACTCCGGGTACCGGAACTCTCCCCAGTCAACCGGCAAGGGCGGGACCACATTCCGCTGCGAGTCGCGGGGAACAGCGGTCCAGCCGATCTCCTTCACGGCCGGTGGCGACGGCCAGAACGCCAATGACGTCTACGGAGGCGCGGGGGGCAAAACCGGGACCCTCCCGGCCGGCTGCCCGAAAGACAGCGGCGCGGGAGGCAAGGGCGGCCACAGCGCGAAAAACAGCGAGCTCGCGAAGGGCCACCGTGGCGGCAACGGCTGTATCGTACTGAGCTGGTGATCCGCAGGGCCTAACCCCCGGTTGAGGCGCGGCCAGCCGATACGGCGGGGCCGCGCGGCCCCGCCCCGGGTCGTGCCGGTGACACTGATGCGGTTCGCCAGCCGATTCTTGCTGGATGTCCCCCACCTCGAACGTCGCAAGTTTCTGGCCGGGCTCGGTCTGCCCGGAGGCATGCGAGGATCCCCCAGCGTCGGCCGGGCGACCAGGCCCGTGGCGCTCCAACAGGCTGGAGCTGAGTCAGCTGTCGGCTGTGGAAGCCAGTCGAGTCCGACGGTCAGGGTCACCCTCAGTCCGGCGCCGTCGCCTTCCGGCTCAGCTTCGTCGGCTCGGGGCTGGTCGAAACCACATTCCGTCGTTTCGACCAGCCTCATCGGGTCGGTTGACCGTGATGGTGCTGGGGTGAGCGGTAGCTTGGCGATCCCGGGTCCTGCCGAACCGCGCCCCTAATGGGACGTATCAGGTCGTAGAGACTTGATGTTGTAGCCGTCAGCAGGTGAGCACTACGTGTCCCGGAACCCTTGTGAGTTCTGCTGTCAGATCGTGCCCCTGTTGGTTGGCCGGGAGGCCGTGACTGCCGATGAGATGGCGTTGCCCGCCGGGGTTGTTGGGTGTGAGCACTGGATCCATTAGGGCGCGAGCCGTGTCTTCCTCGACTTTCGGGGTTTTCGTGGGCCT
>NZ_JBKIWN010000101.1:0-4645 GCF_058146165.1 Streptomyces sp. AM25 | reverse complement strand
CCGACCTGCTCACCTCAGTCGGCGCCGATAACCACCATGTTGTTTCTTGACGGCTCCAGTGGATCACACACGTTTGAACAGTCGTGCGAGGCCAGACGGCATTAATGGCGTCCGGCAGGCCAGGAAGCCCGTCGCAGCAGGCCACGAGAATGTCTTCGATGCCGCGGGCCTTGAGTTCACCGAGGATGGTCAGCCACTGGCGGGCGCCCTCGCCGTCCTTGCCGATCCACAGCCCCAGCACATGCTTGCAGCCGTCGAGATCGACACCGACGGCGAGATGGACAGGGCGGTTGGCGACCTTGCCGTCCCGGACCTTGATCCACAGCGCGTCGATATAGACCACCGGCCAGACGGCTTGAGTTCTATCGGTGGTTGCGAACGCCTCGGAAGGAGAGCGTTCGGATGCCGAAGTTCCCGCCCAACAAGATGCCGACCGCGGTGAAGAAGCGGTACTTCGAGCTGCTGAGACAGGGGTATAAGGGTGCGGCCGCTGCGCGCGTGGTCGGGGTCTCGGCCAGCTGCGGCTCGCTGTGGTTCATCGATGCTGGAAGCATGCTCGTTCCCGACCCCGGCCCGATATCACCGCGTTTCCTGACCCAGGACGACCGCATCGCCATTGCCGACGGCCTCCACGCCAGACAGCCCGTCAAGGACATCGCCGCATCGATCGGGAAGAGTTTCCAGACCGTGCACCGGGAGATCAAACGCAACAGCAAGCCGGACAGCCGCTACAACCCGTGGTGGGCCCACAACCAGGCCCTCCTGCACCGTCACCGCCCGAAAGAGCCGAAATTCCGGGCCAACGAGCCACTGCGCACACCGGTGCGCGAGAAACTCACCGAGAAATGGTCGCCCCAGCAGATCGCCCGCTACCTGGACCGCGAGTACGTCCACGCCCCGGCCATGCGGGTCTGCCCGGAAACGATCTACCGGGCCCTGTTCGCCGGGCTTCTCGGCCGACGTGACGCCAAGCTCCGCACCGGCCGAACCCGCCGCAAGAAACAACGCCGAGGCGTCCCGACCCTGAACAAGATCAAGAATATGACGCTGATCCACGAACGCCCTCTGGAGGTCAACGACAGGAAAATACCGGGGCATTGGGAGGGCGACCTCATCATCGGCCGCGGCCAGAGCTCGGCGATCGGCACCCCGGTCGAACGCACCACTCGCTATGTCCATCTGATCCACCTGCCCGGCGGGTGGAAGGCACCGCAGGTCCGCAACGCACTCATCTCCCAGACCGCCCATATCCCGTCCCAGCTGAAGAAGTCGCTCACCTGGGACCAGGGGCGCGAGCTGACGCTGCACGAGGACATCGAGGCGCTGACCGGCTTCCGGATCTACTTCTGCGATCCGCACTCACCCTGGCAGCGCGGCACGAACGAGAACATGAACGGTCTGCTGCGGCAGTACTTTCCCAAGAGCACCGACCTGTCCGTCCACACAGCCCGGGACCTGCGCGACGTCGCCCGGCAACTCAACCGCCGGCCCCGCATGGTGCTCGGCGACAAGACCCCAGCCGAGGCCATGCGAGAATGCCTCACAGGCCCATTGACCAGGTAATTCGCAACCACTGCTGGAAACCGCCCGGCGTCGAGCGGGCGTGACTGCCATGTGGTGATCTCGTCGTTGACCGCGTCGGTCACCTTGCTGATCAGGTCCGGGCTGACGTCGGTGCCGTACATCTTCGCCAAGTACGAGCGGATGTCACGCACGCTCATGCCCCGTGCGTAGAGGGCCAGGACCTGCTCGTCGAAACCCGACAGCCGGCGGGCGCCCTTCGGGATGATGTGCGGTTCGAAGTCCCCGTTGCGGTCCCTCGGGACCTCCACCTCGACCGGTCCGACGTCCGTCAGCACCGTCTTCGCAGCGGTTCCGTTCCGCGAGTTGCCGCTGCCACGGCCGGCCGGATCTCCCTTCTCATAGCCCAGATGCTCGGTCATCTCCGTCTGCAGAGCCCGCTCCAGCAGGGCCTTCGACAGCTGCTGCAGAAGCCCGCCCTCGCCGACCAGCGGAGCACCAGCCGCATCCGCGGAGTCCATCAGCTGCTCGAGCAGGGCGTTCACCTGCTCGGCCGGGATGCCATCGGTCTCGGCCAGCTCGGGTATGTGCGTCTCGGTCACGTGATCATGCCTTTCCGGAGGGGCGGAGTCACAGACCCCGCCACACTCTCAGATCACAGACTTACACGATCAATCAGGGTCATCCAAGATTTTCGTAGCCATTGATCGCGTGAACTGGTCTCTGGTCCAGAAGAGTTGCCGCCGTCGCTGTTGGTGCCGCAGCCGCCGACCTCGAGGTTGGCGCGGGCCAACTCAGCTGCCTGTGCGCCGATGTCGGGCACGGAGGTCGCAGCGGCGGCACCGGCGGCCGGGGTGCCGAGAGCGAACACGGCGCACAGCAGGGCAGCGGCGAGTGTGCGGGCGGTGATCACGAGACCCGACTCCGCTCCCCCGAGTGGGCTGCAATCACCACGGCAGCCGCGACCAGGACAACGTTCTTGATCATGTACTGGCCCTCGAGGGTCCCCACCCCGAATGACCGCCAGGTCTCGTCCGGAAAGAGGGCCAACGGCGCGCAGGCCCCCACGAGATGCCCGGTCATCAGGAGGGCCGCCAGTCGGTCCGCCTTCCCCGACAGCAGGACGAGCGCAATGGCGACTTCGACCGACGCGACGAGCACACGCGCGCTGCCACCGCCCACGGCTCCGAGGGTCAGCTCATGAACGGTCCTGACCGCCAGGGACTCCGCCGGACTGCCGCCGGCAAAGAACTTGGGGATTCCGAACCACAGAAAAATGACGCCGACAGCGACCCTCAGCCCGGTTATCGCGTTCCGCTTCCCGGAATACGACTCCAGAGCCCTTGAGACACGGCGGCCCCGTCTCCTCATACCACACACGTCGAATACACCTGTTCAGCCGTTGAATTACCGGTTCATGTCGCGGGGCCCCGGGCCCGTCCCCCTAGCGGCCAGGAGGACGGGCTGGGGCCGGCGGGGAGTGCCGTGTGCGGTCAGGCCTTCGCGGGCTTCCACAGGGAGAGAGCGGTGATCCAGTTCGGGTCACCGACACCCTGGTAGGACTCGACGCACTCGTAGGTGGCGCCGTCGTGGGTGACGCGGTCGCCCTTGGTGTAGGCGGCACGGGCGTCCCACTCGGGCAGGGAGGTGTCCGAGCCGGTGCCGGTGACAGTGCGGGTGGTCGCGGTGGACTTGACGCCGTCGATGGTCTGGACGGCGCTGAGCTGCTGGGACCCGGCCTTCACGTTCGCCAGGGTCGCCGTCCAGGTCCGGTCGGCCTTGACCTTGACCTTGGTCTCGGTGGTGCCGGCCTTCACGGTGATCTCGGCGCCCGCCTCGCCCTTACCGGTCACTGTGAAGGTGGGGTCGACCTTGGAGCCGGCCGCGGGAGACGTGATCTCGGCCGGGGCGGCCTGCAGGGCCACCTTCGCCGAGGTGTGCTCCTTGCCGTCCTTGCGGAGCTGGACGGTCACGCCGTCCTTCTCGAAGTAGCCGGTCCGGAACTCGAACTCGCCGTTCTGGCCGACCTTGATCTGGCGGTCGCTCCAGGACCCGTCCTTGGCCTTGATGAACACCTGCGCCCCCGGCTCACCGGTGCCCTTCACGGAGACCAGCGTCGGCCCGTCGTCCTTCTTCACCAGCCACGCCTGCGTCACCACCGGCGTCAAGGCCGACGGCTTGGCCGTCGTCACGGTGTGGGTGGTGGAGAAGGCGGACTCACCTGCCGCGTTCACGGCACGGATCTTGTAGGTGTACTTCGTGTCGGGGGACACCGAGGTGTCCTTGAACACCGGGTAGTCCAGGCCGTCCTTGACGTCGGCGATCTTCTTGTCGTTGCGCCAGACCTCGTAGCCCGTCACCTTGTCCTGGCTGGGGGCCGTGTTCCACATCAGGTCGACCTGCTGTGCGGTGACGCCCATGTCGTGCAGGCCGCTCGGAGCGGACGGCTTCTGCCCGATGCTGCCGTTGTCGCCCTTGATGTTGACGTCGATGACGTTGTAGAAGGCCTTGTCGGTGTCATCGATGGTCCACTTGGCCAGGATGACGTGGTAACCGGTGTGGTCAGCGGGCAGCGGGATCTTGTGCAGGCCCTTTGCGGGCACCTGCTGGTTTCCGGAGACCGTCGTCAGCGGATCCTTCTCGAAGGAGTCACGCGTCAGCGGCTGGTCCGGGTTCCAGTCCTTCTTAGTGATGTAGTACTTGTAGTCCGTCGTCTTGTGCGGGGCGGTGATGCACCAGCCGGCCGTGACGGTCTGGCCCTTCTGGAAGTCCTGCTTCGCCCACATCGTCGACGTCTGCTCGTTCAGCTGACTGCCCGAGAAGGACGTTCCTCCCGAGGCGATCTTGCCGTCAAGAGCTCCGCTGTCGAACGCGACCTTGAAGGCTTCGAAGGAATGCTTGTTATTGACGGCTGTGCCCACATATCCGTTCGCAATGTTCTGCGCGACGTCCTGACGCGCCCGGAGGTCGCCGCCGGGCGTGCTGTTCGTCGGTTGGCAGCTCGCGCCCCCGGGCGTCGGAGCCGGGCTGACGAAACCGTGCGCGAAAGCGCTCGACGCACCGGCAAAGAGGGATCCGACGGTGGCGGCAACGACAGCCGCGCCCACCATGACTCGCTTGGTGT